>NZ_JACCQB010000158.1:0-392 GCF_015712265.1 Burkholderia sp. 9777_1386 | reverse complement strand
GTTCAGGATGGTGGCACTTATAACATCACGATGGCCAATGGCTACTCACTGGTTCAGGGAAGTACGGCGCGGCAACTTGCGGCAGTTCCTTCCAGCGCCGACCCTTCTCGTACGACTGTCGCTTATGTTGATGGGACGGCAGGCAATATTGAGATCCCGGAGAAATTACTGAATACCGGGTCGCTGGGCGGCATTCTGACATTCCGTTCTCAGGATCTGGACCAGACGCGTAATACGCTTGGACAACTGGCGCTGGCATTTGCCGAGGCTTTCAACACCCAACACAAAGCCGGATTTGATGCCAACGGCGATGCTGGTGAAGATTTCTTTGCTATCGGTAAGCCCGCGGTTCTGCAAAACACGAAAAACAAAGGTGACGTTGCGATCGGTGC
>NZ_JACCQB010000157.1:0-393 GCF_015712265.1 Burkholderia sp. 9777_1386 | reverse complement strand
TTTTATAAGAGTGCACACGTAATGATATCTGTTGATACCATGTGGTTAAGTGTTTCCCTTCCTGGTCATGCGTAATGATTAAATGCTTTTGTGACACCATTCTTCCGGTCTGAATATTTATCCCGTTCTTTTTTATTTGTGCAGTGATACTGTCGGAAGAGAATTCAGTAATGTGAGGTGTCCTGGTCAGTATAATATCTGCTGAGATATTATTAGTTGAGTGTGTTTTTACTGAGCAAGAGCTGGCTTTTAAGTCCTGTACTGAAACACTGTCGCGCGTCCGGGGTTAACTGAAACTGGATGATGATGTAATATGAAGGCTGTTTTTGTGTTTGTCGAAGAAGTGTTATTTTAATCAATTCTCATCATTGGCTGGCGATTATACAGAAGTAT
>NZ_JACCQB010000156.1:0-393 GCF_015712265.1 Burkholderia sp. 9777_1386 | reverse complement strand
CAATTAACGTTTGGAGAACTGCGGACGACGACGTGCTTTACGCAGACCGACTTTCTTACGTTCAACCTGACGAGCGTCACGAGTAACGAAGCCAGCTTTACGCAGTTCGGAACGCAGGGACTCGTCGTACTCCATCAGAGCGCGGGTGATACCGTGACGGATCGCACCAGCCTGACCAGAGAGACCACCACCTTTAACAGTGATGTACAGATCCAGTTTCTCAACCAGGTCGACCAGTTCCAGCGGCTGACGAACTACCATGCGGGCAGTTTCACGACCGAAGTACTGTTCCAGAGAACGCTGGTTGATAACGATTTTACCGTTGCCCGGTTTGATGAAAACGCGAGCTGCGGAACTTTTGCGGCGACCAGTGCCGTAGTATTGATTTTCAGC
>NZ_JACCQB010000155.1:0-396 GCF_015712265.1 Burkholderia sp. 9777_1386 | reverse complement strand
CTTCTGGATGAACCACGACGGCCAGGGCGCCGGGGTGAAGAACTTTGATATCGGCGGCGTGCAGTTCGACGTGGCGGCGGTCTCGCAGGTGAAATCCTGCAGCCCGGAAGTGATGGCCGACGAGACCAACCCGTCGCGCATCACCTGTACCGGCAGCTCCGACACCGGCGATAACGGCCACTACGCGCTGACCACCAAAACCCACAACATCAAGGCCGGGCCGATCGACGTCGAGGTGTACGCCAACTACGGCTTTGACTCAAAGGCGGTGGACAGCGACGCGCGTCTCGAAGCCTGGCAGGGCGGCCTGGTGCTGAGCCACACCAACGACAGCGGGGTGAACAAGGTGATCCTGCGCTACTCCGACAACTCGGATAACAGCGTCTACAACAAGAC
>NZ_JACCQB010000154.1:0-401 GCF_015712265.1 Burkholderia sp. 9777_1386 | reverse complement strand
ACTGAATACTATCAGCATGATTTTCATTATGGGCTCCACCTGGGTTGTTGCCTACGCCAACCCGAACATCCTCGACTTGATTGAAGCCATGGGCGCACCGATTATCGCATCACTGCTGTGCCTGTTGCCGATGTATGCCATCCGTAAAGCGCCGTCTCTGGCGAAATACCGTGGTCGTCTGGATAACGTGTTTGTTACCGTGATTGGTCTGCTGACCATCCTGAACATCGTATACAAACTGTTTTAATCCGTAACTCAGGATGAGAAAAGAGATGAATGAATTTCCGGTTGTTTTGGTTATTAACTGTGGTTCGTCTTCGATTAAGTTTTCCGTACTCAATGCCAGCGACTGTGAAGTATTAATGTCAGGTATTGCCGACGGTATTAACTCGGAAAATGCA
>NZ_JACCQB010000153.1:0-402 GCF_015712265.1 Burkholderia sp. 9777_1386 | reverse complement strand
CCTGTGGCGTGATGGGGATCGCAATCACTGCCTTTTGCGCGGTAAAAGTGTAAGGGTGGTTGTAGTTCATCAACAAAATCAAACCACTCACCAGAAACACGCCTCCCAGCGCCGCCGTCGCCAGCGTCCACTGATTTACCGGAATGCGGAAGATTTTAAAGACCGCCCACGCCAGCGCCACGTAAGTTAAAACAATCAATAGATCCATATTTAGATCTCCGGGAACGTGGAATAGTCAGTCTTTTTCTCGGCGGCGAGTTGATGCTCCAGCCGGGAAATTCGGTCAGAAAGTGCGGCGATTTCCGGGTCAGCCGCTTTCTCCTGCGACGCAACATGTGACTGCATACCCCAGCCACGCTCCGGTTGATAGAGCGTCGCCCAGATCCACAGAAACGGCCAGAT
>NZ_JACCQB010000152.1:0-403 GCF_015712265.1 Burkholderia sp. 9777_1386 | reverse complement strand
GCCCAGCCCTTATATCACGGGGGCTTAGCCACAGTTGTCCCCATCTGATTTTGCCGAGAGTTTGCCATTGAGGGTTGTCACAGAATCTGAGTATGTTAGGGTGTAAAAAGATCATAATCACCATCGGGTATCATATCGCAATAAACAAATAACAGGAACTTCTCTATTGCATGGCAATTAAATTAGAAAACAAAAATCTTTATAAGATATTTGGCGAGCATCCACACCGTGCTTTCAAATATATTGAGAAAGGACTCAACAAAGCGCAAATACTGGAAAAAACGGGGCTGTCGCTTGGCGTCAAAGACGCCAGTCTGGCCATTGAAGAAGGCGAGATATTCGTCATCATGGGGCTCTCCGGCTCGGGGAAATCCACCATGGTTCGCCTTCTCAATCGCCTGAT
>NZ_JACCQB010000151.1:0-410 GCF_015712265.1 Burkholderia sp. 9777_1386 | reverse complement strand
TCCTGGTACTGCGGCAGGATGAAGTCCCCGCTGGTGATTTGCCCGGCGAACAGATACATAATCCCGGTTTTCAGCCTTCCTGCCGGCGTGGCATCTCCGGCCACCAGGTTCAGGTCAACGGCAATCAGGCTCGTGTCAGGGTTCAGGGCGAAACGTGTCCGGCCTGCCAGCATTCTGTACTCGCTGCGGGCGCTGGTCAGCGAACGCTGGATATAACTCAGCAGCAGCTCCTGTGAGCCGTCACGCTGCACGGTGCCGAAGGTGGTCCGGATGGCTTCAGTGGAGAGCAGACCGATCATGTCTGTCAGCTCCGGAACGGCCTGGTAGTGCGCCTGCTGCGCCTCTGCCTGATACCCTCTGTCGTGCAGCATATCCCGCACGTCGTACCAGGTGCAGAGACTCCACCACTC
>NZ_JACCQB010000150.1:0-413 GCF_015712265.1 Burkholderia sp. 9777_1386 | reverse complement strand
ACCGTACGCACAAAGAACGGCTTAACTTCGGTCGGAATATAATCCCAGTAGCGGAACGGGTTTTCGCGGATCTGCGCCCCGCTGATGTTCATAAAGGTGCGTTTCGGATCGATCAGCACCGTCTCGATGCCCAGATGCTCGCGGAACTGCGGCGCATCGGACTCTTCAGAGGTGTAGATCCAGTTCGGCGCAATCCCCTTGTCTTCCATAAAGGTTTTTACACCGTTGCTCCACACGTCCCAGCCGTGCGGATACGGCTCCATGCCCTCTTCGTTAAAGGCATGAATACGAATATTTTTCTGATACTTAAAGGTCTGTAGCAGCCAGCGCAGCCGGTCTGACACAGTGGGCTGCTGCGACATGGCGCTGTCTTCGAACAGCTGACGGTCGCGGGTTTCATCGTAGCCCATGAT
>NZ_JACCQB010000149.1:0-415 GCF_015712265.1 Burkholderia sp. 9777_1386 | reverse complement strand
GAGCGATCTGCTGCACCGTCTGCTGACCGCACCGGCACTGTATAACGGCAGCCTGGTGGTGGGCGACAGCGAAGGCTATATGCACTGGATCGATCCAGAGAATGGCCGCTTCGTGGCACAGCAGAAAGTGGATAGTTCAGGCTTCCTGACGGAGCCCGTTGTGGCTGACGGCAAACTGCTGATTCAGGCAAAAGACGGCACGCTGTACGCGATCACGCGTTAATTACACGGCGGTTGTAGTATACTAAACGGCTCCTGATCACTCAGGAGCCGTTTTGACATTTTTAAAAACGCTGCGAAAGCGACGTTATTTTGAATTTTATGAGGCTTCAAACATGGTACCTGTGGTCGCGCTTGTCGGGCGCCCTAACGTTGGAAAATCCACTCTTTTTAACCGTTTAACACGCACCCGTGA
>NZ_JACCQB010000014.1:0-143463 GCF_015712265.1 Burkholderia sp. 9777_1386 | reverse complement strand
AGGCGGGGGCGTCGGCGGCGGGGTTCAAGCGGGTGTCTCCGTGGGGCGGTCGCCGTGGGCGGCGATCCGGTATGGCGCAAATTATAAGCACGCTTATTATATAGCCGCTTATCGCCAGGTCGGGAGCCGCAGGCCGGTTCCGGCTTGACCCTATAATCGCCGCATGGACAAGACCTACGAGAACCGGATCGGTTACCTGATCGCCGACGTGGCGCGCCTGAACGGGCGTCTGTTCGACCGGCGCGCGAAGCGCATCGGGCTGACGCGGGCGCAAAGCCGCGTGCTCGCGTACCTGACGTGGAAGGGCGAGATGAACCAGGCGCGGCTCGCCGAATGGCTCGAGATCACGCCGATCTCGCTCACGCGGCTGCTCGACCGGATGGAAAGCTATGGCTGGATCGAACGCATGGCGAACGACGACGACCGCCGTGCGTTCGTGATCCGGTTGACCGACAAGTCGCGCGAGATCTTTCCGCAGATGCTGGAAGTGGGCGATACCGTCGCCGACGACGGCCTGCGCGGCTTCACGCCCGACGAGCGCGAGACGCTGGTGCGGCTGCTCGGGCGCGTGCGGCGCAACCTGATCGACTGCGGCGGCGAATGACGCGGGCGCCCGGTCGGGCGCACCGCTTGCAACCACAAAAAAGAGAACACCGAGAGATGATCCAGGCCCGACGAATCGGCCGGAAGGCCGGTATTGCGATCCTGATCGCGCTCGCAGTCGCACTGATCCTCGGGGTCGGCATCGTCTGGCTCGGGCACGACGATGCGCCCGCGGCCTTTGACGCGGCGATGGAGAAGGCGAAGCGCGGCGACCTGGACGGCGAATTCGACGTCGCGCTGATGTACGAGCACGGCGACGGCGTCGAGCAGAATCCCGCCGAAGCCGCGAAATGGTATCGGCGGGCCGCCGACCAGGGCGATGCGGCCTCGCAGAACAACCTCGGTACGCTGTACGAAACCGGCGTCGGCGTCGAGCAAAGCCGGGCGGAGGCCGTGAACTGGTATCGGCGTGCGGCCGCACAGGGCCACGGCAATGCGTTGTGCAATCTCGGTCGCGCATACGAGCACGGCGAAGGCGCGCCGCAGGATAGTGCGGAAGCAGTGCGGCTTTACCGGCGTGCGGCCGAACAGGGCCTGCCCAGGGGGCAACTGTATCTGGGGTTGATGTAGGACGCCGGGACCGGCGTGCCGCAGGATGCCGCGGAAGCCGCCAAATGGTATCGACGCGCGGCGGATCAGGGCGATCCGCAGGCGCAGAACGCCCTCGGCTACCTGTACGACAGCGGGCGCGGTGTGAAGCAGAGCGACACCGACGCATTCAACTGGTATCGACTCGCCGCGGAGCAGGGCTACGCGAACGCGCAGAACAATCTCGGGCTGATGTACGAGAACGGGCAGGGCGTGCGCCAGGACGACGTCGAAGCGGTGAAATGGTATCGGCTGGCCGCGGCCCAGGGTGTCGCGACCTCGCTGTTCCGGCTGGGCGTGCAGTACTACGCGGGTGGCGGTGCCGGGCACGATCCGATCGCCGCGAACGCGCTGCTGGGCCTGGCTGCCGCCGCCGGCGAGACGCGCGCTCAGGCGTACCTCGATCAGGGCGCGAAGCTCACCGCGCCGGCCGATATCGAGAAGGCCGCCCGGCTAAGGGCCGAGATGAGCCGGCCGGGCAACCTGCTCGACGCGCTCGATCGCTACGAGGACACGGCGCAGCGCGGCGACGGCGGCTGATCTCGTCGGTTTGCTGGAGACGGACAGGCGCGGCTGGGGATACGCCGGCGCGCAGCTCAACGGGTCAGCGCCGCGAGCAGGTACGCCGCGAGATACAGCCCCACCCCGTACGACAGATGCGTGACGAGGCTGCTCCGGCGCGCGACGCCCGGTTGCGGCGTGCGTGACGCCGCGATGCCGAAGCCGAACGCCGGCTGCATCACGAAGAACGGGGCGACCACGCTCGCGAGCCCGGCGACGAGTGCGGGAAGCGGCGTCGGCGCATCGATCCACGTCGGGCCGGCGATCAGCACGGGCAGTGCCGCGAACGCGATGCCGATCGCGTAATGCGCGATCCAGCCGAGCGCGCGTTCGCCGGCCACTGGGGCAGCGGTGCTGATCGACGCATGGCGGAACCGGCCGTGCGTCATGTGGCCGAGCCAGCGGCCGACCAGCGCGTAGTCGAGCGACGGAATGCCGAACGCACGCCGTCGGAACAGCGTCCACAGGTCCATCAGGAGCGTGGCGCCCGCGCCGATCAACAGCAGCTTGAGCAGGACGTCGGACGGGCTCATCGCGCACCTCCGCAGCGAGCGATGACGGCGATGCGGCACGGCGGAATGCGACGCGGGTTCAACGGTTTCATGGCGGTCCGGCTTGTCTTGATGGAGTCGAGCGACTATCTTGCAACTTCAAGTGAACTTGAGGTCAAGCATGGGCCGACTGGACATTGCGGACGTCGCGCGGCGCACGGGATTGCCCGCATCGACGCTGCGCTACTACGAGGAAAAAGGGCTGATCGTTCCGATCGGCCGGCACGGGCTGCGGCGGCAATACGACGAATCGGTGCTGGAGCGCCTGGCGCTGATCGCGCTCGGTCGGGAGGCCGGTTTTTCCCTCGACGACATCCTCGCGATGGTCGGCGCGCAGGGGCGGCCCGCGATCGACCGCGCGAAGCTCGACGGCAAGGCGGACGAGCTCGACCGCACGATCCGCCGTCTCGGTGCGGTGCGCGATGCGCTGCGGCATGCGGCCGTGTGCCCGGCGGCGAACCATCTCGAATGCCCGTCGTTCCAGAAGCTGTTGCGCATTGCCGCGCATCGTCATCCGGCGCGCCGTGCGAAGGCGGAAGGCGCCGCGTAGCGGCGAGCCTGCGCGAGGCGGGCGGTTCGGTAGCCATGCGACGGAAGGGCGGTGACGTGGTGACGTGGCGGGTTCGACGTACGTGCCGAATCGCGAGACGGCGCTGCCGGTCCGTGCCGCCTTCGACGTCAGCGAAGCGCCGCCGACGCCCGACTCATCCCGCGTAATACACGCGGCATTCCATCTCGCGCCCGCGCACGATCCGCTTGCCGACGAGCGCGCCGTACGTTTCGGTGAACACGGTGCGCTGGTGCTCGCATTGCACCGCGTCGTAGAAATAGAGCGAGACCCAGTCGGTCGGGCGGCCGGCTTCCGGCGTACGCATTGCGGCATGCTGGCTCAGCACCGTGAAATGCCAGCCGCCTTTCGTCATGTGCATCACCGGCGGCGGCACGTAACCGTCCGCGTTCAGGCGCCGGTGCGCGAGCGTCGGCAGTACGCCGGCGGCCGCCTTGTTGCGGTACTGGCGATCGATGTAAAGCAGCAGTTCGACGGGCGGCTCCGTGCCGGGGCCGGCGCTTTGCATGTGGCCTTGCCAGCGGCGGCGCCGGCTCAGCACGTCGTCGAGCGCGGCGCGGATGCCGACCGCGCGCCGCGGGCCGACGCCCGCGATCGTTTCGAGCTGGCCGTTGCGGGCCGCGCGTTCGAGCTCCTCCAGCGTGTCGATGTGCAGCGCGTCATGAATGCGCAGCGCGAGCGCGTGGCCGATGCCCGGCACCGCTTCGAATGCGGACACGCGTTCGGCGTCGCCGCGCAAGCGGTCGAGCTGGCGCCAGCGTCCCGTGACCAGCAGCTCGGCGATCGCCTGCGCGACGCCCGTGCCGATGTCGGGCAGCGCGCCGAGTGCCTCGACGCCGCCGGAGTCGAATACGCTGCGGATGTCGCGGTCGAGCGCGTCGACCGTATCGGCCGCGGCGCGGTAAGCGGCGACCCGGTACGGGTTCGCGCCCTGGTCGACGAGCCATTGCGCGGCCTCGCGCAGGCAGGCCGCGACAGGCCGGTTTTCCTCGTACGTCTGGCTGACGGTCGACTGCATGGCAAGGGACCCGGAAAGCACAAACGGAATGGACGCGGCGAGCGATGCGCCGGTCGGCTGTCAATCATTGTCGCGACGCGCGATGAAGAAAACTTGATGCGCGTCAATGGCAAACGTAACACAGGCACGCAGCGCACGGTCGTGCCGGAACGCGGCATGACCGTGCACCGCGCGCGATGCGGTTACGCGTCGAGAAACGACTGCGCGTTCTCGGCCTCGGCGGCCGTGCGCAGCGCGGCGAGCGCCCGTTTCTCGATCTGTCGCACGCGCTCGCGCGACATCCCCGCATCCTGCGCGATCGCGTCGTAGGTGTCGGGCTCGGCGCCGCCGAGGCCGAACCGCCGGCGCAGCACGTCGGCCTCGGTCGGCGTGACCGACCGCAGCAGCGACCGCACGCAGTCGCGCATGCGCGTGTCGGCCAGTTGCTCGAACGGGCTGGCCGATGCCTGGTCCTCGATCAGTTCGACGAGGCCGGTGTCCGCGTCCGGCAGCGGCGTGTCGAGCGAGACCGGCTCGGCGGGCAGCGCGAGCACCGCGCGCAGCTTGTCTTCGGCGAGGCCGGTTTCGGCCGCGAGCTCGGCCGGCGTGGCGCGGCGGCCCGTGCGCTGCCGAAAGCGCAGCGCATGCCGCTGCACGCGCTGGTACTGGTCGCCGACGTGCACCGGCACGCGGATCGTACGCGAGCGATCCGCGACCGCGCGCGCGATCGCCTGGCGAATCCACCAGGTCGCATAGGTCGAGAACTTGAACCCGCGCCGGTATTCGAATTTCTCGATCGCGCGCATCAGGCCGAGGCAGCCGTCCTGCACGAGGTCGGACAGGTCGACGCCGCGGTTCAGGTACTTGCGCGCGATCGACAGCACGAGCCGCAGGTTCGCCTCGAGCATCGCCCGCGTCGCGTCGCGCACCTTCTGCTGGCCGTCGCTCAGCGCGGCAGCAAGCGCGCGCCGTGCAACCGCATCGAAGCACGCCGCGTCGCCTGCCGACGGATCATGCGGGGCGGCCGCGAGCGCGCGCACGACACGGCTCGCGTCGTCGACGGCCGGCGCGACCCACGCGAGCGAACCGAGCAGCGCGGCCACGTGGTTGCGTGCGTCGCGGTATTCGGCCGAACGGGTGCCATGCGCATGCACTGCCTCGCGCAGCGCCGACGCCGCTGCCTGCAGCGTGTCGTAGCGGGCGGGCACGGGCGCGTCGGCGTCGTCGTCATCGGGCGAGCCGGTCGTGCCCGTCGCGCGATGACGCTCGAGCAGCGCGTCGACCGCGGGCGGATAGCCGGCGATCGCGTGCAGCACCTGATGGCGGCCCGTCTCGATCTCGCGGGCGAGCACGATTTCGCCTTCGCGCGTGAGCAGCGGCACCGCGTGCATGCGCCGCATGTAGAGCGCGAGCGGATCGGTCGACGCGCTCGTGCCGCGCGCGAGGTCGCCGAGCATGGCCCGGCCTTCGTCGAGCGCGTCGCGGTCGACCTCGACCGGCGCCGCGCCGGCGAACGGCGCGGGCACGGCCGGCTCGTCGAGTACCGCGATGCCGATGTCGGCCAGCGCGGCGCGCACGACATCGAGCGCGTCGGGGCTGTCGCTTTCGGGCGGCAGCGCGTCGACGAGGTCGGCGTGCGTCAGATAACCCTGCTCGCCGGCGAGCGCCAGCAGCTGGATGATCGGATCGAGCGGTGTGTCCGCCCGGGGAGTGGGGCGTGGCGTAGTCATGTCGATGGCGGCGCGAGCCGCGTTCCTGTCTGGGGCGGGCCGAAGCTCGCCGGTTTGCGGTTGCCGGTGGGTCGCGGACGCCCGTCCGCGCCGGTCAGCCGACATCGTTCAAGTTGAGGGCATTTGCGCCAACTTCAACGCCGGCGCCGCGGACGGGCCAGCACGCGGCGTGCCCGCCCTGCCGTCCAGGGCAGGAAACAAAAAGTAACGGATCATACGCGCGGAAATCTGCAGGGGACGTAAGCTAGAGTCAGGCGCGCGCCCGGCGGCGACGCGCGGATTCTGCCGGAGTACGAGATGAACCCGATTTCCGCCGCGAGGCCCGCCGTCGTCGCGCTGGCCGCCCTGGCGCTTGGCGGCTGCTACTACACGAGCCCGTACGGTTATGCACCTTATTACGCGCCGGTGCCCGCCACGGTGACGCAGCGCGAGATTCCGGCCGCACCGACCGCGCCCGGCCCGGCCGCGTCGACCGTGCCCCAGGCAGAAGTCGACGCCGGCCCGGCAGTGCCCGTGTATGTCGCGCCGGCCTACGTGCCGCCGCCGTATCCGTACGCTTACCCGGCGTACTACTCCGGCTGGTACGGGCCGCCCGTGACGATCGGCTTCTGGGGCCGCTGGGGCGGCGGCTACTGGGGCGGCCGCGGCGGGTACTGGCATCGGCCGTGGGGCGGTGGACATTGGGGTGGCGGCCACTGGGGCGGCGGCCATCGGCACTGACCGGCGCGCGGCGACGTTGCGCGGGAGAGCATCATGAGGAACACGATTGTCCGAAGTCTGTGCGTCGTCCTGGCCGGCCTCGCGGCCGCGCCGGGCGTCGCCGATGCGCAGAGCAGCGCTTACACGAATTCGCCGGCCGAGCTGTTTGCCGGGCCGGCGCCCGATTATCCGGTGGTCGCGCAGATTCCGCCCGGCACCGCGCTCGACGTCTTCGGTTGCCTGAGCGACTACACGTGGTGCGACGTCGCCCTGCCGGGCGTGCGCGGCTGGATCGATGCGCAGTTGCTCGACTATCCGTACCAGGGCAGCTACGTGCCGCTGCTCGAATACGGCGCGATCATCGGCGTGCCGGTGACCGGGTTCGCGATCGGCGCGTACTGGGATCGCTATTACCGGCATCGCCCGTGGTATCCCGACCGCGATCGTTGGGCGCATCGTGCGGAGCCGAGGCTCGGCCCCGGCGGCATGCCGCCGGCGCAAGGGCGTCCGCAACCGGGCGCGCCGCTGCAGGTCGCGCCGGGCGGCCCGCCGCCCGTGCATGACACGCGGCCGTCGGCCACGCGTGGCGGCTGGAATGGCGCGAACCGCGTGCCGCCGCCGGCTGCGCCGACGCCGGCGCCCACGCCGATGCCGGGCGGGATGGGTAATGCGCGCCCGGCCAGCCCGGCAGCGCCGACGCCGATGCCGGGCGGAGCGGGTAATGCGCGTCCGGCCAATCCGCCGCCGGCCGTGCTGCACCCGTCGCCCGCACCGGGCGGCGAGGGCCGCACGATGCCTCAGCCCGCGCGCCAGGGCGGCTGGGGTGGCGGCGGTTATGCGCGGCCGCAAGGCGGCGGAAACGGCGGGGGCAACCACGGCGGCGGCGGAGGTGGCGGTCCCGACGAACTCCGTCACTGATGGCGTCGGTGACGCGGATTTTCCCGGTGCCAGACGAAAAAAAGCCGCTCCGGAGAGCGGCTTTTTGACTGGGCAAGCGCGGCGGGGCAAGACGCTACCGGTCGCCCGTCGCATGCGTCGTCAGTCGTCGAGCAGCGACAGATCGCGCACGGCGCCCTTGTCGGCCGACATGACCAGCTTCGCGTATGCCTTCAGCGCGGCGGACACCTTGCGCGGACGCGGCTGCGCCGGCTTCCAGCCCTTCGCGTTCTGCTCTTCGCGGCGGCGCGCCAGTTCCTCGTCCGACACCAGCACGTCGATCGTGCGGTTCGGAATGTCGATGCGGATCCGGTCGCCGTCGCGCACGAGGCCGATCGCGCCGCCCGCTGCCGCTTCCGGCGAGCAGTGGCCGATCGACAGGCCCGACGTACCGCCCGAGAACCGGCCGTCCGTCAGCAGCGCGCACGCCTTGCCGAGCCCCTTCGACTTGATGTAGCTGGTCGGGTAGAGCATTTCCTGCATGCCCGGGCCGCCCTTCGGGCCTTCGTAGCGCACGATCACCACGTCGCCGGCCTTGACCTTGTCGTTCAGGATGTTCTCGACCGCTTCGTCCTGCGATTCGGTCACATGAGCGGAGCCTTCGAACACGAGGATGCTCTCGTCGACGCCGGCCGTCTTCACGACGCAGCCGTCGAGCGCGATGTTGCCCGTCAGCACCGCGAGGCCGCCTTCCTTCGAGAACGCATGCTCGTACGAGCGGATGCAGCCTTCGGCGCGGTCGAGATCGAGGCTCGGCCAGCGCGTGTTCTGGCTGAACGCGACCTGCGTCGGGATGCCGGCCGGGCCGGCCAGGTAGAACGTGCGGACCGCGTCGTCCTGCGTGAGGACGATGTCCCATTGGTCGAGCGCGTCCTTCAGCGTCGGCGCGTGGACGGTCGGCACGTCGGTGTGCAGCTTGCCGGCGCGCTCGAGCTCGCCGAGGATCGCCATGATGCCGCCTGCGCGGTGGACGTCCTCGATGTGGTACTTGTTCGTGTTCGGCGCGACCTTGCACAGCTGCGGCACGGTGCGCGACAGGCGGTCGATGTCCTTCATCGTGAAGTCGATGCCGGCTTCCTGCGCGATCGCGAGCAGGTGCAGGATCGTGTTGGTCGAGCCGCCCATCGCGATGTCGAGCGTCATCGCGTTCTCGAACGCCTTGAAGCCGACCGAGCGCGGCAGCACGCGTTCGTCGTCCTGCTCGTAGTGCTGGCGCGTCAGTTCGACGATACGGCGGCCGGCGCGCTTGAACAGTTGTTCGCGATCGGCGTGCGTGGCGACCACCGTGCCGTTGCCGGGCAGCGACAGGCCGAGCGCTTCGGTCAGGCAGTTCATCGAGTTCGCGGTGAACATGCCCGAGCACGAGCCGCAGGTCGGGCAGGCCGAGCGTTCGACTTCGGCGACGTCGGCGTCCGAATACGACTGGTCGGCCGCGATCACCATCGCGTCGACGAGGTCGAGCTTCTTCAGTTCGACGGTCTTGGTGACCGGGTTCGCGAGGCGCGTCTTGCCGGCTTCCATCGGGCCGCCCGACACGAAGATCACCGGAATGTTGAGGCGCATCGCGGCCATCAGCATCCCCGGCGTGATCTTGTCGCAGTTCGAGATGCACACCATCGCGTCCGCGCAGTGCGCGTTCACCATGTATTCGACCGAGTCGGCGATGATGTCGCGGCTCGGCAGCGAGTACAGCATGCCGTCGTGGCCCATCGCGATGCCGTCGTCGACCGCGATCGTGTTGAATTCCTTCGCGACGCCGCCGGCGGCCTCGATCTCGCGCGCGACGAGCTGGCCGAGATCCTTCAGGTGCACGTGCCCGGGCACGAATTGCGTGAACGAGTTGACGACCGCGATGATCGGCTTCGAGAAATCGTCGTCTTTCATGCCGGTGGCGCGCCACAGCGAGCGCGCACCTGCCATGTTGCGGCCGGCGGTAGAGGTTTTGGAGCGGTAAGTGGGCATGGTGATGGCTGAAGAAATATCGCGGGAAAAGGGTGGAGGCACGGGAATAAAGGCCTCTCTCGCGCCCGTGCGAACAACCTCTTGAGCTGCGCCCTGGGCAAACTCCGCGATTATCCCACAGCCGACGGGCCTGCGGCGCCGGGAGCGGGCGGGCGGCGGGGGCGTGAGCCGGGCAGCGACCGCGTGCGCCAAGCGCGCCGGGCCCGAAACGGGACGCAGGCCATCTTCAGCGCAGCCGGACGGCGGCTTCCTCGCCCGTCCTGGCGACGATGAAGCCGCGCCGTGCCGCTCGAGCGTGCGTCAGTCGAGCAGCGTCAGGATCTCGTCGTACAGCGGCTTCGGAATCCGCACGCCGTTCGCGATGCTGCGCGCGCGGGCGTCGAAGCGTCGTTGCGACGGCAGCCGCGCGCCCTGCGCGACGATCGATTCGAACATCCGCTCGCCGCGCGCGAGCCCCGTGTCGAGCTCGTCGCCGAGAAATACCTTCGGATCGAACGCGATCACGAGTTCGCCGTGGCACGGCGTCGCGCCGACGCCCTCGTCGAAGTCCATCGATTCCCGGCTCGTCATGTCGCCGATCAGCGCGCCGCCGAGCAGCTCGACCATCGCCGCGAGCGCCGAACCCTTGTGGCCGCCGAACGTGCGCATCGCGCCTTGCAGCGCGGCCTTCGGGTCGGTGGTCGGCTGACCGTCCGCGTCGATCGCCCAGTGCGACGGAATCGCCTTGCCTTGCTTCGCGTGCAGCTCGATGTCGCCGCGCGCGATCGCGCTCGTCGCGAAATCGAACACGAACGGCTCGCCGCCCGGGCGCGGCCACGCGAACGCGATCGGGTTGGTGCCGAACACCGGTTCGCGGCCGCCTTCCGGCGCGACCCAGCTGTGGCTCGGGTTCATCGCGATGCCGACCAGCCCTTCGGCCGCGATCGCCTCGACCTCGGGCCACAGCGCGGAGAAGTGATAGCAGTGGTTGATCGCCATCGCGGCGATGCCGTGCTGCTTCGCCATCTCGACCAGCACGGGCAGCCCGGTTTCGAAGCTCAGCAGCGAGAAGCCGCGATGCGCATCGACCGCGACGATCGACGACGACAGCCGGCGCAGCGTCGGCACGGCTTGCGGATCGACCTTGCCTTTCTTCAGCGACCGCACGCAGACGAGCAGCCGGTACACGCCGTGCGAATGGCATTCGTCGCGCTGGCCCTGCGTGATCACGTTCGCGATGGCGCGCGCATGCGCGTCGGACATCCCGTGGTGCGTCAGCACGCGCAACGCGAGCGCGTGGACTTCATCGAGCGACAGGACGACTTCGGTGGTGTGGTCAGCCATGGTTCACCTCGCGCGGGGCGGGCACGCCGTCGATGCGTTGCGGCACGTGCAGCGGATTGCTGCTGCGGATCGCGTCCGGCAGCAGCGCGTCCGGCACGTCCTGGTACGACACGGGCCGCAGGAAGCGCTCGATCGCGCGCGCGCCGACGGACGTCGTGCGCGTGTCGGACGTCGCTGGGAACGGACCGCCGTGCACCAT
Source organism: Burkholderia sp. 9777_1386 (assembly GCF_015712265.1). Lineage (NCBI taxonomy): Bacteria > Pseudomonadati > Pseudomonadota > Betaproteobacteria > Burkholderiales > Burkholderiaceae > Burkholderia > Burkholderia sp. 9777_1386. Next base: position 132,746 of record NZ_JACCQB010000014.1, on the reverse strand, counting down.
CGCATGGCCGACCTCGACGCCCGTGCCGAAGCCGTTGACGAGAATGCGGCCGGCCTTGCGTTCGAGCGTCGGACGCAGCGCGGCGAACAGCGCCGCGTCGCCGTCGGCGATGTGTGCGGCGATCGTCAACTGGCCTTCGAGCGATTTCAGCACGCGATGCAGCGTGTCGGTGTCCGGGCAGCGCACGATCAGCGACGCGGGACCGAACACTTCGTCGCGCAATTCGGGGTGGGCGATGAATGCGTCCGCAGAGGTTGCGAGCAGCGCCGCGCGCGCCTGATGGCGGCCGCCTTCGACGCCTTCGGCCAGCAGCGCGACGGCCGAGTGATCGCGCAGCGCCGCGACGCCTTGCGCGTAGCTCGCATGGATGGGCGGTGTCAGCATCGTCTGGGCGGCGACGGCGCGCACGGCGTCGGCCGCTGCGGATTCGAACGCGCGCAGCGCGGGGCCGTCGACCGCCAGCACGAGGCCCGGGTTCGTGCAGAACTGGCCGGCGCCGAGCGTGAGCGACGCGACGAACTGCGGCGCGATCGCATCGTGACGTGCGTCGAGCGCGGCGGGACACAGCAGCACCGGGTTGATCGAGCTCATTTCCGCATAGACGGGGATCGGCTCGGGGCGCGCAGCCGCGATATGCATCAGCGCGACGCCGCCGCGACGCGACCCGGTGAAGCCGACCGCCTTGATGCGCGGATCGGCGACGAGCGCCTGGCCGATCTCGCGCGATGCGTCGAACAGCAGCGAGAACACGCCGGCCGGCATCCCGCATTCGCGCGCGGCCTGCTGGATCGCGCGGCCGACGAGTTCCGACGTGCCCGGATGCGCGGAATGCGCCTTGACGATCACCGGGCAGCCGGCCGCGAGCGCCGACGCCGTGTCGCCGCCGGCCACCGAGAACGCGAGCGGGAAGTTCGACGCGCCGAACACGGCCACTGGCCCGACCGCGACGTTGCGCAGGCGCAGGTCGACGCGCGGCAGCGGCTTGCGTTCGGGGCGCGCCGGGTCGATGCGGGCGTCGAGAAAACCGCCGTCCCGCACGAGCGACGCGAACAGCGCGAGCTGGCCGACCGTGCGGCCGCGTTCGCCTTCGATGCGCGCGCGCGGCAGCTCCGTTTCGACGACGCAGCGCTCGATCAGGTCGTCGCCGAGCGCCATGATGTGGCGGCCGATCGCGTCGAGGAACGCGGCGCGTGCGTCGAGCGACGTTTCGCGATAGGTGTCGAACGCGTCGTCGGCGAGTGCGCACGCCGTTTCCAGATCGTGCAGGCTCGCGCCGCCGAACGCCGGTTCGAGCGGTGCGCCGGTGGCGGCGGCGATCGCATGGAGAGTGCCGTTCTGTCCGGCGACGGCCGACTGGCCGATCAGGAGCTGACCTGTGAGTTGCATGGTTTTCCTCGGAAAAAAGCCGGGCCGGGCGTGCTGCGCCCGGCCGCTGGAAGGGAGAAGGGCGCGCGCGTCAATCCTCGTCGTCGTCGAGTTGCAGCTTGTCGGTGCGCACGCCGGTGTTTGCGCCCCAGTAGTAGATGACGAGCGCGACGGCCGCGACGACGACCGTGTCGTACGGATGCGCGAGCCGGCCCGTGCCGCCGAAGCCGCCGAGATACGACAGCACGATCATCGCCGCATAGAACGCGATCAGCCACGCGGACGAACGCACCTGCTCGGCGAGGCTCAGGTGCGCGGTCGGCACCCAGCGGCGGCACGCGAGATAGATCGCGAACATCACGATCTGCAGGCCGAGCAGCCAGGACACCGTGCTCCAGCCCGACCAGTAGACGATCAACGCGGCGATCACGAACGACGCGGGGCCGGTGAGGCCGAACGCGCTGGCGCGGAACGGCCGCGGCAGGTCGGGCGCGGTGCGGCGCAGCGCGGCGACCGACACCGGGGCGACCGCATAGCTGAGCACCAGCGCGGCCGACACGATGTTGATCAGCGCTTCCCACGACGGGAACGGCAGCGTCCAGAAGATCGCGAGGCCGAACGTGAGCCACAGGCCCGCGCGCGGGATGCCCGACGCTTCGTCGACGCGCGTGAACACCTTGAAGAAGGTGCCCGTCTTCGCCCAGCCGTAGACCACGCGCGGCGTCGCGTTCATGTAGATGTTGCCGCAGCCGCTCGGCGAGATCATCGCGTCGGCGACGACCATCACCGCGAGCCAGCCGACGCCGAGCGCGAGGGCGATGTCGCGGTACGGCAGCGAGAACGCCTTGCTCACGTCGTGCCAGCCTGCGGCGAGCATGGCCGTCGGGATGCTGCCGATGAACGCGAGTTGCAGCAGCACGTAGATCAGCGTCGACAGCAGGATCGACAGGATCAGCGCGATCGGGATCGTGCGCTGCGGATTGCGCACCTCGCTCGCGACCGACACGATCGGCGTGAGCCCGAGATACGCGAAGATGATGCCGCCGGCGGACACGGCCATCTCGATGCCCGGCATGCCGAACGGCGCGAAGCCGTGCACGGTCAGGTTCGCGGGCTTGAAGAACGTGAACAGCACCGCGATCACCGACAGCGGCACGATGAACTTGAAGATGCTGATGATGTTGTTCGCCTTCGCGAACGTCTTCACGCTCGAATAGTTCAGGTAAAAGAAGAAGCAGAGCAGCGCGGCCTGCACGAGCCAGCCGAGCGTGGTGGGGTCGCTCGATCCCTCGACCGTCAGCCCCGGAAACCATGCGGCCGCGTACTGGCGCGCGGCGACGACTTCGATCGCGATCAGGCTCGAGAACGCGATCAGCGTGATGAAGCCCATCAGGTAGCCGAGCAGCGGGCCGTGCGAGAACACCGGGTAGCGCACCACGCCGCCCGCGCGCGGCAGCGCGGCGCCGAGTTCGCAGTAGACGATGCCGAGCAGCAGCACCGCGAAGCCGCCGAGCAGCCACGAGAAGATGCCGGCCGGGCCCGCGATCGTCGACACGTGACTCGCGGCGAACAGCCACCCTGAACCGAAAATGGCGCCGAGACCGATGAACGTGAGATCGGTCAGCGACAGCTGTTTCTTGAACTTGCCGTGACCCGCGCCGGGGGGCGCGGAACGGGAAAGCGGGACAGACGGGTGTGCGTTGCCTTGGCCTGGCATGGGCTTGTCTCCTGGGGAATGTCGGTGCAGGCGCGCGTGGCGCGCTCCGACGGAGCAGCGCGCACGCCTGCCGGCCGGCGTCGCCCGGTTCGAACGACCGGGGCGGGCCGCGGCCCGTTCACCGTCGGCGCGGGCTGGCGCCGGGGCGAGCGGGCCCGCAGGCCATGCCGGACCGCGGACGGCGACGAACAGGGGCAAGCCCGCGCGCCGCCGCAGGGGCGTCGATCAGAGACCGACGTCGGGCAGCGCCGGGCGCGTTTCGAGCGCCTTCGCGACGATGGCCTTCACTTCCGCGAGCGTGTCGCCTTGCAGCGCGAGGCGCGGCGGGCGCGTGATCGCGCTGCCGCGGCCGACCAGCTCTTCGCACAGCTTGATGCACTGCACGAGGTCGGGGCGTGCGTCGAGGTGCAGCAGCGGCATGAACCAGCGATACAGCGCGAGCGCTTCGTCGAAGCGCTTCTGCTTCGCGAGGCGGAACAGCGTCTCGCCTTCCTTCGGGAACGCGTTCGACATGCCCGACACCCAGCCTTCCGCGCCGACCGCGATGCTCTCGACCACGACGTCGTCGAGGCCCGCGAACAGCACGAAGCGATCGCCGACCGCATTGCGCAGGTCGATGAAGCGGCGCGTATCGCCCGACGAATCCTTGAAGCAGACGATGTTCTCGCAATCCTGCAGCGCGATCAGCACGTCGGGCGTCACGTCGTTCTTGTAGATCGGCGGGTTGTTGTAGACCATCACCGGCAGGTCGGTGCTCGTCGCGACCGCGCGGAAGTGCGCGGCGGTTTCGTGCGGCTTCGCCGAGTAGACGAGCGCGGGCATCACCATCACGCCGTCGACGCCGACGCGCTGCGCTTCGCGCACCGTGTTGCGCGCGAATTCGGTCGTGAATTCGGCGATGCCGGCGATCACCGGAATCTTGCCGCCGGCCGCGTCGCGTGCGGCCTCGATGACCTGCAGCTTCTCGCTCGTCGACAGCGACGTGTTTTCGCCGACCGTGCCGCAGACCACGAGGCCCGACACGCCGTCGTTCACCAGGTTCTTGACCACGCGGTGCGTGGCGTCGATGTCGAGGGAAAAGTCCGGCTTGAACTGGGTGCTGACGGCCGGGAAAACCCCGGTCCACTGAATGGCGTTTCGGCTCACTGAAATCTCCTACGTTCGTATCGGTCGGCCGACGGGTGTGTCGGTGTGGCAACCAGTATCGCCGCGCAAACGCCCATCACGCTTGAGTCGTATCGCGGAGCAAAATGACGAAATCGGCACAGCGGCCGGCAGGGGCGGGAGGGGCGCATCGCACTATGCCGATTTCGTCGTCGTCCTCATCGAAAAGCCACAAGCGGACGGACGCGCGACGGAGGAAGCTATGCTCCTTTCCCCACTTCGGACGGCTCATGATGAAGCGCATCCAGATCATCGATTCGCACACGGGCGGCGAACCCACTCGGCTCGTTGTGTCCGGCTTTCCGTCGCTCGGCGACGGCACGATGGCCGAGCGGCGCGACGTGCTCGCGCGCGAGCACGATCGTTACCGCACCGCGTGCATCCTCGAGCCGCGCGGCAGCGACGTGCTGGTCGGCGCGCTGCTGTGCGACCCGGTAGCGCCCGACGCGGCGGCCGGCGTGATCTTCTTCAACAATAGCGGCTATCTCGGGATGTGCGGGCACGGCACGATCGGCGTCGTGCGCACGCTGCATCACATGGGACGCATCGCGCCGGGCGTGCACAGGATCGAGACGCCGGTCGGCACCGTCGAGGCGACGCTGCACGACGACCTGTCGGTCAGCGTGCGCAACGTGCCCGCGTATCGCCACGCGCAGGGCGTCGCGCTCGACGTGCCGGGATACGGCCCCGTGAAGGGCGACATCGCGTGGGGCGGCAACTGGTTCTTCCTGATCAGCGACCACGGGCAGCGCGTCGCCGGCGACAACGTCGCGGCGCTCACCGCGTATGCGTCGGCCGTGCGCGAAGGGCTCGAACGCGCGGGCATCACCGGCGCGAACGGCGGCGAGATCGACCACATCGAGCTGTTCGCCGACGATCCCGAGCACGACAGCCGCAGCTTCGTGCTGTGCCCGGGCCTCGCGTACGACCGTTCGCCGTGCGGCACCGGCACGAGCGCGAAGCTCGCGTGCCTCGCGGCCGACGGCAAGCTCGCACCGGGCGCCGTGTGGCGGCAGGCGAGCGTGATCGGCAGCGTGTTTCACGCGAGCTACGAGCGGGCCGACGGCGGCATCGTGCCGACGATTCGCGGCAGCGCGCACCTGAGCGCGGAAGCGACGCTGCTGATCGAGGAAGACGATCCGTTCGGCTGGGGCATCGGGTCGTGAGCGAAACGAAGACCGACGTCGTCGTGATCGGCGCCGGCATCGTCGGCGCAGCGTGCGCGCACGAACTCGCGCAGCGCGGGTTGCGCGTGCTCGTCGTCGACGACGCGAGCGGCGGCGCGACCGGCGCGGGCATGGGACACCTCGTCGCGATGGACGACAACGCGGCGGAGCTCGCGCTGAGCCATTACTCGATCGAACTGTGGCGCGCGTTGAGCGGCGAGATGCCCGACGGCTGCGCATACCGCAACTGCGGCACGCTGTGGCTCGCGGCCGATGCGCACGAGATGGATCTGGCGCGCGCGAAGCAGGCGACGCTCGCCGCGCACGGCGTGGCCGGCGAGCTGATCGACGCGGCGGCGCTCGCGCAACTGGAGCCGATGCTGCGCGCGGGCCTCGGCGGCGCGCTGAAGATTCCGGGCGACGCGATTCTCTACGCACCCGTCACCGCGAACTGGCTGCTGCAGCGCACGCCGCGCGTCACGGTGCGCCGCGAGCGGGCCGTCGCGGTCGATGGCCCGAGCGTGACGCTCGCAAGCGGCGACGTGCTGCGCGCGGAGCGCGTGGTGGTCGCGAACGGCGTCGCGGCGCGTACGCTGCTGCCCGAATTGCCGCTGCGCCCGAAAAAGGGGCATCTGCTGATTACCGACCGCTATCCGGGCCACGTGTCGCACCAGCTCGTCGAGCTGGGCTATGCGGCGAGCGCGCACGCGAGCGACGGCACGTCGGTCGCGTTCAACGTGCAGCCGCGGCCGACCGGTCAGTTGCTGATCGGCTCGTCGCGCCAGTTCGACACCGAGGACGCGCAGGTCGAGCCGCCCGTGCTCGCGCGCATGCTGCGCCGCGCGGTCGGCTATCTGCCGGCGCTGGCCGACCTGAACGGCATCCGCGCCTGGACCGGCTTTCGCTCCGCGAGTCCCGACGGCCTGCCGCTGCTTGGCGAGCATCCGGCGCGGCCGGGCGTATGGCTCGCGGTCGGGCACGAAGGGCTCGGCGTGACGACCGCGCCGGGCAGCGCGCGGCTCGTCGCCGCGCTGATGGCCGGCGAGCGGCCGCCCATCGAGATCGAACCGTATTTGCCGGGACGCTTCCTGACCGCGTCCCCCGTAGCTGGAGCGCTGACATGAAACGACCCCCACGCTTACTTCGTTCGCCGTCGGCCGGCGTTGGCGCTTCAGCGCTTACGCCGGTCCCATGCAAGGCGCCCCCGGCGCGGGCCGTCAGCCGCCCACGGCCGGCTTTGCAAAGCCGGCCGGCTACGCAGGCGCAGAGCGATGCGCTGCGAATTCCCTGCTACGCCCTTGCGGCGGCCCGGTGGAGGCTGAGATGAAACGACCCCCACGCTCACTTTGTTCGCTGCCCCCCGCGGGGGCGGTCAGCCTCCTTGGGGCGGCCCGGCGGAGGCTGACATGATCATTCATCTGGACGGCCGCGCGCTGACGGTGGCCGACGGCGCGACCGTCGCGGCCGCCGTTGCGGCGAGCGGCGACGACATGACGCGCGTGTCGTGCACGGGGGCGACGCGTGCGCCGTTTTGCGGAATGGGCATCTGCCAGGAATGCCGGATGACGATCGACGGCCGGCGCCGGCTGGCGTGTCAGACGCTGTGCCGCGATGGCATGCAGGTGGAGCGCACGCGATGAATCAGGAACGATTGAGCGTCGACGTCGCGATCGTCGGCGCGGGCCCGGCCGGGCTGTCGGCCGCACGAGCCGCCGCGCGCAGCGGCGCGACGGTTGCGATCGTCGACGACAACCCGCGCGCGGGCGGGCAGATCTGGCGGCAGCCGGCAGCGTCCGCACCGACGCCGGCCGCCGCCGAACGCCTTGCCGTGCTGCGACAGCCGAACGTCACGCATCTCGCGGCGACGCGCATCGTCGCCGAAACGCAGCCGGGCACGCTGCTGCTCGAGGACGACGAACGCGGGCTGCTGCTCGATTTCCGGACGCTGATTCTCTGCTGCGGCGCGCGCGAGCTGCTGCTGCCGTTTCCGGGCTGGACGCTGCCGGGCGTGACGGGTGCCGGCGGCTTGCAGGCGCTGATCAAGTACGGGCTCGACGTGCGCGGGCAGCGCACGGTGATCGCGGGCAGCGGGCCGCTGCTGCTGGCGAGCGCGGCGACGGCCCGGCAGGCCGGCGCACGCGTGTCGCACGTGCTCGAACAGGCCGCATGGGGCGACGTCGCCGGCTTCGGCGCGGGGCTGTGGCGCTGGCCGTCGAAGCTCGCGCAGGCCGCGAAGCTCGTCACGGCCGCGTATCGGCCCGCTGCGTACGTCGTCGAGGCATTCGGCGACCAGCGGCTCGAACGCGTGCGGATCCGCCAGGGCGATCGGGAATTCGACGTCGACTGCGACCGGCTCGCGTGCGGCTTCGGCCTCGTGCCGAATACCGTGCTGCCGCGCCATCTCGGCTGCCGGATCGAGCACGGCGCGGTGGCGGTCGACGCACACCAGCGCACGAGTCGCGACGGGTATTTCGCGGCGGGCGAGTGCACGGGCGTCGGCGGCAGCGAGCTGGCGATGGTCGAAGGCGAAATCGCCGGCTATGCGGCGACCGGGCAGACCGACCGACTGGCCGCGCTGGTCGCACGCCGCGCGCGCTGGCAGGCATTCGCGGATGCCGTGCGCGAGCGCTTCGCGATCCGTGAGCCGATCCGCCGGCTCGCGCGAGCCGACACGCTGCTGTGTCGTTGCGAAGACGTGCGGTTCGATGCGGTCGCACGGGAACCGGGCTGGACGGCCGCCAAACTGCAGTCGCGTTGCGGGATGGGCGCATGCCAGGGCCGCGTTTGCGGCGCGGCCGCGCAGGCGCTGTTCGGCTGGACGCCGCCGGCGCCGCGCACGCCGCTCGTGCCCGCGCGGGTCGGCACGCTGATGCTCGACGGTACGGGGCCCTGCGACGGCGCATGATGCGTGCGGCGTCGCGGTGAAGCGGTCCGGTTCGCGCCGGGCCGCGCCTTTCATTCCACCTTCACTTTCTCCCATCCGCCAACCTGCGGCGCCGCACAGGCGCGCAGACACTCGATCGTCGCGGCCACGGCCGCGCGGTTCGCGCTGTCGGGGTGCCAGTACATCGATACCGCGCCCTGGCCCTCGAGTTCCATCGGCAGGATGCGGATCGCGTTCAGTTGCGCGAAGCGCCGCGCGGCGCGGTGCGACGCGACGCCGAGCAGGTCGGTGTTGTTCAGCAGCGTGAGGTTGAGAATCGACGAATTCGATTCGACGCAGTGCGGCGGCTGCACGCGGCCGGCGGCGTGCAGCGCGGCTTCCAGCGCATTGTGGACGGGCGTACCCGCCGGCCACACGATCCACGGATAGGCGAGCACGTCGTCCCAGCCGAGCGACGTCGCGCCGGCGAGTGCGTGGTCGGGCCGCGCGACGAACACGACCGGATCGACGTACAACGCTTCGGCATGCAGCAGAGGATCGACGGACGTCGAACCCGAACGGCCGACGACGATATCGAGTTCGCTGCGCGCGAGCTGCGGCATCAACTGGTTCATCGTGCTTTCGGTGAGCCGCACCTGCGCGCGCGGCATGCGTTTCAGCAACTGCGACACCGCGAACGGCACCGTGTCGGCCGCCGCGACGCCCGACGTGCCGATCGTCACGAGGCCGCTGCCGCCTTCGCGCAACGCGGCCATGTCGTCGCGCGCGATGTCGAGCTGCGCTTCGACGCGGCGCGCGTGCTCGATCAGCGCTTCGCCGTAAGGCGTCGGCCGCAGCCCGCGCGCATGCCGCTCGAACAGCGGCAGCCCGACATCCTCTTCCAGCTCCTTCAGCCATTTCGACAGCGCCGGCTGCGTGGTCGCGAGCGCGACCGCCGACTGGCTCAGATTGCCGGTGCCGGCCAGGCTCAACAGTACCTGCAGATGCCGCAGACGCAGCCGGTGGGTCCAGTCCATTGCATGCCTCGTCGCGAGAAGGTATATCCAGAAATATATGGATCAGATGATTTGACCATTTTACCGGGTATGTCTGCGTCGAATATAAATCTGCTGACGGACTGCAGTACGGTCCCCGCCCCGACATAGCGCCGACCCGATCGGCCGACCCGCAGGAGACATCATGACGACCCATCCGGACGCGACACGCGCCGCTTACTACGCACGAATCGCCGAGCAGCGCCTGGCGCCGCTGTGGGAATCGCTGCACAACCTCGTGCCGACCTCGCCGCAGCCGGCCGCGCAGGCCGCGATCTGGAAGTACGCACAGATACGCGACCTCGTGATGCAGGCCGGCAGCGTGATCAGCGCCGAAGAAGCGGTGCGTCGCGTGCTGGTGCTGGAGAACCCTGGGCTGCCGGGCAAGTCGAGCATGACGCCGAGCCTGTACGCGGGGCTGCAGCTGATCCTGCCGGGCGAGATCGCGCCGAGCCACCGTCATACGCAGTCGGCGCTGCGTTTCATCGTCGAAGGGCGCGGCGCGTGGACGGCCGTGAACGGCGAGCGCACGACGATGCATCCCGGCGACTTCATCATCACGCCGTCGTGGGCGTGGCACGACCACGGCAATCCGTCGGTGGAAGACGGCGGCGAGCCGGTCGTGTGGCTCGATGGGCTCGACATCCCGCTGCTCGCGCACCTCGACGCCGGTTTCGCGGAGAACTTCCCGGAAGCCGTGCAGCCGGTGAATCGTCCGGAAGGCGACAGCTTCGCGCGCTTCGGTCACAACATGGTGCCGGTGCGGCATCGCGTGAGCGATCCGACGTCGCCGGTGTTCAGCTATCCGTATGCGCGCAGCCGCGAGGCGCTCGACGCGCTGTACCGGAACGGCGAACTCGATGCGTGGGACGGCGTGAAGCTGCGCTACGTGAACCCCGCGACGGGCGGCTGGCCGATGCCGACCATCGCCACCTTCATGCAGTTCCTGCCCGCGGGCTTCGACGGCCGCACGTATCGCAGCACCGACGCGACGATCTATTGCGTCGTCGAAGGCAGCGGCGCCGCGCTGATCGGCGACCAGACGTTCGCGTTCGCGCCGCACGACATCTTCGTCGCGCCGTCGTGGGCGCCGGTGCGGTTGTCGGCGTCGTCCGACAGCGTGCTGTTCAGCTATTCCGACCGGCCCGTGCTGTCCGCGCTGAACCTGCTGCGCGAAGCGCGCGACTGACGCCGGCGGCCGTCCACGATCCGTTTTCCGCGCGCCGCCGAAGTCGCGGCGCGCGCCCCTTCATTCATGTCTACGCTGGAGCCGTTCATGACTTTCGTATTCCCGCCCGAAGCGCCGGTAGCGCTGCCCGTTGCCGGCAGCGATGCCCGATTTGCGGTTCGCCGCGTCTATTGCGTCGGCCGCAACTACGCGGCCCATGCGCGCGAGATGGGCTTCGATCCCGATCGCGAGCCGCCGTTCTTCTTCTGCAAGCCCGCCGATTCGATCGTGCCGGTGGCGTACGGCGAGACGCTCGATCTCGCGTATCCGTCGCAGACGCAGAACTATCACTACGAAGCCGAACTCGTCGCGGTGATCGGCAAGGGCGGTTCGGACATTCCGCTCGAACGCGCGCTCGACCACGTGTGGGGCTATGCGGTCGGCCTCGACATGACGCGCCGCGACCTGCAGATGAAGATGCGCGAGATGGGGCGGCCGTGGGAAATCGGCAAGGCGTTCGACCGTTCGGCGCCGCTCGGGCCCGTGCATCGGGCGAGCGACGTCGGACATGTCGAGCAGGGCGGCCTGTGGCTGACCGTCAACGGCGCGACCAGGCAGAAGAGCGACGTGTCGCACCTGATCTGGTCGGTCGCGGAAACGGTGGCCGACCTGTCGAAGTTCTTCCGCCTCGAACCGGGCGACGTAATCTTTACCGGCACGCCCGAAGGGGTCGGGCCGGTGGTCGCGGGCGACGTGATGAAGGTCGGCGTCGAGCGTCTCGGCGAGCTGACCGTGCGTGTGGTCTGACGCCCGTTCGTCGCTTTCCTCGAAAGGTCACATCGTGCAACTGCATAGCTTCTTCAACAGTTCGACTTCCTACCGGGTGCGCATCGCGCTCGCGCTGAAAGGGCTGCCGTACGACACGCTGCCGGTGAACATCCGCACCGGCGAGCATCGCGACGCCGATTACATCGCGCAGGTGAACCCGTCGGCCGCGGTGCCGGCGCTGACCGACGGCGATTTCCGTCTCGGCCAGTCGCTCGCGATCCTCGATTACCTCGACCAGATCCAGCCGACGCCTCGGCTGATTCCGCTCGAACCGCGGCGCCGGGCGCGCGTGCTGGAACTCGCCGCGCTGATCGCGTGCGACATCCATCCGGTCAACAACCTGCGCGTGCTGCGCTATCTCGACAGCGAGCTGAAGGTCACGCCGCAACAGAAGAGTGCGTGGTACCGGCACTGGGTCGCGGAAGGGATGGCCGGCGTCGAGCGGCTGCTGGCCCGCGCGAACGCGGGCCCGTGGTGTTTCGGCGACGCGCCGACGCTGGCCGACGTGTGCCTGGTGCCGCAGGTCGCGAACGCGTTGCGGATGGATTGCGACCTGAGCGCGTATCCGCGCTGCCTCGCGGTGGTCGAGCACGCGCGGCACGAGCCGGCGTTCGAGGCCGCACAACCGCAGCGGCAACCGGACTACGTCGCGTAACACGAATCGCGTCATAGACGCAGGAGACGAACATGGGCGAGACAATCAACAACGGCCGGCGCGTACTCGTGATCGGCGGCGGTATCGGCGGGCTCGCGACGGCGCTGGCGCTCGCGCGTCAGGGCATTCGCGTGAAGCTGCTCGAACAGGCCGAACGGATCGGCGAGATCGGTGCGGGCATCCAGCTCGCCGCGAACGCGTTCAACGCGCTCGATGCGCTGGGTGTCGGCGAGGCAGCGCGCGGTCGCGCGGTGTTGACCGACTGGCTGCAACTGATGGATGCGATCGATGCACGCGAGGTCGCGCGCATCGATACGGGCGCCGCGTATCGCGACCGTTTCGGCAATCCGTATGCGGTGATTCATCGCGCGGACATTCACCTGTCGATCTACGAGGCGGTCAAGGATCACCCGCTGATCGAATTCCGGACGAGCACGCAGGTGTGCGGGTTCGAGCAGGACGGCAACGGCGTGACCGTGATCGACCAGCACGGCGAACGCTATCGTGCCGACGCGGTGATCGGCTGCGACGGCGTGAAATCCGCGATCCGTCAGGCGCTGATCGGCGATGCGCATCGCGTGACGGGCCATGTCGTGTATCGCGCGGTGGTCGAGGTCGACAACATGCTGAAGGATTTGCAGATCAATGCGCCGGTCGTATGGGCCGGCCCGCATTGCCATCTGGTTCACTATCCGCTGCGCGGCGGGCGCCAGTACAACCTGGTCGTCACGTTCCACAGCCGCGAGCAGGAGACCTGGGGCGTGCGCGACGGCAGCAAGGAAGAAGTGCTGTCGTACTTCGACGGCATCCATCCGCTGCCGAAACAGATGCTCGACCGGCCGACGTCATGGAAGCGCTGGGCGACCGCCGACCGCGATCCGGTCGAGCGCTGGAGCGCGGGCCGTGCGACGGTGCTCGGCGACGCCGCGCATCCGATGACGCAATACATCGCGCAGGGCGCGTGCCAGGCGCTCGAGGACGCGGTGACGCTCGGCGCGGCCGTTGCGCAGACCGACGGCGATTTCGAGGCCGCGTTCGCGCTGTACGAACGCGTGCGGATTCCACGCACCGCACGCGTGCTGTATTCGGCGCGCGAGATGGGGCGGATCTACCACGCGAAGGGCGTCGAGCGGCAGGTGCGCAACGGGCTGTGGGTCGGGCGCACGGACGCGCAGTTCTACGACGCGCTCGACTGGCTGCACGGCTGGCGTGCGGAGGATTGCCTGAAGACGGCCGCATAGCGCACCCGTTCAGCCCGATTCCGGCGGCGCGCATTTCAACGACAGACGACGCGCGCCGCCTTCCTGGAGGAGACACCATCATGGCCGATACGCTGTCCATCGACGTCAGCGAATGGATCGACCGGCATCGCATTGCGCCGTTTCAGGCCGCGATCGTCGTCCTGTGCTTTCTGATCGTCGCGATCGACGGATTCGATACCGCGTCGATCGGGTTCATCGCACCCGTCATCCGCGCGGAATGGGGCTTGTCGCCCGCGCGGCTCGCGCCGGTATTCGGCGCGGGGTTGGCCGGGCTGATGGCCGGCGCGCTCGTGTTCGGGCCGTTCGGCGACCGGTTCGGCCGCAAGCGCCTGCTGCTCGCGTGCGTCGCGTGCTTCGGCATCGCGAGTGCCGCGTCGGCGAGCGCGGGTAGCCTGACCGAGCTGATCGTGTGGCGCTTCGTGACCGGGCTCGGGCTCGGCGGCGCGATGCCGAATGCGATCACGCTGACGTCCGAATACTGCCCGGCGCGCCGTCGCTCGCTGCTCGTGACGACGATGTTCTGCGGCTTCACGATCGGTTCCGCGCTCGGCGGGCTCGCGGCCGCGTCGCTGATCGAGCACCACGGCTGGCGCGCGGTGCTGGTCGTCGGCGGCGCGGCGCCGCTGCTGCTCCTGCCGCTGCTCGCGTGGCGACTGCCGGAGTCGGTGCGCTATCTCGTCAACCAGGGCGCGCCGTCTGCGCGGATCGCGACGATGCTCGGCCGTATCGCACCGGATCCGCATCTCGCGCATGCGTCGTTCATCGCGCCCGCCGGAAAGCCGGCCGGGTCGCCGCTCGGCCGGCTGTTCGCCGCCGACCTGCTGCGCGGCACGCTGCTGCTGTGGCTCACGTTCTTCATGAGCCTGCTGGTCATTTACCTGCTGTCGAGCTGGCTGCCGACGCTGCTGCGCACGACTGGCGCGACGCTGCAGACGGCCGCGCGCGTGACCGCGATGTTCCAGGTCGGCGGCACGCTCGGCGCGATCATTCTCGGCTGGCTGATGGACCGCTTCGATCCGCATCGCGTGCTGGCCTGCAGCTATGCGGCGGCCGGTGCGTGCGTCGCGGCGATCGGCGTGTTCGCCGCGTCGCCGTGGGGTGCCGCGCTCGCGGTGTTCGCCGCCGGCTTCTGCGTATCCGGCTCGCAGGTGGGGGCGAACGCGCTATCGGCCGCGTTCTATCCGACCGAGTGCCGGACGACCGGCGTGAGCTGGGCGAACGGGATCGGTCGCGGCGGCTCGGTGGTCGGCTCGATGGCGGGCGGCGCGATGCTGGCGATGGGCGTGCCGCTGTCGACCGCGTTCGCCGTCGTTGCCGCGCCATGCGTGATCGCGGCGGTCGCGGTACTGGCGCTCGGCGTGGTGCGCGCGGGCGTGGTACGCGCGGCGGCCGCCGACGGAATGGCGGGCAGGCAGGCCTGATCGAAGGAGGGGCGGCCGGATTGCCGGTCCGGCAAGCAGCGGGATACAACATTATATAAATGAATATAATGTTCATTCTTTAATCGTATTCCCGCTCCGATGAACGACGATCTCCCCGCCGGGCTGCCCGCGCCCGATCAGATGCGCGCCGCCGCCGAATCGGCCTGCGCGCTCCTCAAGGTCATGTCGAATCCCGACCGGCTGCTGCTGCTGTGCGAACTGTCGCAGGGCGAGTGCTGCGTGAGCGATCTCGAGGCGCGACTGGACATCCATCAACCGACGCTGTCGCAGCAGCTCGGCGTGTTGCGCGACAACGCGCTGGTTCGTACCCGCCGGGAAGGCAAGACCATCCGCTATTCGCTCGACAGTCCGGCCGTGGTCGCGGTGATGGGCGTGCTGTACGAGCAGTTCTGCGGGGCGACCGCGAAGGAGGCGCGCGATGCAGGTTGATGCGCTTCATTTCGCGCCGTGGCTGTCGCTGGCCGGTGGCGTGCTGATCGGGCTCGCGGCCGCGTGGCTCGTCGCGTTCAACGGCCGGATCGCCGGCATCAGCGGGATCGTCGGCGGCTTGCTCACCGCGGGCGGCGCGGAGCGCGGCTGGCGCGTCGCGTTCATCGCCGGGATGATCGTTGCGCCCGTTGCGATGCACGTCGCCGGGAGCAGCCTGACGCCCCGGATCGACGCCGGTTGGCCTGAACTGCTCGCGGCCGGGCTGCTGGTCGGGATCGGCACGCGGTACGCGGGCGGCTGCACGAGCGGTCACGGCGTATGCGGGATGTCGCGCGGGGCGCTGCGTTCGGTGGTCGCGACGGCGACCTTCATGGTCGCGGGCTTCGCGACCGTCTTCGTGCGGCTGCACGTGGCGGGAGGCTGACATGCAGGCAGGATTCGCATTTCTGGCGGGGTTGCTGTTCGGCGTCGGCCTGATCGTGTCGGGCATGGCCGATCCGCAGAAGGTGCTCGGTTTTCTCGACCTGGCGGGCCACTGGGATCCGTCGCTCGCGTTCGTGATGGCGGGCGCGACCGGTGTTGCGGTGTTCGCGTTCGCGTGGGCGAAGCGCCGGACCCGCTCTTGGCTCGGCCTGCCGATGCAACTGCCGGCGGTGCGGACGATTACCGTGCGCCTGGTCGCGGGAAGTGCGGCGTTCGGCATCGGCTGGGGTATTGCCGGGTTCTGCCCGGGGCCCGCGATCGTGTCGATCGGCTTCGGGTCGGCCAAGGGGATCGGGTTCGTCGTCGCGATGCTGGCCGGGATGGCGTTGTTCGAGTGGATCGAGCGCTGGCGGAGCGGGCGGTGACGCGCGGGACGTTCGCTTGGCACGATTGCTCGGAACATCACGGGTTCATCGGTCACCGCGATGATGCGGTGACTTTCCGGCGTGGCTCACGGCGGGCAAGCCGCGATGTCAGACATGCTCGTTCACGTGCCGGCCGCCGTGCAGTCGCCCGGCCAGTCGGCGCAGGATGTCGCGCCACACCGCGAGCATGCTGCTTCGGCCCGAGGGGGCCACGATCGCCGTGCTGACCACGCCGCGGCCGCCAGCCGACAGCGCGACGTGACCGGCGGTTTCGAGCGTCAGGCATTCGCCCTCGTCGAGTTCGCGGCGAATGTATTGCGGGGCATCGGGCAGCCAGTCGAGCCCGCCGTGGCGCAGCGTGACCGCCAGCGCGCCATCCAGCACGATCAGCTGACTGCCCTTGTCGAACCACGCAAAGTGGCTTTGCCCGGCGTCGAGCCGGAGGTGTTGCGTCCGCATGGCGATTCCTTTTCCCGGTTGCTCCGGTTGCGCGGCCTCGCGACGACGAGGCGACAGCGTGCAATCAGGTTAGGGAAACGGACGCGCGCACGACAGATTCAGGGGACGGGAATCTGTTGCGGTGCAGGCGGCGGTTTCGCGCTGCTGTATCGGTGGGTTTCCCCCGAATCTGTATCTGGCGTGCGCGATGGGGCACGGGCACGATGGTCCGCATGACGCCTTTCGCCGACGCTTCCCGTACGCCTTTGCCGATGGACGGCGAGCCGCTTTACGAACGGCTCGCCGAACATTACCGCCGCATCATCGCGGCCGGCACGCTGTCGCCCGGCGACCGGATGCCGTCGGTCCGTGCGTGCATGGCGCAGCACGGCGTGAGCCTGTCGACCGCGATCCAGGCGTTCCGGCGGCTCGAGGATACGGGCTGGTGCGATGCGAAACCGCGTTCGGGTTACTTCGTGCGCCGCCGCGCGGCGGCCATGCTCGACACGCTGCCGGAAAGCGACGGGCCGCCGCTGAGTGTCGAGCCGCCGTTCGCGGGGCTGCACGAACGCGTCTCGCGCGTGATCGACCGTGCGAACGCGGCGACCGATGCGCTGAATCTCGGCGGCGCCTCCGCGCATGCCGCGCTGTATCCGACCGAGCGCCTGCAGGCGCTGGCGATCCGGCTGCTGCGGCGCAAACCCACGTTGCTGACCGATGCGGGGCCCGTCGGCGGTTCGCCCGAATTCCGGCAGACGATGGCCAAACGCGCGTTGTCCTACGGTGTGACGCTGACGCCGGACGACGTGATGTCGACGAGCGGCGGCGTCGACGCGGTGAATCTCGCGTTGCGTGCGGTCGCGCGGCCCGGCGACACGATCGCGATCGAATCGCCGGCCTTCTTCGGGCTGATCCAGCTGCTCGAAAGCCTCGGCCTGCGGGCACTCGAAATCCCGGCAAGCCCGACGACGGGCCTGTCGATCGAGGCGCTCGACGTGGCGCTGGCAGCCTATCCGGACATCCGGGCCGTGGTCGTCGTGCCGAACCTGCAAAACCCGCTCGGCTGCGTGATGCCCGACGAGCGCAAGGCTGCGCTCGTCGCGCTGTGCTCGCGCCACGGCGTGGCCGTGATCGAGGACGAGCCTTATCGCGAGCTCGTCGAGGCGCCGCACGCGGTCAGGCCGGTCAAGGCATGGGATTGCGACGGCACGGTGATCTATTGCCCGTCGTTCAACAAGGTGCTGGCGCCCGGGATGCGGCTCGGCTGGATGAGTGCGGGCCGCTGGCATGCGCGTGTGAGGATGCTGAAATTCGCGCACAGCCGGCACAACGCCGCGCTGCTGCAGGCCGTGGCGGCCGAATTCGTGGGCTCGGGCGCGTTCGATCGGCACCTGCACCGGTTCCGCGAACAGCTGCGCGTGCAGCGCGACGTGACGATCGACGCGATTGCGCGGCATTTCCCGGCCGGCACGCGGATGAATCAGCCGCCGGGCGGGATGCTGCTGTGGATCGCGCTGCCGGAAGGCGTGCGCTCCGATGCGTTGTTCGACGCCGCGCTGGCACATGGCGTCAAGATCGCGCCCGGTTCGATCTTCTCGAATTCGGACCGTTTCGACGGCTATATCCGGCTCGCCTGCACGCGCGTATTCGATGCGGTGCACGAGGCAGCGTTCGACACGCTCGGCCGCCTCGTACGGGAAGCCATGGCGGCCGCGTAAGCGCGACGGCGGCGGCCGGCCGGACTTGCGAATACGCGAGTGCGCCGGCCGGACGCGGGACCGAAGCGGCGAGCCGCCGCCATTTCATCGGCCGACCGTGTGCGTGGCGAGGTGCTGGCGAATCAGCGACAGGTAGCGATCGCCCACCGAGAAATCGCGTGCCGCGCGCGGCCGGGCGGCGGCAGGCCGCAGCGTGGCTGGCGCACTCATGCCCAGATATCGGCACACGGCCGACGGAAAGGGCTTGCGCGTATGCCCGAGCTGACGTGCCGCGCGCTCGACGCGGGCATCGCCGACCTGCGCACGCAGCCACGCCAGCACTTGGCGATCGGTGTCGTTGACGATACGGACCAGATGTTCCATCGCGCACCTCACTGTTCATAAATACAGTACTGTAAATATAACCAGTGTTTGCGGTAACCGCAAGCGGGCGCGCGTCGGCTGGCCGTTCGGCCAGGGTCAGCGCACCGGCGCGGCGGTGCGCGTGATCCGGGCGGCAGGGGCGGTCGGGGCGGCGCCGCGTGCAGGTCGCGAATGTGGCGGCCGATGCTGAACGGCGTGCCTTGCTTGTAGCCGGCCATCCCGCAGATCATCATCGCCTGGTGCGCGACTTCGAGCGCGGTTGCCGACACGTAGGTCTTCAGCGTATTGATCTCGGCGGCCCAGGCCATGCCGGCCGACCACGAGCGGGCCGACGCGTTCGCGTGGAGGCGCAGCACGTTGTCGACGCGGGCCTGCATCGCCTGCATCAGCGCGAGCGATTCGGCGATGCGCCGCGCGGCGGGCGACGGTGCGCCGTCGGTCTGGCGCGCCTGCGCGCGGAAAAACTGGTGCGCGCGATGGAACGCGTCGCCGGCGACGCCGATCCACACCGCGGCCCACAGGATGTGCGAGACCGGCACCATCGTTTCTTCGGCGATCTTCGCGAACGGCACCGGCAGGCATTGCACGGCGGCGCCTTGCGCGTCGAGCACGAAGCCGTTGCTGCAGGTGCCGCGCATGCCGAGCGTGTCCCATTCGCCGCGGCGCGTGAGCGTATAGCCGTCGCGCAGCAGAGTGACGAGCACCTGCTCGGAAGCCGGCGCGTCCGCATCGCGTCGCGCGGTCGCGAGAATGCCGTCGGCATAGTCGCCGTACGAGATCGTCGGCGCGGATTTGTGCAGCCGGAACCCGCCGCCGTCGGTTTCGAGGGCGCACTGGCTCGCGCGCAGGTTGCCGCCGACGCCGTCTTCCGACGTGGCCGAGGCGAGCAGCCACTGGTGACGCACGAGCTGTTGCAGGAACAGCTTGTGCCAGCCCTGGTCGGCGGCGTGATTGACGATGCAGGCGACCTGGATCTGGTGCATCGCGAACACCATCGCCGACGATGCACAGGCCTGGCCGAGGATCGAGCAGGCCGACGCGATGTCTTCCAGCGACGCGCCAGCGCCGCCGAGATGGGTCGGCACCATCGCGCCGAGCAGGCGGCGCGCGCGCATCGCCTCGATCGCCTCGACCGGGCAGCGCGCGTCGCGATCGACCGCATCGGCATGCTGGGCGGCGATCTGCGCGACCGCATGCGCGGCCTCGTCGAGCCGATGCGAATCGCTGTCGGGCGCGAGTTCGGGTAGCAGCGCGCTCATGCGGAATGCTCGGTGCGTTGCAGCGTGGCGATCGTGTCCGCGAGTGCGTCGATGCTGCGGAACAGGTTGCGGTTCAGCATCTCGTCGGGAATCTCGATGTTGAACTGCTTTTCGATCGCGAGCATCAGCTGGATCGTATCGAGCGAGGAGAGGCCCGCTTCGTAGAGGTCGTCCCCGTCACCGATCGAATCGATCGCGGCTTCGAGATGGGCGACGTGCTTCAGGATGGTTCTGATTTCGTTTTTCACGTGCTGCTCCGGCGTGCGTGGTGTCGTCCGCTCGGGCAGACGCGCGACAAGCGCTGACATCCCCCCGGCAGTCCGGCATCAGTAGACCATTGGCAGACACGGCGTTCTGTTCGCCACCCTACAAACAGCTGACCCTGCACGCGGGCGGCGCCGTCGCGCCGTCCCGGTCCGGCACGTTGATCACGTGCGCGACGCGGCCGGCACGCCCGAGTCGGCCGACAGGATGCGCTTCATCTCGTCGCGCACGATCGCGCGGCAGCCGCACGACATTTTTTCGAGGCCGTCGAGGTCCGCGAGCTCGATCGAGCTGCGGTATTGCCGGATCAGGCCGAGTTTCTGGATTTCGCCGGCGGCGTCCGTGACCGTCTCCCGCCGCACGCCGAGCATTTGCGCGAGCATGCTGTGCGTCACCTGGATCTCGATGCTGCGCGTGCGATCGAACGCGAGCAGGAACCATCTGCATAACTGATGTTTGAGCACGTGGTGACGGCTGCAGAACGTGATCTGCGACACCTGCGCCATCAGCAGCCGCACGCAGACGAACACGAGATGGCGAATCACCGGCGACGCGTCGAACGCGGCGGCGAAGACGCGCCGGTCGAGCCGGTAGACGAAGCCGTCGCGGCACGCGAGCGCACGACACGGCATCCGGCCGCTGCCGCCGATCACGTCGTCGCAGACCACGCTTTCGCTGCCGATCTCCGCGACTTCCAGCGTCATGCCGCCGGACGACACGTACTGCAGCGAAATCGCGGTCGTGACCGGCAGGTAGACGGCCGTGAGCATTTCGCCGGGTTCGCACAGCACTTGCCCGGATTTCAGGTGAACGAGTTGAAGGTGGGGCGTCAGCGTGGCGAGTTCGTCGCGGTCGATGGCCGCGAGAAACCGGTTGGCGTCGAAGCTGTGGGAAAGCTCGATCATGCCGTTCGCATACGCGACGGCGTCGGGGGCCTGGTGAGTCACGGCGCATCCTCGCAGGGTGGCGGTCGCGCGTCGTCGCGGCGAATCCCGCAACGGGGATTTCGCACGATCGTGCGGACTTGTGTTGATCGAAAGCGGAATGACGATACTGGCGAAAAAGGCTAGCACGCAATCGAATTCGGGCAATTTCGCATTACGTCATTTCACAAAGTTTGACGATTGCGGTTCAGTGCAAACGTTATGCCGATTTAATGATTCATTTTCAAGGGATTAATTGTCCGGAAATGGATTGGTGCGCTTTCCTGTCATTCGATGTCGAACCGGAATCAATCGAACGACGTGGCGCATCGTACAACGAAAGGCTCCCGCGCCATTGAACATTATTTGACAAATAAACGGGGAGCGCCTGATTTTTCATTGGGATCAATGGCTTGAGCATGATGTGTGCGGTAGCGGACAGAGCCTCGAATTAGTGTCCCGATTCAAATTTGAGACAGTTTGAAACAAGCGTGTGAGGTGTGGCGGCGTCGGCAAATGCTGCGCTGCACATCACGGAAACAATTGAAAATCGGCTGTAAGTATTTGAACGGTAAGCGTCGCGACCGTCACCCGATCGCCCGCGGCCGATGCACGGGAATTGATCAGTCGAATGCGCGCTGTGTCCGTTGCGTGGAGGAGTGTCCGGAAATGAGACGTTTTTTCGATTTTGGGGACGGTTATTCGGGCGCGCTAAATCGGACGTGATTCATATATTAAGGATGGACGGCTATTGGCACGTAAATCGCTTATTCGGGCTGGCGTGTCGAAACGGGACAGTCGACTCAATCCGGCGATGACAAGCCGATGGTCAGTCGGATTCAGGGTTGTGGGCCGCAACCGCTGTCAATGTCCGGGCGCGCATCGCGATAACGAGTTCCGTGCACGCGGCTGCAGGCGGCGCGGACAATAAAAGGGATACAGACATGCTTCATCTTCACTCGAGCTACTCGGCGAATGCCATCCTTGCTGCCCTCCCGGAGGACAGCATCCGCACCATCGCACCGCATCTCGAACTGGTCAGGATCAAGGCCGGGATGCTCGACCGGGTCGGCGAGCCGATGCGTCATCTGCACTTTCCGACGACGGCGATGATGTCGGTCCAGCACCTGATGGAAGACGGCGCGATGGTCGAGGTGGCGGTGGTCGGCCGCGAGGGCGTGGTCGGGTTGGGCACGCTGGTCGGCGGCGTCGCCGCGTCGAGCCGGGTCGAGGTGCGGATCGGCGGGATGGCGTATCGCGTGCCGAGTTGCGTGATGCGCGCCGAGTTCGAGCGGTCGCCGCAGACCTATCGGCTGCTGCTCAACACCTGCCAGGCGACGATGGCGCAGATCTCGCGCAGCGCACTGTGCAATCGGCACCATTCGGTCAGCGAGCAACTCAGCCGCTGGCTGCTGCTCGCACACGACCGGATCGACGGCGACGAGCTGACCGTCACCCAGCAGACGATCGCGAACATGCTCGGCGTGCGGCGCGAAGGCGTGACGGAAGCGGCCGGGAACCTGCAGGAAGCCGGCCTGATCCGGCAGCGCCGCGGCCGCATCACGGTGCTCGACCGCGATGGCCTCGAACATCACGCGTGCGAATGCTACGACCTGATTCGCGCGGACTATCGCCGGCTGCTCGGCACGCGCGGGAATACGAGGCCGGCGACGGTTCGCCCGCGCATGCCGGAAGGGCGTTGCGGTTTCCCGGCGCACGGTGCGTGACGATGCAGTCGATGTCCGGTGGAACGAATGCGATGCGGCGCGCCGCGATCGCGGCGGCCGACGTCGTGCTCGTGCTGGCCGGCGCGCTCGTCGCGCAGGCTGCGTCGGGTCTCGGCTGGCATGCGCTGTCCGACGCGCAGCGCGGCGCGATCGCGCTGCTGTGCGTGCTGACGGTGGCGCTGCTGCCGCGCTACCTGCGCACTGTGCGCGGCGGCGTCGCGGTGCAGGGCGGCGCGCACGCGCTGACGCACACGCTGGTGGCGGTGGTGTGCGCGAGCGTGCTGACGGTGGCCGGCACGATGTGGATCATGAATCGCGGCGGCACCGTCACGACCCGCTGGATCGTGCGCACGGTGCTCGCCGGTGACGCGGCGCTGCTGCTCGGCCGCGCGGCGTTGCTGGCGTTCGCGCTGACGCGCGGCGATCCGCGGGGGCGGCAACGTCGCGTCGCCGTCGTCGGCGCAACCGGCTACGGGCGGGTGGCGATCGAGCGGATGCAGCGCGCGCCGAATGGCCCGTTCGTGGCCGCGTGCGTATTCGACGACGATGCGCAGACCGCCGCGGGCGGCATCGGCGGCGTGCCGGTGATCGACGACTGGCCCACGTTGCGCGACCTGATTCGGGGCGGCGACATCGACGAGGTCTGGCTCACGCTGCCGATGTCGCACGAGTGGCGGATCCAGCGCATCGTGCGCGAATTGCGCGACGAGTTCGTCGAGTTGCGGCTGTTGCCCGACGTGCGGCAGATGGCGGTCGTCGATCGCTCCGCGACCGACCTGCTCGGCATGCCGGCGATCAATCTCGCGACCACGCCGCGCGCCGCGCCGGAGCTATGGGCCAAGTTCGCGTTCGACCGGCTGTTCGCGTTCGGCGTGCTGATTCCGTTGCTGCCGCTGCTGACGATGGTGGCGATCGCGGTCAAGCTGTCGTCGCCGGGGCCGGTGCTGTTCAAGCAGCGCCGCAAGGGCGTCGACGGCCGCGAGTTCCATATCCTGAAGTTCCGGACGATGCGCGTGCACCGCGTGCAGCCGGGCGTCGTGCGGCAGGCGTCGCGCAACGATTCGCGCATCACGCGTGTCGGCGCATTCCTGCGGCGCACGTCGCTCGACGAGCTGCCGCAGTTCTTCAACGTGCTGTTCGGGCAGATGTCGGTGGTCGGCCCGCGTCCGCACGCGATCGAACACGACGACCTCTATCGGCAACTGATCGACTGCTACATGTACCGCTACCGCGTGCGGCCCGGCATCACCGGATGGGCGCAGGTGAACGGCTATCGCGGCGAAACGCGCAAGGTCGAGGCGATGGAGGCGCGCGTGAAGTTCGATTTGTTCTACATGCAGAACTGGAGCTTCTGGTTCGACATCAAGATCATCCTGATGACGGTGGTGCGCGGCTTCATCGGGCGCAATGCATTCTAAGGAAGACGAATCATCGAAGCGGCGCCGCGTGAGCGACCGTATCGACGGAATGAGGCCGGCTCGTGCGCACGGAACGAAGCGATGTGGCCGCATGGGAAATTGCTGCGCTGCGTTTGCGCCGACGGGGCTTCGCCACGCGCCCCTTCGGTCGCGATTCCGCGTCCGTCCCCAGTTTCGTCCCTCCGCCGTCGCATGACCGGCACGCTGATTCCGGTCAACACACGCGTGTTCAATGGGTTTATCCTGCGTCGAATGCGTCCGGCGTTTTGCGCGTCCGGTCGCATCATCCGGATGCGGCGGCGCAGGTCATGCCTGCGCGTCGCGCACCGGCGCGATACCGCGCGCCGCCTTTCTTCGCGCGGAACCGGAACAGGAGAGACGGCCATGTCGCTCGACCAACAACAACGGCAGACGCTGAAACAGCGGCTGAACGAGAGCGAGCAGGCGCTGCGTGCGGAGATCCGCACGAGCGAAGACCAGCGCGCGTCGGAATCCTATGCGGATCTGGCCGGCGCGGCGCCGGACGAGGGCGACGAGGCGAATGCCGACCTGTTCGTCGACGTCGACCATGCGTTGATCGGGATGAAGCTGACCGAACTGCGCGCGATCGGGCGCGCCCAGCAGCGGATGCGTGACGGCAGTTACGGCGAATGCATCGACTGCGACGGCGCGGTCGGCTACGAGCGGCTGCTGGCGCGGCCGACCGCCGAACGTTGCACGCATTGCCAATCGATCTACGAACGACGCTACGCGACGACACCGCGCGCGTCGCTCTGACGCCGCGGCTCCAGCCGCGCGGTACGCGCCGCGCGGCCGGCGCAGGATGACCAACGGGCGCCCGGCGGCGTCGACATGCGGCGCCGGGCGGGCAGACGCCGTCGCGCAGGGGCGCGGCGCCATCCACGTGGAAGGGAGCCACGCCGATCATGCCGATCCACAATGCCGAGTGCGCGGCCGTGTTCGCCGAGATCGCCGACATGCTCGAGATCCAGGGCGCCAACCCGTTTCGCGTGCGTGCGTACCGCAACGCCGCGCGTACGATCGCCGACTACGGCCGGGATATTCCGACGATGATCGCGAAAGGCGACGATCTCGGGAAGATTCCGTCGATCGGGGCCGATCTTGCGGCGAAGCTGCGCGAGATCGCCGCGACCGGCACCTGCGAACTGCAGCAAACCTTGCGTCATGCGCTGCCGGGCGCGATCGTCGAGCTGCTCGACGTGCCCGGGCTCGGCGCGAAACGCGTGAAGGCGCTGCATGACGCGCTGAACGTCGATTCGCTCGAACAGTTGCGCGCCGAAGCGAAGAGCGGGCATGTGCGCGAGCTGCCGGGCTTCGGCGCGAAAACCGAAGCGCATCTGCTCGAAGCGATCGACGATCGCCTGCAGCGCGAGCCGCAACGCTTCCTGCTGCCCGACGCCGCACATGCGCTGATGCCGTTGCTCGAACGCCTGCGGGCGGTGACCGGCGTCGGCCAGGCCGTGCCGGCCGGCAGCTTCCGCCGCCGCCGCGAGACGGTCGGCGATCTCGACATCCTCGTCACCGCGCGCGACGCGGGTGCGGTCACCGCAGCGTTCGTCGGCTACGACGACGTGGCGCGCGTGCTCGCGCACGGCAAGACGCGCTCGAGCGTGATGCTCGTCAACGGATTGCAGGTCGACCTGCGGGTCGTCGATGCCGATGCGTTCGGCGCGGCGCTCGTCTACTTCACCGGATCGAAGGCGCACAACATCGCGCTGCGCAGGCTCGCGCAGGCCGGCGGCCTGAAAATCAACGAATACGGCGTGTTTCGTGGCGACGAACGGATTGCCGGAGCGACGGAGGCATCGGTCTACGCGGCTATCGGGTTGCACGAGGTGCCGCCCGAGTTGCGCGAGGGTCGCGGCGAGATCGATGCGTCGCGTGCCGGCACGCTGCCGGCGCTGGTCGAGCGCAAGCATCTCCATGGCGACCTGCACGCGCACACCGATGCGTCGGCCGGCCGCGACGGCCTGCGCGCGATGGCCGCCGCCGCGCGTGCACGCGGGCTCGCCTATCTGGCCGTCACCGACCGCGCCCCACCCGACGGCGGCGCTCGCAACGGTTTCGACTGGCTCGCGCGGCAACTCGACGACATCGATCGCCTCAACGCGACGTTCGACGATTTCGTGTTGCTCAAGGGCGTGGAGGCCGGCATTCGCGAGGATGGCAGCCTGGACGTGCCCGACGCGCTGCTCGGCCGGCTCGATCTCGTGGTCGGTGCGATACGCGACGGCTTCGACCTGCCGCGCGGCGCGCAGACCGATCGCATGCTGCGCGCGATGGATCATCCGCATTTCTCGATTCTCGCGCACCCGACCGGCCGCCTGCTCGGCGAGCGCGACGCCTGCGAACTCGATGTGCCGCGCGTGCTCGCGCAGGCTGCCGCGCGCGGCTGTTTCGTCGAACTCGATGCACAGCCGCGGCGCTTCGACCTGCCGGACGTGTGGTGCCGCGAGGCCGCGAAGGCCGGCGTGCCGGTCGCGATCGGTTCGGATGCATGCAGCGCGGACGAGCTCGACAACCTCGCGTTCGGCGTCGATCAGGCGCGGCGCGGCTGGCTGACGCGGCAGGACGTGCTGAACACGCGCACGCTCGCGCAACTGCGGCCGCTGCTGGCGCGCACGATGGGCGGTGCGGGCAGCGCGGGCGGCGGTGCGAAGCGGAGTCGGTCGAAGGGCGCGTGAGCGTGGCCGGTCGCGATGCGTTCAGCTCATGCCGGCAGGGTCATCCGAGCACGCCGGTCGCGGGGACGTAAGGTAGGCCGAGCGCCAGCGCGACCGCTTCGTACGTGATGTGACCGTCGCACACGTTCAGGCCCGCGCGCAGATGCGGATCGTCGAGCATCGCCTGCTTCCAGCCCTTGTCGGCGAGCGCGAGCGCATGGCCGAGCGTTGCATTGTTCAGCGCGAAGGTGGACGTGCGCGCGACCGCGCCGGGCATGTTCGCGACGCAGTAGTGGACGACCCCGTCGACGACGAAGGTCGGCGCCGCATGCGTGGTCGCATGCGAGGTCTCGAAGCATCCGCCCTGGTCGATCGCGACGTCGACGACGACCGCGCCCTTGCGCATCGTCGCGATCATGTCGCGCGTGACGAGCCGCGGCGCCGACGCGCCCGGCACGAGCACGGCGCCGATCACGACGTCGGCATCGCGCACGGCTTCGTCGACCGTCTGCGCATTCGAACAGACGGTCGCGATCCGGTTGGCGAACACGAGATCGAGCTGGCGCAGCCGGTTCACGTTGTTGTCGAGCACGGTGACGCGCGCGCCGAGGCCTACCGCCATCTGCAGCGCGCCGGTGCCCACCACGCCGGCGCCGAGCACGACGACGTGCGCGGCCGGCACGCCCGGCACGCCGGCCATCAGCAGGCCGCGGCCGCCGCGCGGGCTTTCGAGGTGGGTCGCCGCGACCTGGATCGACATGCGGCCCGCGACTTCGCTCATCGGCGCGAGCAACGGCAGGCCGCCGCCGGGGCCCGTCACGGTTTCGTACGCGATGCAGACCGCGCCGGATTTCACGAGCGCGGCGGCCTGATCGGGATCGGGCGCGAGATGCAGGTATGTGTAGAGGATCTGGCCGCGCCGCAGCATCGCGCATTCGGCCGGCTGCGGTTCCTTGACCTTGATGATCATGTCGGCGCGCGCGAAGATGTCCTCGGCACCGTCGCTGAGCGACGCGCCCGCGGCCGTGTAGTCGTCGTCGAGCAGGCCGATCGCCGTACCCGCGCCGCGCTGCACCAGCACGCGATGGCCGTGCCGCGTGAGTTCGCGCGCGCCGGCCGGCGTGAGGCCGACGCGGTATTCGTGGTTCTTGATCTCTTTCGGCACACCGATCAGCATGAGTCGCCTCCATGGCCTTCGTTATCGTCGTCGTGCGAGCAGCCGGTCGCGCAGCGGCAGGCCGACCGCAGTACTGGAATAACAGGGTAGTAGTGCGCGGAGGGAAGTCAAGCGGCCGGGCTGTGCGACGACGCATGCGCACTGCAACGCAGCATGCATCGCCGTCGGTTGCGACCGGACGTCGCAATGTGCGCGTGACCGGGTTTCGGTATCGTCATGCGTGGCGCGGGCCGGGGCCGCGAGCCGAACACCTTTCGGCAAAACGACGAGACAACGAGACGAGGACCTTGATCGACATGACCGCTGCGTATTTCAGCGTACCGACGCTTTGCGCCATCGCGCTCGTGCACGTGTACTGGGCGTTCGGCGGGCGATTGGGCAAGCGCGCGGCCATTCCGGAGCAGGATGGCGTACCGCTGTTGCGGCCGACTGCGGTCGGCACGCTTGCCGTCGCGCTCGCGCTGCTGGGCGGTGCAGGCGCGGTCGCCGCGCGTGCCGGCTGGCTGGGGCGCAACGCGTATCCCTGCACGATCGCGTTCGCGATCGTTGCGCTCGCATTGATCTTCGCGGTGCGGGCCGTCGGCGATTTCCGCTACGTCGGCTTCTTCAAACGCATTCGCGGGTCGCGTTTCGCGCGGATGGATACGCTGTATTACTCGCCGCTGTGCGCGGCGCTGGCGCTGTCGATCGCGTCGATGTTCTGGCCGTGGTGAGAGAGGAACGGTGCGTGATTCAATCCGCGCGCGTATCGATTAGCTCGAGATATTCGGCCGGCACGGCATCGATCAGCCACACATCGTTTTCGGCGGCGAAGAACGTGTGGCCCTGCCGGTGCATCAGCTGCGCCGCCACTTCGAGGATTGCGGGCACGCCGTAACGCGCGCCGACGGCCAGCGCCGTCCGGATGTCCGCCGGCAGATACACGTGATGAGGGGCGCCGGGTTCCGTCGCCGCCTGATCGTCGCTGTCCGCCATTTCCTCATCCTTGCACATTCCGGCATCCGGTTTTTCCATTGTTGCTGATTTCGATGCACTGAATTGCATTGAACCCTCTAGCAATGGAACCGGTTCCATATATAATTCGCGGCACTCGTCGCCAGGCCCGGAAAGAGGGTCGTGCACGTTGCGCTTGCCGTCGGCAGGCGCGACGTCTAAGTTGAATAAGGGTCATGGGCGATGACGGAAAGATGCCGGCCGATGCCGGTATTTGTCCGACGATAGGGCCCGCAAAGAGGTCGATCCGCGCAACGCCGCCGGCCCCGGGGCGAGTGCGGCTGCAATGACGGCGCCACCGCGAATCGCGGCCGGGCGCCAGCGTCGAGGTTGTGCGCAACACACGAAAGAACAGGGCGACCGGCCGCTTGCGGCACGGCTGCCGTGCCGGGCACGCGGCATGCGGAATGCGCGCGTCCGAACCCCGATCCCCAACGATCAACATCCGACCATGTCCACGCCACCTGACAAACCCAATTCGCGTCGCCGTTTCCTGCGCACGTCGGTCGCGCTCGTGCCGATCGCGTCGGTCGCCGGCTGCGACCTGCATTCGTCGTCGCCGTCCGCGACGACCGCCGGCAACGCGTCCACTGCGTCGGCCAGCGCCGAACGCGCGCCGTACAAGCCGACCTTTTTCGATGCGAAGGAATGGGCGTTCGTCCAGGCT
Source organism: Burkholderia sp. 9777_1386 (assembly GCF_015712265.1). Taxonomy (NCBI): domain Bacteria; kingdom Pseudomonadati; phylum Pseudomonadota; class Betaproteobacteria; order Burkholderiales; family Burkholderiaceae; genus Burkholderia; species Burkholderia sp. 9777_1386. The sequence goes on along the minus strand of NZ_JACCQB010000014.1, from coordinate 103,153 downwards.
GCCGTCGACCGGCTGATTCCGGCCGACGCCGAAGGCCCCGGCGCGCTCGAAGCGGGCGTGCCGGAATTCATCGATCGCCAGATGGAGACGCCGTATGCGCACGGCGCGACGTGGTACATGCAGGGGCCGTTCCAGCAGGGCGTGCCCGAGCTCGGCTACCAGTTGAAGCTGGTGCCGCGCGACATCTACCGGCTCGGCATCGCGGCCGTCAACCGCTATTGCGAAAAGGCGCACGGCAAGGCGTTCGCGGATCTCGACGCGCCGACGCGCGACACGGTGCTCGGCGCGCTGGAGAAGGGCGGCGCGCAGATCGACGACGTCCCGCCCGGCGTGTTCCTCGGCCAGTTGCTCCAGAACACGCGCGAAGGCTACTTCTGCGATCCGGTGCATGGCGGCAATCGCGACATGGCCGCGTGGAAGATGATCGGTTTCCCGGGCGCACGCGCGGACTTCATGGATTTCGTCAACCAGAGCGGCAAGCCTTATCCGTACGGCCCCGTCTCGATCAACGGGGAGCGCAGCTGATGGCCGCAGACAAGAAGCCGCACGTCGATGCGGTGATCGTCGGCTTCGGCTGGACCGGCGCGATTCTCGCGAAGGAACTGACCGAAGCGGGCTTGAACGTCGTCGCGCTGGAGCGCGGCGAATATCGCGACACCTATCCGGACGGCGCGTACCCGAACACGATCGACGAGCTGACCTACAACATCCGCAAGAAGCTGTTCCTCGACCTGTCGAAGACGACCGTGTCGATCCGCCACGGCCTGCAGGACACCGCGCTGCCGTACCGGCAGCTCGCCGCGTTCCTGCCGGGCGAAGGCGTCGGCGGCGCGGGGCTGCACTGGTCGGGCGTGCACTTCCGGATCACGCCGGAAGAGCTGCGCCTGCGCAGCCACTATGAAGAGCGCTACGGCAAGAAGTTCATCCCCGAAGGGATGACGATCCAGGATACGGGCGTCACGTACGACGAGCTCGAGCCGCATTTCGATTTCGCCGAGAAGGTGTTCGGCACGTCGGGGCAGGCGTACAAGGTCGGCGGCAAGGTGGTCGGCGACGGCAACGTGTTCGAGGCGAACCGCAGCGACAACTTCCCGCTGCCGGCGCAGCTCAATACGTATTCGGCGCAGCGCTTCTTCGATGCCGCACACTCGCTCGGCCTGCATCCGTACCGGCTGCCGTCGGCGAACACGTCGGGCCCGTACACGAACCCGTACGGCGTGCAGATGGGCCCGTGCAACTTCTGCGGCTACTGCAGCGGCTACGCGTGCTACATGTATTCGAAGGCGTCGCCGAACCTGAACATCCTGCCGGCGCTGAAGCAGGCGCCGAACTTCGAGCTGCGCTCGAAGTGCCACGTGCTGCGCGTCGACCTCGATGACACGAAGAAGCGCGCGACCGGCGTGACCTACGTCGATCCGGCCGGGCGTGAAGTGCACCAGCCGGCCGATCTCGTGATCGTGGCCGCGTTCCAGTATCACAACGTGCACCTGCTGCTGCTGTCGGGCATCGGCAAGCCGTACGATCCGATCTCGGGCGAAGGCGTGGTCGGCCGCAATTTCGCGTACCAGAACCTGTCGACGATCAAGGCGTTCTTCGACAAGGACACCTACACGAACCCGTTCATCGGGGCGGGCGGCAACGGCGTCGCGGTGGACGACTTCAACGCGGACAACTTCGACCACGGCCCGCTCGGCTTCGTCGGCGGCTCGCCGCTGTGGGTGAACCAGGCCGGCGTGAAGCCGATCAGCGGCATCGCCACGCCGCCCGGCACGCCGCAGTGGGGCTCGGCGTGGAAGAAGGCCGTCAAGGACAACTACGCGCACACGATCTCGATGGACGCGCACGGCACCAACATGTCGTACCGCGACGTGTATCTCGATCTCGACCCGACCTATCGCGATTCGTACGGCCAGCCGCTGTTGCGGATGACGTTCGACTGGAAGGACAACGACATCAAGATGGCGCAGTACGTGACCGGGCAGATGAAGAAGATCGCGGAAGCGATGGGGCCGAAGGCGATCGGCGTGTCGACCCGCGAGTTCGGCAAGCACTTCGACTCGCGCCAGTACCAGACGACCCACCTCGTCGGCGGCGCGATCATGGGCACCGACCCGAAGACGAGCGTGCTGAACCGCTACCTGCAGTGCTGGGACGTGCACAACGTGTTCGTGATGGGCGCGTCCGCGCTGCCGCAGGGCATCGGCTACAACCCGACCGGGATCATCGCGGCGCTGGCCTACTGGTCGGCACGTGCGATCCGCGAGCAATACCTGAAAAATCCCGCCCCGCTGGTGACCGTATGAAGAGGACGATGAACCACCACAACGCCGCGCGTCCGGTGTCCCCGCTGCGGCGCGCGCTGGCGATCGGCACGGCCTGGGCGGCATTCGGTCTGGCGGGCGGCGCCGCGTTCGCGCAGCCGGCGTCTACGCCGGCCGCGGCTTCGGGCGCGGCGGCTGCGCCTGTCGCCCAGTCCGCCGACGCGGCGCTCGTGAAGCGCGGCGAATACCTCGCCCGCGCGGGCGACTGCATCGCCTGCCACACCGCGAACGGCGGCAAGCCGTTCGCCGGCGGCCTGAAGTTCGACACGCCGATCGGCGGCATCTACTCGACGAACATCACGCCGGACCCGAAGACGGGCCTCGGGGGCTGGACCTATGAGGACTTCACCCGCGCGGTGCGCGAAGGCGTGCGCAAGAACGGCGACACGATGTATCCGGCGATGCCGTTCCCGTCGTATTCGCGCCTGACCGACGACGACATGAAGGCGCTGTACGCGTACTTCATGCACGGCGTCGCGCCGGTCGAGCACGAGAACCGCAAGGTGGACATCGTGTGGCCACTGTCGATGCGCTGGCCGCTCGGCATCTGGCGCAAGCTGTTCGCGCCGGCGCCGAAGCCGTTCGACGCGGCGCCGTACACCGACCCGGTGGTCGCCCGCGGCGCGTATCTGGTGCAGGGGCTCGGCCATTGCGGCGCATGCCACACGCCGCGCGCGCCGACGATGCAGGAGCGCGGGCTGACCGACGCGGACGGCCTCGACTTCCTGGCCGGCGGCGCGGCGATCGACGGCTGGGTGCCGACCAGCCTGCGCGGCGAGCCGCGCACGGGCCTCGGCACGTGGAACGAAACCGAGATCGTGCAGTTCCTGAAGACCGGCCGCACGCTGCGCACGGCCGCGTTCGGCGGGATGACGGACGTGGTCGGCCACAGCATGCAGCACATGACCGACGACGACCTGAACGCGATCGCACGCTACCTGAAGACGTTGCCGCCGCGCGTGCAGGGCGAGCAGCCGCACGTGTACGACGCGGCCGCCGCGAAGGCGCTGCAGACCGGCGACGCGAGCAAGCCGGGCGCGGCCGTCTATCGCGACAACTGCATGGCCTGCCACCGCAGCGACGGCCACGGCTACACGCGCGTGTTCCCGGCGCTCGCCGGCAACCCGGTCGTGCAGGGCGACGATCCGACCTCGCTGATCCACGTCGTGCTGGAAGGCAGCGCGCTGCAGGGCACGCGCACCGCGCCGTCGACCTTCACGATGCCGCCGTTCGGCTGGCGCCTGTCGGACCAGGAAGTCGCGGACGTGTCGAACTTCGTGCGCACGAGCTGGGGCAACACGGGCGCGCCGGTGACGGCCGCGCAGGTCGCGAAGGTGCGCAAGAGCGTGCCGTCGACGCGGCCCGAGCCGCCGCCGGGCGCGCGGTTCCCGCAAGCGTCGCGCTGACGGGAGCGGCGGGGCGCTCGCCCCGCCTGTCGCGCGGTCCACGTCGACGTGCGACCGGGCCCGCCATGCCTTTCACTTCGCCGGGGTCGCGCCCCGCCAACCGGCGCCGCCGCGTGAAATTTTCGCGGCTGCGCGCCATTCTTCCGCCTCATCCCTTATCCTTTCACTCTTGAACCTTACTAAATAGTTACAAGAGCTTGGGAGGGGGGATGCCTCATGACGTCAGCCTGATTGCGTTGCTCGCGGCCGGTTTCGGTCTCGCGATGATCTTCGGTTACCTCGCGTCGCTGCTGAAAATGCCGCCGCTCGTCGGCTATCTGCTTGCCGGGATCGTGATCGGCCCCGGCACGCCCGGTTTCGTCGGCGATCTGTCGCTCGCGCAGCAGCTCGCGGAAGTCGGCGTGATGCTGCTGATGTTCGGCGTCGGCCTGCATTTTTCGCTCGGCGATCTCCTCGCGGTGCGCAAGATCGCGCTGCCGGGCGCCATCGTGCAGATCACCGTCGCGACGCTGCTCGGCGGCGGGCTCGCGCTCACCTGGGGCTGGAGCCTCGGTGCGGCGCTGGTGTTCGGGCTGGCGCTGTCGGTCGCGAGCACCGTCGTGCTGCTGCGCGCGCTCGAGGGACGCGGGCTCGTCGAAACGGTCAACGGGCGTATCGCGGTGGGCTGGCTGGTCGTCGAGGATCTCGTGATGGTGCTCGTGCTGGTGCTGCTGCCGCCGGTGGCGGGACTGCTCGGCGGCACGCCGCCCGGTGACGCGCACGCGGCCGGCGGCAGCGTGTGGAGCACGCTCGGCGTCACGATGCTGAAGGTCGCCGCGTTCATCGCGCTGATGCTGGTGGTCGGCAAGCGCGTGTTCCCGCGCATTCTGTGGCTCGTCGCGCGCACGGGCTCGCGCGAGCTGTTCACGCTTTGCATGATTGCGGCGGCGGTCGGCATCGCGTTCGGCGCGGCGAAGCTGTTCGACGTGTCGTTCGCGCTCGGCGCGTTCTTCGCCGGGATGATGATGCGCGAGTCGGAATTCAGCCGGCGCGCGGCCGACGAGACGCTGCCGCTGCGCGACGCGTTCTCGGTGCTGTTCTTCATCTCGGTCGGCATGCTGTTCGACCCGAAAGTATTGCTCGACGAGCCGCTGCACGTGATCGAGGTCGCGGCGATCGTGCTGATCGGCAAGACGGTCGCGGCCGTCGCGCTCGTGATCGCATTCCGCTATCCGCTGAACACCGCGCTGACCGTCGGCGCGGGCCTCGCGCAGATCGGCGAATTCTCGTTCATCCTCGCGGGGCTCGGCCGTGCGCTCGGGCTGCTGTCGGCCGAAGGGCAGAGCCTGATTCTCGCGGTCGCGCTGATCTCGATCGCGATGAACACGCTGCTGTTCGCGATGATCGATCCGGCGCTCGCGTGGATTCGCAAGCATTCGGCGTTCGCGCGCAAGCTCGAGGCGCGCGACGATCCGCTCGCCGCGCTGCCGATGTCGACGCCGCAGACGCACCTGACCGGGCAGGTCGTGATCGTCGGCTACGGCAAGGTCGGCACGCGGATCGCGCATGCGCTGGACGAGCGGGGGATCGCGTATGTCGTCGTCGAGCAGAATCGCGAGCTCGTCGAGAAGCTGCGCGCGGACGGCATCGCGGCCGTGTCGGGCGACGCGATCGAGCCGATCGTGCTGGTGCAGGCGCATATCGCCCGCGCCGGGATGCTGGTCGTCACGCTGCCCGACGTGTTCGACGTGCGGCAGATCGTCGAGATTTCGCGCACGCTCAACCCGACGCTCGAAGTCGTGCTGTGCACGAACAGTAGCGACGAGGCCGCGCTGCTGTCGAACGAGGGGATCGGCACCGTGTTCATGGGCGAGACCGAACTCGCGCGCGGGATGACCGAGCACGTGCTCGGCCGGATGGCGAAGCCGGTCGCGGCCGCGCATTGACGGCGCGCGGCATCGCGCACCGGGCAGCGCACGGCGGCGCGGGCGGCCGCCGGCGCTGCCGGCTTCAGTCTCAGTAGAACGTCTCGAGTGTCAGTTCCTGCGCCATCACGCGATTGCCGGCCAGCAGGCCGCCGTCGACCGGCAGCGCGACACCAGTGATGATCCGCGCGGCCGGCGAGCACAGGAACAGCGCCGCCTGCGCGACGTCGTCGGGCGTCGCGAAATCGTCGAGCGGATACCATTTCCTCAATTGCTCGAATACCTGCGGGTTGCGCTGCACGCGCGCTTCCCACGCGGGTGTCTTGACCGTGCCGGGCAACACGATGTTCGCGCGCACGCCGTCGCGGCCGTATTCGATCGCGAGCGACTTCGTGTAGCTGATCAGCCCGGCCTTCGCCGCGCTGTAGGCCGGATGCCCGAGCGCATGCACGCCGTTGACCGAACCGATGATCGCGATCGCGCCGCGCCCGCGGGCGCGCATGCCGGGCAGCACGGCTTCCACGCTCACGTAGGTGGCGGTCAGGTTCGCATCGAGATCGGTGCGCCAGCTTGCGGGCGTCGTGTCGCGCAGCGTGGTTGAGGCGGCCGTGCCCGCGTTCGCGACCAGCACGTCGACTTCCGGATGCGATTCGAGCATCGAGCACAGGCGCTCGGCGTCGGTGAGATCGTCGACGACCGGCGTCGCGCGCCCATCGGCGAGCGTCCCGATGAAGCGGTCGAGCGCCGCGCGGTCGCGATCGAGCGCGAGCACGCGGTCGCCGGCTGCGAGGAAGGTGCGGCACAGCGCCTGGCCGATGCCGCCGGCGGCGCCCGTCACGAGGGTGGTGCGTGTCATGTCGGCTCCTGGTGCGGGTTCACAGGCCGAGCGCGGCGCGCGCCTGCTTCTCGTTGTCGCGCGTGATCAGCGTGCCGGACGTCAGCACGAGCGGCGGCGGCGCCTGGTTCTTCGTGATCCAGTCGTACATGTTGATGCTCGTCTGGTAGCCGTGCTGGCGCGGATTCAGCAGGATCGAACCGTAGAAGCCCGTCGGCTTCGGCTTCGCGAACTCGTTGAGCGCGATCTGGCTGCCGTTGATGCCGACCGCGACCATCGCATCCGCGCCGATGCCGCGCCCCTCGGCGGCGCGCACCGCGCCGACCGTCGTGTCGTCGTTCGAGCCGAACGCGACCCAGCGCTTGAAGTTCGCATGCTTGGTGAGCGCGATGTTCGCCGCGTTGAACGCGCCTTCGGTGTCGGCCGTCATCTCGGGCGCGTCGATCACGTTCGCGGCCGGAAAGCCGGCGGCCTTCAGCGCGTCGACCGCGCCGGTCGTGCGCTCGCGCGCGGTCGGCAACTGGTCGTACGCGAGCCGGATGATGCCGACTTCGGCCGGATTCCAGCCGCGCCGCTTCGTCTCGTCCGCGATCGCCTGGCCGACCTGCTGGCCGATCTTGTAAGCGGAGATGCCCATGTGCGGCACGCCCGGGAGCGGCGCGCCGTGGCCGTCGACGAGCTGGTCGTCGACCGACATCAGCTTGATCCCCGCGCGCCTGGCTTTCGCCGCGATGCCGGGGCCGAGCTTCACGTCGGGCGCGCAGATGATCACGCCTTGCGCCTTTTGCGCGGCGAGGCTGTCGAGCGCAGTCGACACCTTCTCGCCGCTCGGCGCCGCGATCCTGATCAACGTGAAGTGCTGTTCCTTCGCGGCCTGTTCGGCGAAGCGCCATTCGTCCTGGAACCACGGATCGTCCGGCTGTTTGACGAGGAAGCCGATCTTCACGTCGGCGGCATCGGCCGCCCGGGCCGGGGCGCCGCCCAGCAGCGTGACGCTCACGGTGGCCAGCACGAGCGTTTTCCAGGGGAATCGCATGCGTCTCTCTCCGTTGTTGTAGTCGGGCGCGCAGGCAAGGCCGCCTGCGGCGCGCAAAAATTGTAGGAGGACGCGGCGGGAACGCTCAAATGATGCGGTGCGTTCCTAGAGAGTGGGATGGGGCGGGGCGATGCGGACCCGGCATCGCCCGTGGCTTCGTCAGCCGGCGGCGGCCGGCTTCGCGGGCGCGGGGGGGCCGGCTTGCGCGGTGGTCCTGGGCGACGCCGACGGTTTCTGCGTGACGGTCGTCGTCGCTGTCGCCGCTTTCAGCGCGGCGACCGTCTTCTGCGGCGCGGCGGCCTTCGCCGGCGCGTTCTTCTCCGCTTCGACCGGCGCGTCGGGCGGCACGCCGAGCAGCTGCAGCGAGCCGCTCGTGACCGACGCGAACACCGGGCCGGCCACCGTGCCGCCGTAGTAACCCTTGCCGCGCGGCTCGTCGATCATCACCGCGACGATCAGGCGCGGGTTGCTCATCGGCGCCATCCCCGCGAACAGCGCGCGGTACTTGCCCTTCGCGTAGCTCGCGCCGACCTGCTTGCGCGCGGTCCCGGTCTTGCCGCCGATCCGGTAGCCGTCGACGCGCGCGCGGCGCCCCGTGCCGCCTTCGCCGACCGCCATCTCGAGCATCGAGCGGATCGCGGCGGCGGTTTGCGGCGACGTCACGCGGTGGCCGCGGTGCGCGTCGATCGTCTGCTGATCGGTGCCGTTCTTCAGCAGCGACACCGGGTGCAGCGTGCCGTCGCCCGCATAGGCGGTGTAGGTCTGCGCGATCTGCAGCAGCGACATCGACAGCCCGTAGCCGTACGCCATCGTCGCCTGCTCGATCGGCCGCCAGCGCTTGTAGCCGCGCAGCCGGCCCGACGCGACGCCCGGGAACGTCAGCTCCGGCGCGCGGCCGATCCCGTACTCCTGGTATTTGTTCCAGATCGTTTCGGCGGGCAGGTTCAGCGCCAGTTTCGCGAGCGCGACGTTGCTCGACTTCTGCAGCGCCTGCGATACCGTCAGCGACCCGTGGTTCGACGTGTCGTGGATCACCGCCGGGCCGATCTTGTAGGTGCCCGGCGACGTGTTGATGATCGTGTTCGGCGTGACCTTGCGCTCGTCGATCGACAGCGCGACGACGAGCGGCTTGATCGTCGAGCCCGGTTCGAACGTGTCGATCACCGCGCGGTTGCGCAGTTGCTGGCCGGTGAGGCGGGCGCGGTCGTTCGGATCGAAGGTCGGGTAGTTCGCGAGCGCGAGGATCTCGCCGTTCTGCGCGTCGAGCACGACGACGCTGCCGGCTACCGCGTTGTTCTCGATCACGGCCGCCTTGAGCTGGCTGAAGGCGAGCTGCTGGATGCGGCGGTCGATCGTCAGCTCGATCGTCGCGCCGTGCTGCGCGGGGACGAGCGGGCGCGTGTCCGACACGATGCGGCCGAGCCGGTCGCGAATCACCTCGCGCTGGCCGGACGTGCCTTGCAGGCGCGCGTTGGCCGCGAGCTCGACGCCTTCCTGGCCCTTGTCCTCGACGTTCGTGAAGCCGACCACGTGTGCGGCCGATTCGCCTTCCGGATAGAAGCGCTTCGAATCGGCGATCTGCGTGATGCCGTCGATCGCGAGCTTGTCGAGCCGGCTCGCGGTATCCGCGTCGACCTGCCGCTTGAGCAGCACGAACGTCTTGTCGTTGCCGAGACGCCGCTTCACCTCGACGAGCGGCATGTCGAGCAGCTTCGCGATCTGCGGGTAATCGGTGTCGGCGACCTGTTTCGGGTTCGCCCAGATTTCATAGGTCGACAGGCTGACCGCGAGCATCGCGCCGTTGCGGTCGACGATGCGCCCGCGCATCGCGTCGAGCTCGATCGTGCGCTGATAACGCTTCTGGCCCTGGCCGACGTAGAAATCCTGGTTCGCGACCTGCACCCAGAAAGCGCGCGCGATCAGCGCGGCGAACGCGAGGAACACGACGACCACGATCAGCCGCGAGCGCCACATCGGCAGGCGCGACGCGAGCATCGGATTCTTGGTCGCCGCTGCGTACGGATCGGCAGGGTGGGTCTTCTTTTTTACGCTCATGCAATGGCCGGGTCGGGCCGCCGGGCGGCGGCGGGTCAGTCTGAATAATGCGATTGTAATAAATGAGTAAACACCGTGTGGGGAAAGTATGTTCCGGCCCCGCAAAAAGGAGAATGGCAGGCGATCGGGAACACGGCGGAAAAGGGAGGAAGGCGGGGTCGGGCAGGCATTCGCGGCGGCTGCACAGGACGAAACACGCACGAGCGTCGCATGCCGATCCGAGCGTGCGGTCTTCGCCGCCGCTCGATCGCGAGCGTCCCGGCGCGCGATCAATTGCCCGCACCCCGGTTATTTCTTTAATCCAGAAAATGAAAAGCGCCTCGAACCGAGGCGCCATTCATGCTGAATATCGAAATGAATATCACCGATACCGGAATAAACCCGAAAACCGCAGACGATTCATGTCAATAATACCTATCGGGCAACGGAAATAAATTCCCGATATTCCGGCTGGGTGGTGCAGGTATCGACCGCCTGCAGCCGCCACGCGCCGTCGGGATGTTCGCCGGCGAGCACCGCGGGCCCTTGTTCACGCCGCGTCGCATCGAACGACAACCCCTTCAACTGACAGACGGCATTGCCGCTGTCGGCCGCGCAGAGCGCCATCGCGCCCTCGACGTCGCGGACCTTGCCCCAGGTCGGAAGGTCGATGCCCTGATGTGCCTCGCGCGACCACAGCCCCTCGTCGGTATCGACCCACAGTACCGCGAAGGAATGCCGGGTTGCCGATTCGCTGCCATTAATCCGAATGGTGAGGCGCATTGCATCGTCTCCTGAAAAAAATGACACATTCGACCGTTTGGACTTGAACAGTCTAGATAGACTGGTGTGAAACGCAAGTGATAATCCGCAATAAATCCGTATTGGGTCTATTTCGGTTTCAGATGAAACGACGTCTGACGATTCATGGTCATTCCCGAGGCGTCAGCACACGCGGGGGACACCGGCGATCGCGATGTCCATGCGAAGACGCGCGGCGGTCCAGACATGGGATGACAATGCCGCCGGCCGCGTCGATCGGTCGCGCGCCGGCCGCCGCCGAAACCGCCGCGGGAGTGCGATCCGGCACCGCCCGGACGCCGCCCGAGCGAACGTTTCAGCGTGTTGACGCGGCGGCCGGCACGACACACTCCGACAATCGCGTACAAATCGGCACACTTTCACGAAACTTTCGGGACAGACTTGCATGCGTTCGGGCCCCACACTGGGACCTTCCCGATCCTGTGCCGCGGACGCCCGTCCGCGCCGGCTGCCGCCACCTCGTGCCAGAGCGCGATCGACGCGATCGCAGGCCGCACGCCCGATCGGGAGCCGCCGGGGCGCGCGTCAGCCCCGGCCCGGCCGGTGAGCCGTGCGCCGCCCGCAACCGCGGGCACCGCGCCGCCCGGCCGACTCTTCGAAGGAGACTATCGTGCTGATCTGGAAAACCGCGTTGTCGCTCAACTGGCGGACGAGCCTCGTGTCGCCGGCCAGCGCACCGGTCGCGGCGGCGAACGTCGGACGGCTGGTGCTGACCGGCGCCACCGGCTTCATCGGCAGTACCGTGCTGACGGCGCTCGTCAATGCAGGGCTGCTCGAACGCATCGTCTGCGTCGTGCGTGCGCAGGACCGCGGCCATGCGGTCGCGCGGCTGCGTGAAGCGGCGTTGCGCGCGGGGCTTGCGCCGTACTGGGCGTCGCGCCTGACCGATGCGAACGTGATCGTCGGCGCGCTCGGCGACGTGTGGCACGGCGCCGATGCACCGCGTCTGGCCGGCGCGACGCACGTGATTCACTGCGCGGGCCACGCGTCGCCGGCCGACGGCGCGCATCTGCGGGCCGACATCGCCGATGCGGTGCACTTTGCCGAACGCTTTGCGCGCGCGCCGCGCCTGCAGCGCTTCGTGTACGTCGGCACGGCCTACGCGCATGCGGGCCGCGGCGGAATCGTGCAGGAGGAGGCGGAGCGCGACGCGGGGAACGACGCCGCGCCGGGCGACGACGGGCTGCCGGGCGCGGTGCTCGCGGCCGACTACCTGCACGCGAAGGCGGAAACGGAGCAGCGCCTGCGCGCGCTCGGACTGCCGCTCGTCGTCGTGCGGCCGTCGCATGTGGTCGGCCACACGGTGCTCGGGACGCGGCCCGCGCCGAATTCGTTCTGGATGTTCCGGCTCGCGCACGCGGCGCGCCGCTTCACCGCGCGGCCGATGACGCGCATCGACATCGTGTCGGTGGACGACGTGGCGCGCGCGACGATGCTGCTGGCCGTCAAGCCGACGCTCGCGCACGACGTCTATCACGTGTCGGCCGGCGACGAGGCGCCGCAGGTCGCGCAGATCGTGCGCGCGATGGACGAGGCGACGGGGATGAGCGGGGCGCCGCGCTACGCGGCGTGCGCGCCGGCCGAGCTGCCGCTCGTGGTGCGCGACGTGCTCGGGCGCCCCGATCCGGCGCTCGAGCGCGTGATCGGCCGGGCGCTGCAGCGCTGCGGGGAATTCGCGACGGTCGATCGCGTGTTCGACAATCGCCGCGTGCGCGACGAAATCGATTTCGAGCCGTTGCCGTTCATCGATTACGTCGAGGAGTGCATGCGCACGTCGCGCGGCGTGGCCGTGACCGAGCTGATGCGCGGCGCGATCCATTAGGGCCCGTTCACGCGAACGACGCACGTTTCCCTGTCTGGAAAAGTGCATTCGTGGGGCCGGCGCAAGCCCGTTCGACCGCCCGCGCCACACCGGCGCCCGTTCCTGCCGATCGCGGCGCGGGCGCCGTTTTTACGCGTGGCTGCCGAGCTCGATGAGCCGGTCGAGCGCGCGATAGATGTCTTCGAGGCCGTCCTGGCCGAACCGCGACTCGAGCTGACGATATTGCTCGTCGATGCGCGGACCGATTTCCGTCACCAGTTTCCTGCTTTGCGGCGTCAGGCTGACCAGCAGCCGGCGCTGATCCTCCTGCGCACGCGTGCGCGTGATCAGGCCGTCGCGCTCCATCCGTTCCAGCACGCCGGTCAGACTCGGGCTCAGGATGCAGCAGCGTTTCGCGATCTGACCGGCTTCGAGCGCCTGCGCCGGTTCGCCGTCGAGCACGCGGATGATCCGCCATTGCTGTTCGGTCAGCGAGAATTCCTTGAGAATGGGGCGAAACAAACCCATCAGCGTTTCGCGAGCCTCGAGCAGCAGCATGGCCAGGTTGCGATGGTCGAGCGTACGGTTCATCGGGGGAGAGCAGAGGACGGGGACGCATCAATCTTAACAGCCGAAGCTGATGAATTTCGCCTATCAGGGTAATCGAGGTTGCCAGCGCACGATTGTTTACTTAAGATATTAACTATTGACGATGCGCCGCGACGCGCGGCAGGGGAATGACGCATGGAGCTGTCTTGCACGACCGCCGCGGCGCCGCCGTTGCCGGTCGCCATCGGTACCGTCTACGGGGCGCTGCTCAACGAGCGCGCGGCGCTCGACGCGCTCGGCGACGCCGTGAATGCGCCGCCTTACGGCCGCCCGCCGCAGGCGCCGATCCTGTACATCAAATCCGCCAACACGCATGCGGCCGACGGCGCCGCCGTCGTCGTGCCGGCCGGCGTCGATGCGCTGGAGATCGGCGCGTCGGTGGCCGTCGTGTTCGCCCGGCGCGCGACGCGCGTGGCGGCCGCGCAGGCGCTCGACTACGTGCACGGCTTCACGCTCGCGAGCGACGTGTCGGTGCTGCATCCCGACTACTACCGGCCGGCCGTGCGCTTCAAGTGCCGTGACGGTTTCTGCCCGCTCGGCCCGGCGATCGTGCCGGCCGCCGCGCTCGCCGACGTCGACGCGATCGGCCTGACGGTGCGGATCGACGGCGAGGTGGCCGCGTCCGCGTCGACCGCGACGCTGATTCGCCCGGTGCGCGCGCTGATCGCCGACGTGACGGCGTTCATGTCGTTCGACGCGGGCGACGTGCTGTTGCTCGGCGTCGCGGGCGGCGCACCGCATGCCCGCGCGGGCAGCACGATCGAGATCGCCGCGGCCGGCATCGGCACGTTGCGGCATACGCTGATGGCGGAGGGAGCACGATGAAGACGGCGCGCGTGATCTACAACGGCGCACTGCATGCGGCCGAACCGGCAGGCGACGGCGCGATCCGCCTGGATACGGGGCGGGTGGTGGCCGAGGACGCGGTGGCGTGGTTGCCGCCCGTCGCGCCGCGCACGACCTTCGCGCTCGGCCTGAACTACGCCGACCACGCGAAGGAACTCGCGTTCAACGCACCGACCGAGCCGCTGATTTTCCTGAAGGGGCCGAACACGTTCGTCGGCCACCGGTCGCTCACCGTGCGCCCGGCGGACGCCACGCACATGCATTACGAGTGCGAGCTGGCCGTCGTGATCGGCCGCCCGGCGCGCCGCGTGAGCCGCGCGCAGGCGATCGACTACGTGGCCGGCTATACGGTCGCGAACGACTACGCGATCCGCGACTATCTCGAAAACTACTACCGCCCGAACCTGCGCGTGAAGAACCGCGACACCTGCACGCCGCTCGGGCCGTGGTTCGTCAGCCGCGACGAGATCGGCGACGCGGGCGACCTGATGCTGCGCACGACGGTGAACGGCCGGGAGACGCAGCGCGGCAGCACGCGCGACATGGTGTTCGACGTGCCGGCGCTGATCGAGCACATCAGCAGCTTCATGACGCTTTCGCCGGGCGACCTGATCCTGACCGGCACGCCCGAGGGGCTGGCGGACACGCAGCCCGGCGACGAAGTCGTGACCGAAATCGAAGGGATCGGCCGGCTCGTGAACACGATCGTCGGCGAAGCGGACTACTATCGCGCCGGCTGAGGCCGTCGCCCAAGGAAGGAGAGCACATGACCATCAAGCACTGGATCGGCGGCCGCGAAGTGGAGAGCCGCGAAACCTTCACGACGCTGAACCCGGCGACGGGTGAAGTCATCACCGACGTCGCGTCGGGCGGCGAGACCGAGGTCGACGCGGCCGTGCGCGCCGCGAAGGAAGCGTTCCCGAAATGGGCGAACACGCCGGCCAAGGAGCGCGCAAAGCTGATGCGCAAGCTCGGCGAACTGATCGAGAAGAACGTGCCGATGCTCGCCGCGCTGGAGACGCAGGATACCGGCCTGCCGATCGCGCAGACGAGCAAGCAGCTGATTCCGCGCGCGTCCGAGAACTTCAACTTCTTCGCGGAAGTGTGCGTGCAGATGAACGGGCGCACCTATCCGGTCGACGACCAGATGCTCAACTACACGCTGTACCAGCCGGTCGGCGTATGTGCGCTGGTGTCGCCGTGGAACGTGCCGTTCATGACGGCCACGTGGAAGACGGCGCCGTGCCTCGCGCTCGGCAACACGGCCGTGCTGAAGATGTCGGAGCTGTCGCCGCTGACGGCCGACCAGCTCGGCCGGCTCGCACTCGAAGCCGGCATCCCGCCCGGCGTGCTGAACGTCGTGCAGGGTTACGGCGCGACGGCCGGCGATGCGCTCGTGCGGCATCCGGACGTGCGCGCGGTGTCGTTTACCGGCGGCACGGTCACCGGCAAGCGGATCATGGAACGCGCGGGCCTCAAGAAGTATTCGATGGAGCTCGGCGGCAAGTCGCCGGTGCTCATTTTCGACGACGCCGATTTCGATCGCGCGCTCGACGCGTCGCTGTTCACGATCTTCTCGATCAACGGCGAACGCTGCACCGCCGGCTCGCGGATCTTCGTGCAACGCACGATCTACGACCGCTTCGTGCAGGAATTCGCGCGCCGCGCGAACAACCTGGTGGTCGGCGATCCGGCCGATCCGGGCACGAATCTCGGCGCGATGATCACGCGCCAGCACTGGGAAAAGGTGACGGGCTACATCCGCATCGGCGAGCAGGAAGGTGCGCGCGTGGTCGCCGGCGGCGCGGACAAGCCGGCCGGGCTGCCCGACCATCTGCGCAACGGCAACTTCGTGCGGCCGACCGTGTTCGCCGACGTCGACAACCGGATGCGCATCGCGCAGGAGGAGATCTTCGGGCCGGTCGCGTGCATCATCCCGTTCGACGACGAAGACGACGGGCTGCGGCTTGCGAACGACACGGCGTACGGCCTCGCGTCGTACATCTGGACGCAGGACGTCGGCAAGGTGCATCGCCTCGCGCGCGGCATCGAGGCCGGGATGGTGTTCGTCAACAGCCAGAACGTGCGCGACCTGCGCCAGCCGTTCGGCGGCGTGAAGGAATCGGGTACCGGGCGCGAGGGCGGCGAGTACAGTTTCGAGGTGTTCGCGGAGATCAAGAACGTGTGCATTTCGATGGGTTCGCATCACGTCCCGCGCTGGGGCGTGTGACGGGCGCAGGCCGTGTTGTCGCAAGAACGATAGGGAGACTTGAACGATGGGCAAACTGTCCCTCGCCGCGAAAATCACGCACGTGCCGTCGATGTACCTGTCGGAATTGCCCGGCAAGCATCACGGCTGCCGTGAAGCGGCGATCCGCGGCCACCAGTTGATCGGCGAGCGTTGCCGCGCGCTCGGCGTCGACACGATCGTCGTGTCGGACGTGCACTGGCTCGTCAACGCGGGCTATCACGTGAACTGCAATGCGCGGTTCGCGGGCACCTATACGAGCAACGAGCTGCCGCATTTCATCCGCGACATGCAGTACGCGTATCCGGGCAACCCGGCGCTTGGCCGGCTGATCGCGGAAACGGCCACCGAGCGCGGCGTCGCGACGCGCGCACACGAGATCGACAGCCTCGAACTCGAATACGGCACGCTCGTGCCGATGCGCTACATGAACGGCGACCAGCATTTCAAGGTCGTGTCGATCGCCGGCTGGTGCATGTGGCACACGCTCGACGAAAGCCGGCGCTTCGGCGAGGCGCTGCTCGAAGCGATCGAGAAGAGCGATTCGAACGTCGCGTTCCTCGCGAGCGGCTCGCTGTCGCACCGCTTCAACGACAACGGCAGCCCCGAGGAATCGATCCATCAGATCAGTCGCGAATTCTTCCGGCAGGTCGACCTGCGCGTGGTCGAGCTGTGGAAGCAGGGCGATTTCAAGACCTTCTGCGCGATGCTGCCCGAGTACAACACGCATTGCCACGGCGAAGGCGGCATGCACGACACCGCGATGCTGCTCGGGCTGCTCGGCTGGGATCGTTACGACCGGCCCGTCGAGATCGTCACCGACTATTTCGCGAGCTCGGGCACCGGGCAGATCAACGCGATCTTCCCGCTGCCCTGAGCGTTGCCGCCCGCCACGCCCTCGAATCCGACCGGAGAGTTGCCATGCCGCACATCGTCGTCGAATACACCGCGAACATCCGCGACGACGCTCGCATTCCCGCGCTGCTGCGCACGATCAACGCGACGCTGATCGCGCAGGGCGGCGTGTTCCCGACCGGCGGCATCCGGTCGCGCGCGATCGAGCTGCACGACTACTGCGTCGCCGACGGCACGGAGGACGACGCGTTCGTCCACGTGACGCTGAAGATCGGCTCGGGCCGCACCGATGCGCAGAAAAAAGCCGCGTGCGACGCGCTGTTCGACGCGATCAAGGCCCATTTCGCCGAGCTGTACGCGAAACGCTATCTCGCGCTGTCGATGGAACTGACCGAGTTCAGCGAAAGCGGCTCGTACAAGCACAACAACATTCACGCCCGCTACAAGCGGGCCGGCTGAACCCCATTCCCGATCCGACCATGCTCGAACCCGCCCTCATCGACCAGCTCGCGCACCGTCTGCACGACGCCGAGCGCGCACGCACGCAGATCCGCCAGATCTCGCTCGACCATCCCGACATCACGATCGACGACGCCTATGCGATCCAGCGCGCGTGGGTAACCCTCAAGCTCGCGGAAGGCCGCACGCTGAAGGGACACAAGATCGGCCTCACGTCGAAGGCGATGCAGAGTTCGTCGCAGATCGACGAGCCCGACTACGGCGCGCTGCTCGACGACATGTTCTTCGCGGACGGCGGCACGATCCCGACCGGCCGCTTCATCGTGCCGCGCGTCGAGGTCGAGCTCGCGTTCGTGCTCGGCAAGCGGCTCACCGGCCCGAACTGCACGATCTTCGACGTGTACGACGCGGTCGACTACGTGGTGCCCGCGCTCGAGATCATCGACGCGCGCAGCCAGTCGATCGACCCCGACACCCAGCGGCCGCGCAAGGTGTTCGACACGATCGCCGACAACGCGGCGAACGCGGGCGTCGTGATCGGCGGCCGGCCGGTGCGCCCGCAGGACGTCGATTTGCGCTGGGTCGCGGCGATCATGTCGCGCAACGGCGTGGTCGAGGAAACCGGCGTGGCAGCCGGCGTGCTGAACCATCCGGCGAACGGCGTCGCGTGGCTCGCGAACCGGCTGTCGCGCTTCGACGTCGCGCTGGAGCCGGGGCAGATCGTGCTCGGCGGGTCGTTTACGCGGCCGTGCGCGGCGCGCTCGGGCGATACGTTCAGCGTCGACTACGGCCCGCTCGGGACGATCCAGTGCTATTTCGAGTGAGGTGAGCGAACGATGCAGATTCCGTCGAATGTCTTCAAGGCCGCGCTCGCGCGCGGCGACGCGCAGATCGGTTTGTGGCTCGGTCTCGCGAATCCGTACAGCGCCGAAGTGGTCGCGGGCGCCGGTTTCGACTGGCTGCTGATCGACGGCGAACATGCGCCGAACACGGTGCCGACGATCCTCGCGCAACTGCAGGCGATCGCGCCGTATCCGTCGCATCCGGTCGTGCGCGTGCCGTGGAACGATCCGGTGATCGTCAAGCAGGTACTCGATCTCGGCGCGCAGACGCTGCTCGTGCCGATGGTGCAGAGCGCGGACGAGGCGCGCGCGGCGGTGGCGGCGACCCGTTACCCGCCGCACGGGATTCGCGGTGTCGGCAGTGCGCTGGCGCGCGCATCGCGGTGGAATCGCGTCGGCGAGTACCTGCATCGCGCGAACGACGAGATGGCCGTGCTCGTGCAGGTCGAGACGCGCGCGGGGCTGGAGGCGATCGATGCGATCGCGCGGGTCGACGGCGTCGATGGCGTGTTCATCGGGCCGGCTGATCTTGCGGCCGATCTCGGCCATCTCGGCCATCCGGGGCACCCGGACGTGCAGACCGCGATCGACGGCGCGATCCGCGCGATCAAGGCGGCCGGCAAGGCGCCGGGCATCCTGAGCGCGGATGAAGCAGCCGCGCGGCGCTATCTGGAAGCGGGCGCGTCGTTCGTCGCGGTCGGCGTCGATACGACGCTGCTGGCACGGAGCGCGGAGCGGCTCGCCGCGCAGTTCAAGGGGAGCGGCGGCGCCGCCGCGAAGCAGGGCGACGGCACGTATTGACGCAGCGGCGGGCGGTTTTCCCGTGCCGAGCGCCGGCCGTTCGTCGCGCGGCGTCATGCCGGCGCATGGCGGCCCTACTTATCCCGGTGCTTGCCGTCCCGCCTCCAGGTACCTTCCCGGCGTCGTCCCCAGCGCGCGCCGGAACATGTCGATGAACGCGCTCACGTTGTCGTACCCGAGATCGAGCGCGATCGTCGTCACCGGCACGCCGTCGGCAATGCGCTCCAGCGCCCGCAGCAGCCTGGCCTGCTGACGCCACTGCGCGAACGTCAGCCCCGTCTCGGCGACGAAGCGGCGGCTCATCGTCCGCGCGCCGATGCCGGCCCATTCGGCCCATTCCTCCAGCCGCCGGTCGTTCGCGAGATCCGCGGCCAGCGCATCGGTGATCTTCACGAGCCGCGGGTCCCGCGGCCGGACCAGCCCCAGGGCCTCGGCTTCCGACGCCGCGATTTCATCGAGAATCACGTCGGCGATCCGCGTCTGCGCGGCATTCAGATCGGAATCGCCCCAGCTCGCCGCGCGCTGCACGGCTTCGCGCAGCAGCGGCGTCGTGCGGATCGCGCGCGGCGTCGCCGGCAGCGCCGCGCAGCGGGCTTCGGCGACGAACGCCGACCAGCCGGCAATCGGCCCGAACGAACGCAACGAATGCCGGCAATGCGGCGGAATCCAGATTGCATGAATCGCCGGCACGACCCACTCCTGGTCGTCGAGGCCGATCGTCACGAGCCCGCTCAGCGCGCCGACGAGCTGGCCGCGCGCATGCGAATGCGGCGCGGTGATGCGCGGGTCGCGTTGCGACAGGACGGCGGCGACCACGAACGGGCCGTCGTCGGACGTGACGAAGCGGGCGGGCAGGAGTGGATCGGACATGGCCGGATATCGGTATCGAATGGCTGTTATACCGGAGATCGGCCGGATTCGCACGCCTACACTGCGTCCATCGATGACAACCGGAGTACGACGCGATGCGAGCCGAACAGATGCTTCCCGACCATGCCGACCGGATCGATGCCGGCGGAACGACGATCCGCAAGGGGACCGTCGGCGCGTTTCTGGTCAACGCGCGTGTATTGACCGATCCGAACGCTGCCCCGGCCGAGCGGGCGCGTGCGGAGGCCGACGCGATCGATGCGTTGCCCGCGCTGCGTGCGCTCGGCCTGTTCGACGTGCTGGAAGTACGCGATCCCGCGCTGCGCGCATGGCTCGATGCCCGGTAAGGCCTACCCTCCAGAATCGAAGGAATCACCATGAAAGCAGCAGTCGTCGAAGGCGCCGGACAGCGTCCGGTTCATACGGAGTTCGAATCGCCGAGTGCGATGCCGGGCCACAGCCTGATCGACGTGACGGCGTCCGCGCTGAGCCGCATCGCGCAGGGGCGTGCGGCGGGTACGCATTATTCCTCCGTTGGCGCTTATCCGTTCGTTGTGGGTGTCGACGGCGTGGGGCGTCTCGATGATGGCCGGCGCGTCTACTTCTTCGGTGCGCCCGCGCCGTTCGGTGCGATGGCCGAACGCACGATCGCGCCGGATACGCAGTGCGTGCCGCTGCCGGACGCGCTCGACGATGTCACGGCCGCGGCGATCGCGATTCCCGGGATGTCGTCGTGGGCGGCGCTGACCGAACGCGCGAGGTTCGTCGCGGGCGAGACGGTGCTCGTCAATGGCGCAACGGGCACGTCGGGGCGGCTCGCGGTGCGGATCGCGAAGCATCTCGGCGCGGCGAAGGTGATCGCGACGGGCCGCAACGCGGCCGCGTTGCAGGCGTTGCTGAGTGCCGGCGCGGACGCGGTGGTGTCGCTGCAGCAGGACGACGTGCATCTGGCGCGGGCGCTCGAACCGCATTTCCGCGCGGGCGTGGACGTCGTGCTCGATTATCTGTGGGGCGCCAGCGCGCAGACGCTGCTGGTTGTCGCCGCGAAGGCGACGCCCGGCGGCCGGCGACTGCGTTTCGTGGAGATCGGCTCGATCAGCGGCGCGGATGTGCTGTTGCCGGGCGCCGTGCTGCGCGCGACCGCGATCGAGCTGATGGGCAGCGGCTTGGGCAGCGTGCCGTTGCCGCGCCTGCTGGCGTCGGTGCGCGGCGTGTTCGAAGCGGCCGGCGAGGCAGGACTCGCGATCGACACGCGCACGGTGCCGCTGTCGGCCGTTGGCGAACACTGGGGCGATTCGAGCAGCGTCGTGCGTCCGGTGTTCACGATGCGTGGCGGGTGAGCGGCGGATCGCCACGTGGCGGGCCGGATGTGGCGTGAGCGCCGGGTTGCGCGGCGGCATCGGGCCATTCGCCGTCATGCCGCCGCGCGTAACGTGAAAGCAGGCGGGGCGGCCGATCACCCGCTGCCGCTCGTCACGTCAGCTTCAAAACCGCTGCTGAATCCCCGCCGTGACCCCGACCTGCGTGGTGCCATACCCGGCGAAATCGCGCGACACGCCGACCTTCTGGTCGTGTTTCGCGATCGCGAACGCGCCGGCCGCATACAGCACCGTCCGCTTCGACAGCGCGTAGTTCGCGCGCACCGACACCAGCGTCGGGTCGGCGTCCGTGCCGCCCTTGATGTTCTGGTGATAGACGGCCGCGATCAGCGAGAACGTCGGCGTGAACTGGTACGACCCGCCGAGCCAGTACATGTCGCTCAACTGGTTCGCGGCCGTGGTGTGGAACGTGCGCCGATAGTTGCGATAGCCGGCCATCGTTTTCAGGTTGCCGAAGTCGTAGCTCAGGCCCGCGTGGATGCTCTGGATGTAGTTGACGGTATCGGCCGGCGTGACGCTGTCGGCCGCGCCGTTTTGCCGGTCGAACGTGACGACGGCGGCGAACGGCCCCGTCTCGTAGCCGACCGCGAAATCGTACTTCGAGCTGGTCTTCATGCTGCCCGGCACGTTGCCGAAACCGTACAGCGCGCCGAACTTGAAGCCGCTGAATTCGCCGTCGTAGCGCACCGCGTTCGACGAGCGCGTGAACAGGCCGTCCTTGCGGCCGCCGGTCGCCATCGACGAGGTCGCCCACGAGTAGTTCTGCGCGTAACCCATCGGGTCGAACGGCAGCATGTAGTCGTAAGTGACGGTGAAGTTGCGGCCGAGCGACAGTTCGCCCCATTTGCCTTTCAGGCCGACCGTCGCGCGGCGCGCGAAGATCGAGTCCGGGCCGTCGTCGGACGCGCCGTTCGCGAGGTCGATCCCGCTTTCGAGGCGGAACACGGCCTTCAGCCCGCCGCCGAGATCCTCGACGCCGCGCAGGCCCCAGCGCGACGTGTTCTTGTTGCCCGACTTGAGCTTGACCGAATTGCCGCCTTGCGGCGCCGCATGGTTCGTGAATTCGATGCCGGCGTCCATGATCCCGTACATCGTGACCGACGACTGCGCGTGCGCGGCGCCTGCCGCGAGGCCGGCCACGGCGGCCGACCCGGTCAGGACGGCGGCGCGAAGGGAACGGTGTGCGCATGACTTCATTGGCGGTGTCTCCTTGGTTCTTGTGGGTTGGGTGAAACGGATACGGCGCGCGACCGCCTGCGGCGGACGCCGGGAAGCGTCCGCCGGACGGAAGGCCGTTGCGTGGCGTGAGGCGCGCGACATGCGCGGCGGCAGGCGAGCCGCCGCGCCCGGGTCAGCCCGCTTTCGCGAACGCCCAGCAGTCGTTGGTCGGGAATTCGATCCAGTGCTTGCCGGCCGCGCGCGGCACATGGCCGAACGCACGCAGGCGCATCTCGCCGCAATGGAACAGGTATTCCCAGCGGTCGCCGAGATACATCGACGTGACGAGGTCGGCCTGCAGCCGGTTCGCGCCCGGGCCGTCGGCGACCTGCACGCGTTCGAGGCGGATCACGGCCTGGGCGTCCTGGCCGGGCGCGAGCGCGTCGCGGGCAAGCGCCTGCAGTTGCCAGCCGTCGCCGGCGAGCGTCACGCATTCGCCGTCGATCGCGGCGACGCGCGCGTCGATCCGGTTGTTGCTGCCCATGAATTCGGCGGTGTACAGCGAGCGCGGCGCGCCGTACAGCTCGGCCGGCGTGCCTTCCTGCTCGATGCGGCCGTTGCGCAACAGCAGGATGCGGTCGGACATCGCCATCGCTTCGGTCTGGTCGTGCGTCACGCAAAGGGCCGACAGCCCGAGCGACACGATCAGCTCGCGCAGCCACGCACGTGCCTCCTCGCGCAGCTTCGCGTCGAGGTTCGACAGCGGCTCGTCGAGCAGGATCACGGGCGGGTTGTAGACGAGCGCGCGGGCGATCGCGACACGCTGCTGCTGGCCGCCCGACAGTTGATGCGGAAAGCGTTCCGCGAGATGGCCGAGGCCGAGCTGGTCGAGCGCGGTCTGCACGCGGCGCTTCTGTTCGGCCGGTGCGACGCGGCGCAGCTTGAGCCCGTAGCCGACGTTGTCGGCGACGGTGCGGTGCGGCCACAGCGCGTACGACTGGAACACGAGGCCGAGCGAGCGCTGTTCGACCGGCAGGTCGATGCGCTGCGCGCCGTCGAAGAACACGCGGTCGTCGAGCTGGATGCGGCCGTCGGACGGCTGTTCGAGGCCGGCCACCGCACGCAGCAGCGTGGTCTTGCCGCTGCCCGACGCGCCGAGCAGGCACACGACTTCGCCGGCCTTCAGTTCGAACGACACGCCCTTGAGGATCGGGTTGGCGCCGTAGCTGAGATGCAGGTCGTCGACGATGAGCTTATCCATGAAGTTTCACTCCGAAGCGCAGGGCCACGCCGAGACCGGCGCCGACCATCGCGATGTTGATGACAGAGAGCGCGGCGACCTGGTCGACGGCGCCGGTCGCCCACAGCGACACGAGCAGCGCGCCGATCACTTCGGTGCCGGGCGACAGCAGGTAGACGGCCGTCGAGTATTCGCGCTCGAAGATCATGAAGATCAGGAGCCACGCGGCGAGCAGGCCGAAGCGCACGAGCGGCAGGGTCACGTCGAGCGATACGCGGCTGCGGGTCGCGCCGACGCTGCGGCCGGCTTCCTCGAGCTCGGGGCCGACCTGCAGCAGCGCGCTCTGGATGAGCCGCATCCCGTACGCGAGCCACACGACCGTGTACGCGATCCAGATGCTCCACATCGAGTTCTTCAGCTCGCGCAGGCCGGGCACGAACAGGAAGATCCACAGGAACGCGAGACCGGCGAGGAGACCCGGCACCGCGCGCGGCAGCAGCACGAGGTAGTCGAGCAGCTTGGTCGCCCAGTCGGGGCGGCGGTGGCCGGCGAACGCGACGAGCGAGTAGAAGCCGATCGCGAGCGCGCCGCCGATCACGCCGATGCCGAGCGTGTTGACGATCGCGCGCACCAGGTTGTCCTGCTCGAACAGTTCGATGAAGTTCGACAGCGTCAGCACGTCGGCGAGCGGCACGCCTTCGCCCCAGTTGGTCACGAACGCGCGCAGCACGATGCCCGAGATCGGCACGATCACGGTCAGCATCAGCCACAGCGCGACGATCGCGAGCGCGACCCAGCGCCACACGCCGAGCGGCAGCACCGTCGCGCGGCCGGCCTTGCCCTTCACGGTGACGAAGCGGTTCGCGGTCTTCAGCAGGCGGCGCTGCAGCAGCACGAGCGGGAACGTGATCGCGACGATGCACACCGCGACCGCGGCCATCAGGTGATACGACGGCACGCCGAGCTTGTTGGTCAGCTTGTACAGGTAGGTCGCGAGCACGAGGTGGCCTTCCGGATCGCCGAGCACGAGCGGCAGCCCGAACACCTCGAAGCCGAGGAAGAACACCAGCACGCCGGCGAACAGCAGCGCGGGCATCGTCATCGGCAGGCTCACGTCGAGCGCGACGCGAAACGGGCGGGCGCCCGTCACGCGGGCGGCTTCCTCGACGTCCGAGCCGAGGTTGCGCAGCGCGGCCGACGAATACAGGTACACGTGCGGCACGTGCGTGAGGCCGACGATCACCGTGATCGCGAAGATCGAATACACGTTCCAGGGTACGCTCTGCACCTCGAACAGTTCCTTGAACCACACCGAGTAGAAGCCGACCGGGCCGGCCGCGACCACGTAGCCGAACGCGAGCACCATCGGCGACACGAACACCGGCGTGAGCAGCAGCGGTTCGAGCCAGCGGCGGCCGGGCAGGTCGGTGCGCACCATCAGGAACGCGAGGATGCCGCCGAGCGGGATCGAGATGAACAGCATCCCGCCGGCGATGATGAACGAGTTCTTCACGGCCGACCAGAAGTCGGGATCGCTGAAGATGAAGCGGAAGCCTTCGATGCCGAGCGTCTTGTTCGCGTCGAAGAACGGCGCGGACAGCAGGCTCTGGAACAGGATGAAGCCGAGCGGCAGCGCGACCGCGACGGTCAGGACCGCGACGACGATCCAGCGCAGCATGCCGGCGAGCGGCTGCAGGCTGCTGACCGGCAGCGCGGGAATCGCGTCGCGCGGGCCGGTGGCGGGCGGAACGGCCGGTGCCGTGCCGCGGGTGCTGGTTGAAAGCATGAGTTCGCCCCTGCGGCCATCCGGATGGCCGCCTCAAGGAAGTCGGTAAGGGGAAGGGGCCGTCCGCGCGACGTGCGGCGGGCGGCCCGAGGTCAGCGGCTCAGCGCATCAGCGCTTGATCGCCTGCTGCCATTGCTTCAGGAACGCGAGGCGCTTCGACTGGTCGAGATAGACGAGCAGACCGGTGCCGATCTGGATCGGCTTCAGCGAATCGCCGAGCTCCTTCGTGAGGCTCGCGGCCGACGTTTCGCCGCTCACGTCCGTGCGGATCGCGTACAGGTTCGCCTGGTTCGCGATCAGCGTCTGGCCGCGTTTCGACAGCAGGTAGTCGACCCACAGCTTCGCGGCGTTCGGGTTCTTCGCCTTCTTCGATACCGTGGCGAGGCGGCTCACGACCTGCGTGTAGTCCTTCGGAAACACGTAGCCGATCGACTTGTCCTTCTTCGCCTTCGCGTACGCATACGACCCGATGATGTTGTAGCCGATCAGGTTCTCGCCCGACGAGATGCGCTCCATCATCGCGCCCGTGCTCGACTGCAGCTTCGGGCCGGTCGCGCCGATCGCCTTCACGAGTTCCCACGTGACCTTCTCGTTCACGTGCGCGTCCTGCGTCAGGTAGTTGAAGCCGACGCCCGATTTCTCGATGTCGTAGGTCGTGACCTTGCCCTTGAACTTGTCGGCCTGCGTGGTGAGCAGCTTGATCAGGTCGGCGCGGGTCTTCGGCACCTCGTTCTCGGGGATCAGGCGCTTGTTGTAGACGATCGCCAGCGGTTCGAACGTCGTGCCGTACGCCTGCTTCTGGTACTGCGCCCATTGCGGCACGTTCGGGCTTTCGGGCGAATCGTAGGACGCCATCAGGCCGTCGTTGACGAGCTTGACCTGCAGGTCCATCGCCGAGCTCCACAGCACGTCGGCGCTGGTGCTGCTCGCCGCGTTCTCGCTGATGTAGCGGTTGTACAGCTCGGTGCTGTTCATGTCGTTGTACTCGACTTTCACGCCGTACAGGCTTTCGAAGTCCTTGATCAGCGGACGCACGAGGCCCGTGTCGGTGGTCGAGTAGACGATCAGCTTGCCTTCCTTCTTCGCGGCGTCGATCACGCCCTGGTAGTTCCCCGGGTAGCCGGCCGGAACCTGCGCGACGGCGCTGCCGGCGGCAGTGCCCAGAACGACCGCGAGCGCGGCGGCGAGTTGCTTCGGTGCAAACGGCATGTCTTCCTCCAGTGATGCGTGGGTTTTGTTCGAGTGACGCGGATGTTAATTGCGGGGCACTTTCAGCCTGCTTTCATTCCGGTGCGCAATCGCGCCGTCCGTGTCATGGATTTCCCGAGGTCGACGCGGCCGCCGCCGCGGGTTGCGCGGCGTGCGGCGGGGCGTGAAGGGGGAGGACGCGGCGCGTGGTCGCGCGCTATGCGGAGGCGGCCAGCAACTGGCCGAGGACGCGGCCGCCATGCCGCGCGTGCGCGGCCGTCAGCGCGGCATAGCCGACGACGACGCCCGCTTCGCACCGGGCGCTTCGACAGAAGCCGCGGATCGGCTGCAGCGCGATGCCGGCCGCGCGGGCTTGCGCGACCCAGCCCGCGTCGTCGAGGCCGGGCGGCAGCCACAGCACGAAATGAAAGCCCGCGTGCTCGCCGGTCACCGTGTACCGGCCGCCGGCATGTTTGGCCAACTGGTCGAGCACGATGTCGCGCCGCTGGCGGTACGCGTGGCGGGCGGCGCGCAGGTGCTTCGCGAAATCGCCGTGGCCGATGAAGCGGGCCAGCGCCAGCTGGGGCGCGACGCCGACCGAGCGCGCGGTCGCGTGCCAGACGGCGGACAGCGCCGGCCGCAGTGCCGCCGGCACCACCATGAAGCCGATGCGCAGCCCGGAAAACAGCGTCTTGTTGAACGACCCGCAATAGATCACGCGGTCGCACGCGTCGAGCGATTTCAGCGCGGGCAGCGGGGCGGTCTGGTAGCTGAATTCGCCGTCGTAGTCGTCCTCGATGATCCACGTGCGGTGGCGCTGCGCCCAGTCGAGCAGTTCGAGCCGGCGCGAGACCGACATCGTGACGCCGAGCGGCGCCTGATGGGCGGGTGTCACGTACGCGGCGCGCGCATCGGGATGGCGCTCCAGCGACGCGGTGTCGATTCCTTCCCGGTCGACCGGCACGTCGATCACGGTCGCGCCCGCGAACGTGAAGATCTGCCACGCCGACGCATAGCCGGGGTCCTCCATCAGCACCGTCGAGCCGGGCGCGAGCAGCGTGCGTGCGACGAGGTCGATCGCGTGGCGGATCCCGGTCGTGATGACGATGTCGGCGGCCCCGCACGGGATGCCGCGGTATTCCCGCAGGTACGCGGCGATTCCCGCGCGCAGGCCCTCGACGCCTTGCGCCGGCGTCGCGCCGAGATCGTCCGCCGTCGCGGCGAGCAGGCTGGCGCCGAGCGCCTTCTTCCATTGCTGCATCGGCAGCAGGCCGGGATCGGCGAGCCGCGCGACGAACGGGACGCCGGGGCGCACGCCGTGCTCGGGCTCGGCCGGGGCGGCCGGCGCCGGCGAAGCCGGGATGGGGCGCGGGGCGCCGCCGCGCGACTGAGCCGTCGCGCGCAGATAGCTGTCCGGCACGACCGCGCACACGCGCGTGCCGGACCCTTGCGTACGGGCGATGTAACCCTCGGCGCACAGGATGTCGTACGCCGCTTCGACGGTGCCGCGCGCGACATCCCAGCGCGCGGCCAGCGTCCGGCTCGACGGCAGCGGGCTGTCGCCCGGCAGCAGGCGTTTCAGGATCGCGTCGCGAATCGTGTCGGCGATGCATTCCTGCTTCGACTGCGGGCTGCCGCCCGACAGCCCGGCAGGGCGCGGCAGGTCCAGCGGAATCGCGGCTTTGCCTCGCGGCATAGTGGTCCAGTCAATGGGCGATTTAATGGTCCTTCAGCTTATATCACTTTCGCCTTAGATTGCTGTCGACCCCACTCATCCGACCCACACGGACCTACCGCATGAAGACGCGCTCACTACCCCGCCGGGGCTGGCTGTTCCTGTTGATGCTCGTCGTGTGCCTGCCGCGCGTCACGATCGATGCGTACCTGCCGTCGCTGCCCGCGATGGCGGATGCGCTGCACGGCACCGACGCGCAGTTGCAACTCACGCTGACCCTCTACATGGTCGGCTATGCGCTGTCGATGCTGGTGTCGGGGCCGCTGTCCGACCGCTATGGCCGACGCCCGGTGCTGCTCGGCGGCCTGTGCCTGTACGTCGTCGCGAGCGTCGCGTGCGCATGGTCGACCAGCATCCCGGCGCTGATCGCCGCGCGCGTGTGCCAGGCGCTGGGCGGCTGCAGCGGCACGGTGATCGGCCGCGTGATCGTGCGCGAGCGCTTTCCGGCCGCGACGCAGGCCACGATGCTCGGGCATATTTCGGCCGGCATGGCGCTGTCGCCGGTGGTCGCGCCGCTGGCCGGCAGCGCGATTGCCGAGTGGCTCGGCTGGCGCGGCGTGTTCGGCTGGCTGGCGGCGGGCGGGCTGGTCGCGACCGCGATGGTGCTGCGCTACCTGCCTGAAACCCGTGAACGCGACGCGCGGCCGCCCGCCGGCGCCGGGCTGCTGCGGACCTACGCCGGCCTGCTGCGCGACCGGCGTTTCCTGCGCTATTCATTCGCGATCAGCTTTGCCTACTGCACCTACTATCCGTTCATCGCGGAATCGTCGACGCTGTTCCAGCGGCACATCGGGGTGTCCGGGCCGGTCTATGCAGCGATCTTCGGCGTGACCGTGCTCGGCTACCTGATCGGCTCGAATGCGTTCGCGCGGACCAGCGTGCGCTGGTCCGCCGATTCGGTCATCGCGGCGGCGGCGGTCGTCAATCTGGCCGGCGCCGCCGCGCTGTGGGTCGGCGGCGCGATCGCCCCGACGTCGGTGACGGCGCTCGTCGTGCCGATGTTCGTCGTGATGATCGCGGTCGGGATCGCGATTCCGGCCTGCCAGTTCGCGGTGATGCAGCCGTACACGCAGATCGCCGGCACCGCGTCGGGGCTGTTCTTCTTTATCCAGATGGCGATCACGGCCGCGTGCGGCGGCGTGCTGGCGTGGCTGTCGGACGGTACCGCGCACCCGATGATCGTCGTCACGGCCGGCGCGAGCATCGCGTTCGTCGCGGTGGTGGCCGGTTTTCGCGAGCGCGGCGTGGCCGGCGAGGCGCGCATCGCGGCGCGCAACCGTGCGGCGGCCGAACGCTGAGGCGCGGTGGCCGGCATCGCGCGCGGCGGGTTCGCGACACCCGCGCAACCCGTGTTTCCGCGAGGCGTGGAGACGGAAAGGATCATGTAATGTAGCGGGCTGTTCGCTGACCTCACCGGAATCCCCATGCGTGTGCTGCTCGTCGAAGACAACCCGAACCTGGCCCAGTCGCTGAACGACGCGCTGAGCGCCGCGCGCTTCGCGGTCGATCACATGGCCGACGGCGAGGCGGCGGACCACGTGCTGCGCACGCAGGACTACGCGCTGGTGATCCTCGATCTCGGGTTGCCGAAGCTCGACGGGCTGGAGGTGCTGCGGCGATTGCGTGCGCGCCGCAATCCGGTGCCGGTGCTGATCCTTACCGCGCACGGGTCGGTCGAGGACCGCGTGAAGGGGCTCGATCTCGGCGCCGACGACTACCTCGCGAAGCCGTTCGAGCTGACCGAACTGGAGGCGCGCGCCCGCGCGCTGATCCGGCGCAGCCTCGGTCACGAGCATTCGCGCGTCGAATGCGGGCCGCTTTCGTACGACAGTATCGACCGCAGCTTCCATCTCGCGGGCGAGCCGCTGTCGCTCACGCCGCGCGAGCGCTCGGTGCTCGAGGTGCTGATCCTGCGCAACGGTCGCGCGATCAACAAGGACACGCTGTCGGAGAAGATCTTCGGGCTCGACGAATCGGTCAACGCGGACGCGATCGAGATCTACGTGTACCGGTTGCGCAAGAAGCTGGAGAACACGGGCGTCGCGATCGTCACGCTGCGCGGCCTGGGCTATCTGCTCGAAGCGAAGGCGGAGACGGCTGAATGAGCGGCCCCCGCGCTCACGGTCATTCGCTGCCTCCCGAGGGAGCGCATGCGTTCCTCGGGGCGGCGCGGCGGCAGGCATGATGACCCGCCCGAACCTGCGCGCGCAGGTCGCGCTGTGGCTGCTGCTGCCGCTGCTCGGCCTGCTCGCGCTCGACTCGTGGCTCACGTACCAGCGTGCGATGAGCGCCGCGCACGTCGCGTTCGACCGCACGCTGTCGTCGTCGCTGAAGTCGATCCGCGAAGGCGTGCGGCTCAACGACGGCGAGGTCGAGGTCGACCTGCCGTATCTCGCGCTCGAAATGCTCGAATCGAGCGACGGCGGCAAGATCTACTACCTGATCCGCGAGGACAACGGCCACACGATCACCGGCTATCCGGACCTGCCGCTGCCGCAGGGGCGCGACGCGGGCGACGGCGCGCCGTTCGTCACGCGCTACTACGACGTCGTGTATCGCGGCGAGCAATTGCGGATGGCCGCGCTGCGCATTCCGGTGCACGACGTGCCGACCGCGCAGTCGCGCATCGTCTGGGTGATGGTCGGCGAGACGATCGAGGCGCGCCAGGCGCTCGCGCGCGAGATCCTGATCGGGTCGCTGCTGCAGGAAGGGCTGCTCGTCGTGCTGGCGCTCGGGATCGTGTGGCTCGGCGTCGGCCGCGGGCTGCGGCCGCTGAACCGGCTGTCGGCCACCGTCGCCGCGCGCAGCGAGGACGACACGACGCCGCTCGACACCGGCGCGATGCCGAGCGAGCTCGCGCCGCTCGTCGATTCGATCAACCAGTACATCGGCCGCACGCAGCGGATGCAGGTGGCGCGGCGGCGTTTCTTCGCCGATGCGGCCCATCAGCTGAAGACGCCGCTCGCGGCCGTGCAGGCGGGCGTCGAGCTCGCGTTGCGGCCCGACGAGCAGCCGCGCGCGAACGTGCACCTGCGGCGCGCGAACGGCGCGGTGCGGCAGGCCGCGAAGATCGTCCAGCAATTGCTGTCGCTGTCGCGGCTCGATTCGGACAGCGGCCATGCGGTCGCGCACAAGCCGGTCGCGCTGCACCGGCTCGCGCGCAGCGTGACGCTCGACTGGTCGCCCGTCGCGCGCGCACGCGACATCGATCTCGGCTTCGAGCACGAGGCCGACGTCGACGTGCTCGGGCAGTCCGACTTGCTCGGTGAAATGGTCGGCAACCTGATCGACAACGCGATCCGTTATGCGGGCGACCGTGCGGTGATCACGGTGCGCGTCTCGCGCGACGGCGCGGACGCGCGGCTCGACGTGATCGACAACGGGCCCGGCATTCCGGCCGACGAACGCGACGCGGTGTTCGAGCGCTTCCATCGCGGCAGCAAGACGCAGACGGTCGAAGGAACGGGGCTCGGGTTGTCGATCGTGCGGGAAATCGCGCGTGTGCATCAGGGCAGCGTGACGCTGGCCGATGCGGCCGGCGGCGGGCTGATCGTGACGATCCGGCTGCCGGCGGCGCGGGCTGTGGAGCGTGCGCGGTCGGACGGCGCATGAGGGGCGGGCAAGCGTACGGTGACGTGCGTGACGGCGCGGACGGGCTGAACCGCGCACGTTTCAACCACGCCCCACATACCGAGGCCGCGCATCGTGCCGAAAAGCGCGCTCCGTAGCCTCATAAATGTCAGGATATTCCGATGAATTTCACAACTTGTTCGCGTTCCCGCTTCCGTTTCTCGTTCGCATCCGCGCGAGGCGTCCGTGGTGCCGCATTCGGCATGGCCGCGGTACTGTCCGTGTTCACGGTCGGTGTGCCTTCACATGTACATGCGGCCGACCAGGCCGATCAGGCGATCGAAGTCGATCGCGCGGGCAATCGCCTGGAGTCGTTGAACCCGATGACCGCTGCGCAATCGTCCAACGACGAGGAAGGCTGTACCGCCGACCGGCAGCTCTGCGTCGAGATCGTTCGGGGAGATGCCGATCACGAACCTGCGTTGCGAATCACGCGGTTCGCCGGGCAACCGGCCGACGTGCACGTCGATCTCGACGATCCGTCCGACGGCCACGGGCGCTTTGCATTGTGGCCGCGCGTGCTGCGGGGCGCGGGTGGGGACGTGATCGTCGGCGTCAGGTTCGATATGTCCACCGGCTACTCGGGCGGAGGGGCATCGGCTTCGGAGTTGCGCCTGATCCGCGTCGTGGCCGGCGATCGAGTACCGCGGACGCAACAGGTGCTTGCGGTGCCACTGTCGGGATCGGCGACGATCCGGGCATGCTTTTCCGAACGCGACCAGCGAAGGCGGCTCGGCGCTTGTCACGACGACTACGCGTTCGACGCGACGTTGAGTCTGGACCGGAGCGTCCGCGCCGGTTTGCCGCGACTGCTGTATGCCACGCGCGCCTCGAGCTTTCCCGGGCACGTGTCGCGCGACAAGGACTCGCTTGCCGCGCCGCCGCTGCGCAAGCGCGACCTGGTGACGGCAGTGGATCGCACCTGCACGTATCGGCGCACGTTCCGGTTCGATCCGTCAGCCGGCAGTTATACGCCCGACCGGCCGCTTCCCGATTGCGAGGGCTATACGGTTCCTTGAGCACCGCTTTGAGTGCCGCTCAATCGCCGAAGCCGATCTCCGCTTCGACCGGCTGCCCGACTTCGAGCCACGCACCCGCACCTTCGACGACGATCGCATTGATGCCGAACGTCAGCGCACCGTCGTAGTTCGGATTCGCGCGATAGGTCTGCATCGTGTCGGTCGGCTCGTGCGGCCATGCGGGATCGGGCGCGCCGGTCGCCTGGTCGATCGTCGGCATCGGGCAGCGCGTGCACAGCTTCACGAGTCGCAGCCGCACCGGCGTGTCGCCGTCGACGTCGAGATGCTCGACGAAATCCTCTTCGTACGCGTCGAGATCCGACACGACGATGTTCGGCCGGAAGCGGTTCATCGGGATCGCCGGCGCGCCTTTCGCGGCAAGCCGCGCGTTCAGGTCGTCGAGCGACGACTGGCCGATCACCAAAAGCGGATAGCCGTCCGCGAACTGCGTATGCGTATCGATCTCGCCGGTCCATTTGCGATTGCAGCCGCGGCGTGCATCGGGGCCGAAGCGCGCGAGCTTCGTCGGCACGCCGAGGAATTCGGTGAGCCACGCGGCCGTTTCGGCGCCCGTGTCGATCGCGTCGACGGTGTCGCGCCACACGGTCGCCGCCATCTTCGGCGTGGCGGGCGTCGCGTCGCCGTCGAGCGGCGTGCGCAGTGCCGGCATGCCCGGCGCGTTCAGCACGAGCGCATCGTTGTCGAGCGTCGGACGGATCAGCGCGAGACGCGGATGCGTGCGCTGCGTGAGCATCTGCCCGCGCGGATCGGTGATCAGCCAGTGGCGGTCGTAGGCGAGGCCCGTTTCAAGCAGTTGCGCGCGCGTGAGCGCGATGCCGGCGCAGGATTTGATCGGGTAGACGAAGAGTTCGGTGATGGCTGGCATGACGCTGGCTGACGGCGGGATGATCGAATCGCGATTGTGCCAGATCGGGCCGAAGCCGTTTGGGCGGCCGCGTACCGCCTACCGCCACGTATCCGTCACCCGAGCGGGAAGCCGGTGTCGAAGGTCGTGCGCACGTCGAGCGGCTGGCGCAGCAACCCGGCCTTCAGGTAGAAGTCGGCCGTGCGCTGCTGTTCGGCGATCACCGTCGCGTCGATCGGTAGCCAACGCGTGCCGCGGCGCTCGAATTGCAGCTTCGCGGCGGCCGGCGGAATGCCGATGATGCGCGCGAGCGCCGCCGAATACGCGTCGGCGTGCCGGTACGACCAGGCCTGCGCGCGCACGACGCGTCGCAGGAAATCGTGCAGCACGTCGCGCTTCGAGGCGATCGCCGCGTCGGTTGCCGCGAGATAGCTGAGGCCCGACCACAGTCCGCGGCCGTTGACCAGCACGCGCGCGCGGCCGCTCGTTTCGGCGAGCGCGGTGTAGGGCTCCCAGGTCGCCCACGCGTCGATCGAACCGGTGGCGAGCGCCAGCATCGTGTCGGCCGGCGGCAGGAAGCGGAACGACACGGCATCGGGCGGCAGGCCGGCCGCATCGAGCGCCTTCAGCGTGACGAAATGGCCGATCGAGCCGCGCGTGGTGCCGATGCGCTTGCCCTTCAGGTCGGCCGCGCCTTTCAGCGCGGCGTCGGGTTGCACGAGCACGGCCGTGCCGTACGGATCGGAACGGTTCGCGCCGATCACCTTGATGCGGGCGCCCGATGCGAGCGCGAAGATCACCGGCGCGTCGCCGATCGGCCCGCAGTCGACCGCGGCCGCGTTCAGCGCTTCCGCGAGCGGCGCGGCGGCCGGAAATTCGGTCCACGCGATGTCGTACGCGAGGCCGTTCAGTTCGCCGGCCGCTTCGAGCAGCGCGCGCAGCCCGCCTTTCTGGTCGCCGGCGCGCAGCAGCGGCCGTGTACCGGATTGCGCGCGCAGCGCAGTCGGGGCGGCGGCGATCGTGGCAAGGGCGCTCGCCTGCGCGAGGAAGTGGCGTCGGGTCGGATTCATCGTGAAGTTCGGTTGAAGGAAGGATTCGTGGGTTCAATGCGGGAGCCCGGCCTGTACGTCGCGCACGGGTTCGTTGTCGACGCGCAGCAGCAGCGCGGTCAGTGCGTCGCCGCTGGTGGCGCGCGCGGCCGGCCGGGCCACCGCATCCGAGCGGCACAGCAGGTCGGCGTCCGACCAGCCGGCGCTGCCCGGCAACGCCCGCGCGCGCAGCCAGCCGCGTCGATCCGCAAGCAGTTGCGTGCCGCCGAGTGCCTCGGGCGCGACGCCGGCAATCGTCGCGAACGCGCGCCACGCATCGGCGGTCGTCGCGACGCAGTTCGCGCGCGAGCCGGTCGACGGCGGCACCGCCCCCCCGTTTTCCGTGACCAGCAAGGTCTGCCAGCGCGCATCTTCCGGCGGTGGCGTGGTGCCCGGCTCGAGCGCGACGACGCGCACGCGCTGGCCTTCGCGCCAGCGCTCGAGCGCTTGAGGCGCGGCGTCGCCGCACCGCACGTCGAGGGCCGGCAGCGGGACCGGCACCGGCCACGCGCCTTGCGCCTGCGCGCCGCTGCCGGCGGCCAGCGCTTTCAGGTAGTCGAGCACGGCCCAGGTGTCCTGCGGGCCGAGTGTCGCCGCGAAGCCGGGCATCGTCGACGCGCCGTGCTCGTCCTGCGTGCCGTGGCGCACGCGCCAGAACAGTTCGCCGTCGAGGCGACGCGCGAGCAGCGTGCCGGCGAAGGTCGGCGGCCAGTGCGCGAGCGTGGCGGCGAGCGGCCCTTCGCCGCGTCCGTCCGCGCCGTGGCAGGCCGCGCAATGTTGCGTATACAGGTGCGCGCCGCGCATCACGTTCGCTACGGAAAACGGCGCGGGATCGCGCTGGAAGCTCGTCGGCACGGCCGGCGCGAGCCACAGCGAAGCGGGCGGCCACGGCGCGAACCATGCGACGGCCAGTGCGGCGATGGCCGATGCGATACGCCACTTGCGCGAAGCGAGCGCGGTGCACGCGAGCACGACGGCCAGCGCCGTCACGCCGCAGGCGAGCGCGAGCTGCCGTGTGAGCCCCGCATCGATGCGCAGCGTTTCGAGCGCGATGCGATGCGCCCACGGCCACGCGGCCTGGCCATCGGCGTCGCCGGTCAGGCCGATCGCGTGGAGCCCATGCGCCAGCGCGATTTGCGCGCGATACAGCAGTTGCAGGAATGCGATGGCCCAGTCGGCGAACGGCGGCGCATTCATCGCGCGCGTCTCCGCCGGACGGTAATCAAACGTCGAACGGCATCCGGCATCTACCAGCTCGCATCGAGCCCGAGATACCGCAGCGCGTCGTGGCGCAAGGCGGCGAGGCGCGGGTCGCCGCGATGGCGCGGGTAGGGCAGGTCGACGCGCAGTTCGGCGACGATCCGGGCCGGCCGCGGCCCGAACACGATCACGCGCTGCGCGAGGAACAGCGCTTCTTCCACGTCGTGCGTGACGAGCAGCGCGGAGAAACCGTCGCGTTGCCACAGCGCGGTCAGCTCGGCCTGCATCGTGAGCCGCGTCAGCGAATCGAGCTTGCCGAGCGGCTCGTCGAGGATCAGCAGGCGCGGATCGTTGACGAGCGCGCGGGCGAGTGCGACGCGCTGCGCCATCCCGCCGGACAACTGATGCGGAAACACGTTCGCGAACTCCTGCAGCCCGACGCGCGCGAGCGCATCGTCGACGCGATGCTGCGCGGTGCGCGCCACCCCGCGCGCTTCGAGGCCGAGCGCGACGTTCGCGCGCACGCGCCGCCACGGGTACAGCGTCGGGTCCTGGAACACGACGATGCGCGACGGATCGGGGCGCTCGATCGGCACGCCGTCCTGCGCGATGGTGCCTTGCCGCGCGGCGTCGAGCCCCGCGACGAGGCGCAGCAGCGTCGATTTCCCGCAGCCGCTCGGGCCGAGCAGCGCGACGAATTCGCCGGCCGCGACCGACAGCGACACGTCGTCGAGCACCGGCAGCGCGCCGCCGGGGCCGTCGAACGCGTGGCTCACGCGGCGGATGTCGATGCGCGCGCCGCGCGGCGGCGTGACGGCGGGCGCCGCGGCAGTGGCCGCGGACGGTTCGAGTACGGCGGCGCTTACCATTTGACGGTTCCTTTCTGCCACGCGAGCACACGGTCGCGCAGCGCGAACAGCAGCGCGATCAGCCCGGAAAACAGCAGCGCCATCACGATCAGCGCCGCATACATGTTCACGTACGACGCCCAGCCTTGCGCCCAGCTCAAATACCAGCCGAGCCCCGACTTGACGCCCATCATCTCGGCGACGACCAGCACCGTGAACGACGCGCTGAGCCCCATGAAAATGCCGACGAACACGTGCGGGAGTGCGGCCGGAATCGCGACGCGCAGCACGAGGAAGCGTGCGTTCGCGCCGAGCGTGCGCGCGACGTCGTAGTACTGCTTGTTCACGCTCGCGACGCCCGACCACGTGAGCACCGCGACCGGGAACCCGGTGGCGAGCGCGATCAGGAACGCGGCGGCCGAATAGCTCGACGGGAAGAAGTAGAACGTGAGCGGCAGCAGCGCGGTGGCCGGCACCGGCCCGAGCACGCGCAGCACCGGATGCACCCAGTAGCCGATCCGGCGCGACCAGCCGATCGACACGCCCACTGCGAAGCCGACCGTGACGCCGTACGCGAAGCCGAGCGCGAGCAGCTTCAGCGTGTTGGCGGCGCTGCCGGCGAGGCGCGGCCAGTCGTCGACGTAGACTTCGATCAGCGCCTGCGGCGGCGCGAAGAACGGCGTCGGCAGCCAGCCGGTTTTCGCGGTGACGATTTCCCACGCGGCGAGCACGAGCGGCAGCGCGACGAGCCACGGGCCGGCCGGACGCACGCGTGCGAGCCGCGTGCGGGTCGCCGCAACGAGATGGCCGAGCGTCGCGGCGACGAGCAGCAGCGCGGCGATCGTCCACGCGGCCGTGCCGAACGTGTCGGTGTACGCCCAGTCGCTGAAGCCGACGATCCGGTTCGGCCACAGTTGCGTGAGCGCGCCGAGCGCGGCCCACGCGACTGCGGCGGCGATCCCGGTCGGCCAGGTACGCTCGCGCCGCGCTTGCGCGGCCAGCGTGGCCTCGCACGTCGTGCAGGCCGGGCGAGCGGAAGCTGTAGCGTTGGCGGCGGCGCCGGCCGGAGCCGATGCGGTGCGTGCGGCGGAAGCGTGTTCGATCGTCGACATCGCATTACCCCAGTACGTTCGCATAGACCTGCTGCGCGAAGCGCTGCGGGTCCGTGCTCTTCTTCAGTACGCTGATGCGGCGGAAATCGTCCGCATAGAACGCGATTTCCTGCTGCAGGTCGACGTTGGTCGGGTGATGCGTGTAGGTGAGCGTTGCGTACAGCTTGCGCAGATCCTCGGGGCTGATCTTCGGCGAATACTTCGCGAACACCTTCGCGGCTTCGTTCGGGTTGTCGTGCGTGTACTCGGTGGCCTGCACGATCGAGCGCGCGAGCGCGGCGGCCGACGGCCGGTCGTTGCGCACGAGGTCGCCGCGCGCGCCGATCACGCAGCACACCTTGCGCGCGTATTCGCCGGACAGGTTGGTCGCGAGTTCGGTATACGCGCCGTTGCTGCGTTTTTCGAGCAGATAGAGGTTCGGGTCGCCGTCGGCGATCGCGTGGATCTCGCCCTTGTCGACCGCGACGCCGAGCAGGTCGGCCGGATACTGTCGCCACGTGATGTCGCGCTCCGGATCGATGCCGTTCTTCGCGAGCAGGATCGAGAAGAAGTGCTTGCCGGGCGCGGCCAGATCGCTGACGCCGACCGTCTTGCCCTTCAGCGCCTGCAGCGTCGTGACGCCGGCCGCCTTCGCGCCGAGCAGGCGCACGCAGCCGCCGTGCGAGCTGCCGATGATCTTCACGTCGAAGCCGGCCTCGAGCGGCTTGAGCCAGCGGTGGATCATCCCGACCGCCGCGTCGGCCTTGCCGGTCGCGATCGACTCGAGCAGCTGGTCGGTCGAGCCGCTGTAGTTGATCAGCTCGACCTTCAGCCCGTTCTTCTCGAAGAAGCCGCGCTCCTGCGCGACGACGATCGGCGTCAGGCAGAACGCGTTCTGGTTCCACGCGAACGTCAGCTTCTTCAGCGGCGGCGCGGACCAGGCCTTGCGGCCGAGCGTGATCGCCGGTACGGCGAGCGCGGCGGCGCCGGCCGCGCGCAGCAGCCGGCGGCGTTGGTCGTCGTGTGCGTCGGCGGGCGCGGGTGCGGTGGTGTGGGTCATTGTGTGGTCTCCGGGGTAGCGCAAGGGCGGCTCAGTCGAGCAGGTCGGGTTCGTCGGCGACGACGCGCGCGAACAGGCTGTCGAACGCATGCAGCGCACCGTCGGGGCCGCCGATCTGGCCGTGCGTATGGCGCGCGGTCGCGTGATCGATCGGCTGCGGCGTGCCGGCCGCTTCGGCCAGCAACTGCGTGTGCGCGGCGTTGTCGAGCGCGATGTACCACCACGCGGCGGCCTCGACCGTCGGGCCGGCCGTCAGGATGCCGTGGTTCTTCAGGATCACGCCCTTGTGCGTGGTGCCGTCCGGCTTCGCGAGCGCCTCGGCGATCCGCGCGCCTTCGCTGGTGTCGACGACCATCCCCGTGAAATCGTCGAACAGCGCGTGATCCTCGTAGAACACGCACGCGTCCTGCGTGAGCGGATCGAGCGGGCGACCGAGCGTCGACCAGGCCTTGCCGTAGGTCGAATGCGTGTGCGCGGCGGCGACCACGTGCGGATGGGCTTCGTGGATCGCCGCATGGATCGCGAACGCGGCCTTGTTCAGCGGCCGCTGGCCGATCGCGGTTTCGCCGCGTGCGTTGACGAGCAGCAGGTCGGACACCTTGATCTGCGAGAAATGCACGCCGAGCGGGTTCACCCAGAAATGGTCGGGCAGCTCCGGATCGCGCGCGGTGATGTGGCCGGCGAGGCCCGACGCGAAGCCGAAGCGCGCGAACAGCCGGAACGCGGCTGCGAGCCGCTCCTGCCGGTGGCGGCGCTCGGCGGCCACGTCGATGCGCGGCGCGGGCGGATCGAACCAGAAGTGCTGGCGCGGGGTGTCGGCGAGCACGAGGCCCGATGCGGTACGGTTGGGGGGCGAAAGGACGGCGGACATGATCGCGTAGGGCTCCGTTGGGCTCA
The DNA here is from genome assembly GCF_015712265.1 of Burkholderia sp. 9777_1386. Classification (NCBI taxonomy): domain Bacteria; kingdom Pseudomonadati; phylum Pseudomonadota; class Betaproteobacteria; order Burkholderiales; family Burkholderiaceae; genus Burkholderia; species Burkholderia sp. 9777_1386. The sequence continues at coordinate 63,280 of NZ_JACCQB010000014.1, read as the reverse complement.
GGCGGCGCGGCGTGCCGCGTCGCGTTCGGCGACGGCGTTGCGCACGCGCGGAATCAGTTCGCGGCCGTAGTCGATCGCGTCTTCCAACGGGTCGAAACCGCGGATCAGGAAGGTCGTCACGCCGAGGTCGTAGTAGTCGAGCAGCGCGTCGGCGACCTGTTCGGGCGTGCCGACGAGCGCCGTCGAATTCGAGCGCGCGCCGGTGAGCTTCGCGATCTCGGTCCACAGCCGCTTGTCGACGCGCGAGCCGCGCTCGGCCGCGGCGAGCAGGCGGCGCGCGCCTTCGCTCTGCTGCGGGCCGCCGGCGCCGAGGCCCGCCGCTTCGCGCAGCCGGCGCGTTTCGTCGAGGATGCGGTGCGCGCGCGCCCACGCTTCGTCCTCGGTCGCCGCGAGGATCGGGCGGAACGACACGGAGAAGCGCACCTGGCGGCCGTGCTTCGCGGCTTCGGCGCGCACGCGGGTCGTCAGGTCGCGCACCTGGTCGAGCGATTCGCCCCACAGCGCATAGACGTCCGCGTGCTTGCCGGCCACCGCGAGCGCGGCTTCCGACGCGCCGCCGAAGTAGATCGGCACATGCGGCTGCTGGAACGGCTTCACTTCCGAAAAGCCCTGCTTGAACCGGTAGTGCGCGCCGTCGTGATCGAACGGCTGCGTTTCCGTCCAGATCCGCCGCAGGATGCCCAGGTATTCGTCGGTGCGCGCGTAGCGTGCGTCGTGATCGAGGAAATCGCCGTCGCGCTGCTGTTCGCTGTCCGAGCCGCCGGAGATGAAGTGCACGGCGAGTCGGCCGCGGCTGAACTGGTCGAGCGTCGCGATCTGCCGCGCGGCGAGCGTCGGCGCGGTGAAGCCCGGGCGATGCGCGAGCATGAAGTGGATGCGTTCGGTCGCGGCCGCCGCGAACGCGATCGTCAGCGTCGCCGACGGGCCGGTCGAGTGATGCGGCACGAGGATCCGGTCGAAGCCGGCTGTTTCGTGGGCGCGGGCAAAGTCGCGCACATAGTCGGGATCGACCACGGGGCCGGACGCCGGGTGGATTTCCGACTGCTTCTGGCTCTGGATCATGCCGATGAATTCGACGCTCATCTGGGTCTCCGGTGCAGGGACGTCCCGGCGCACGGCCGGGCAGGAATGGAGCGCAGGTTAACGCCGGGATCATGCGGAATGGAAATAATCAATCCCGATTTGAATATCAGATTTGCATGGTTTGGGGCCGCATGCGTTGCGCATACGCTATGGGCTCGCGAATGATCGGGCGCGCGTTGGCGCCGTTCTCGTCGCCGTGTCCGAACTACCCAGGGAATCCGTTTCGATGTCCGCCAGCCTTGCCGCTTCCTCGCCGCCGCCGCAACCTGCGCTGCGCCTTCTGCCTGCCGATGCCGCCGGCACCGCCGACGTTGCGGACGCAGACGCCGACGGGACGAACGACGCGCGCCTCGCCGCGCGGCTCGAACACCTCGCCCCCGAACTCGCCGCCGATGCGGCCCGCAACGACGTCGACGGCCGGTTTCCGCACGAGAACCTCGCGCGGCTGCATCGTGCCGGGCTGATCGCGCAGGTCGTGCCGCGCGAGCACGGCGGCGCCGGGGCGACGCTGGCGCAGGCGAGCCGGATCGTCGCTGCCGTCGCGCGGGCCGATCCCGCCACCGCGCTGGTGCTGACGATGACGTACCTGCAGCATCGCGCGCTCGGCCGCGCCGACAACCGCTGGCCGGCGCAGGTGCGGCGCGCGGTGTTCGACAGCGCGGTCGCGCACGGTGCGCTGATCAATGCGCTGCGCGTGGAGCCGGCGCTCGGTTCGCCGTCGCGCGGCGGGCTGCCGGCGACCATCGCGCGCCGCGATGGCGACGGCTGGCGGCTCTCGGGTCACAAGCTGTACAGCACCGGCATTCCGGCGCTGCGCTGGCTGGCCGTGTGGGCGCGCACCGACGAGCCGACGCCGCGCGTCGGCGTGTTTCTCGTGCCGCGCGACCCTGACACCGACGGCGATCGCATCCGCGTGATCGAAAGCTGGAATCACCTCGGCCTGCGCGCGTCGGGCAGCCATGAAGTCGTGTTCGACGACGTGCCGCTGCCGGCCGATCATGCGGTCGACGTGCGTGCGCCGGACGCATGGGTCGTGTCGGCTGCCACGCACGCGGATGCCGACGCGCAGGCCGATCAGCAGGCGTGGATGGTCGCGTTGCTCGGCAGCCTGTACGACGCGGTGGCGCGCGCATCGCGCGACTGGCTGGTCGAGTTCGCGACGACGCGTGCGCCGAGCGGGCTCGGCGCACCGCTCGCGACGCTGCCGCGCGTGCAGGAAGCGGTCGGCGAAATCGAGGGCTGGCTGCACGCGAATCGCGTGCTGCTCGACGATCACATCGCGCGCACCGACGCCGGCAATGCGCCGTCGGTGACGACCAGCGGCCTCGTCAAGCGGACCGTGACCGAGCAGGCGATCCGCACGGTCGAGCAGGCGCTGAAGCTGTCGGGCAATCACGGGTTGAGCCGCACCAATCCGCTGGAGCGCCACTATCGCGACGTGCTGTGCAGCCGCGTGCATACGCCGCAGGACGATGCGATCGCGGTGGCGGCGGGGCGGGCGGCGCTCGATGCGGCGACGCCCGGAGCAACGAACGCGGCGGCGGGCGGAACGTCACGCGACGGGATCGAACGCGACCGACGCGATGCGTGAACGGGGTCGGGTGGCCCCGCAGGTCATTGGGGCGGCGCGTTGCCGACGCCGCCCGGTGTGGTCACGCGGCCTGGTCGTGCGTCTGCTCGGCGACCGCGAACGCGGTCCGCGCATGCGCGGCGACGACCGCGAGCGGCGCGTCGAAGCGGGCCGCATCGTGCCGGCGCAGCAGCCACAGGTCGATCTGCGGCTTGAAATCGGCGAGCGGCACGATGTCGAGCGCATCGCGCAGCGGGCTGCCTTCGACGAGCGGCAACGGCATCAGCCCGAGGCCGAAGCCGTTCGCGACGCTCTGCAGTTGCAGGTCGCGGCCGTACGCATCGAGCGTGACCGGCATCGGCAGGCCCTGCGCGTCGAGCGCGCGCCGCAGGCCCGCACGAAAGCCGCAGCCGTCCGGATTGAGCACCCAGCCGCGCGCGTGGCAATCGGCGAGCCGGTAGCTGCGGCGCGGCCAGTCGCCCTTGCGGCCGACCGCGACGAGCCGTGTGGCCAGCAACCGAACGCCTTCGACCTGCGCCGGCAGCACCATCTCGCGCGCGAGGAAGACCAGCGCCGCCTCGAGTTCGCGGCGGGCGATGCGTTCGACGAGCTGGCCGCCCCATGCGGTCGTGACCTGCGTCGCGAGCGCGGGCCACTGCGCGCCGAGATCCGCGATGAGCGCCGGCAGCATCAGCTCGCCGAGCCCTTGCGTGAGCCCGATGCGGAATTCGCCAGCGGGCGGTTGCCCGCCGGCCGTCAGTTCGCGCAGCGCATCGACCTCGCGCAGGATCGCGCGACACTGGTCGAATACCTGCCGGCCGATGTCGGTCGGGCGTGGCGGTTTCGTGTTGCGGTCGAGCAGCGTCACGCCGAGCGCTTCCTCGAGATTCTGGACGCGCCGCGTGATCGCGGGCTGCGTCATCCCGAGCTCGGCTGCGGCCTGGCTCAGGGTCTGGCAGCGGACGACCGCTGCAAAAGCGTCGATATCGCTAATTTTCATGTTTGTTCTGCATGGTCTTTCGGGTGCATCATGACGATCCATCATATTCGGCATCATATTCGAGGAGACAGCCGATGAGTACGCTTTCGTTGCAACAGACGCCGCTGCGTCCGTTCGTCGAGGGTCTGGATGCGCTGCTCGCGTCCGGCGCGAACGAGGCGCGCATTCTCGACGAGGGCGGCGCGCTGCTCGCCGCGCTCGTCGAACACGACGACTGGTTGCCCGACGCGTTCGCGCAGCCCGATCCCGAGCGCTACCGGCAGTACCTGCTGCATCTCGATCCGGACGAGCGCTTCTCGGTCGTCAGCTTCGTGTGGGGGCCCGGCCAGGCGACGCCGATCCACGACCACACGGTGTGGGGGCTGATCGGGATGCTGCGTGGCGGCGAGTTCTCGCAGCCGTACCGGTTCGATGCGGCCGGCAAGCCGGTGCCCGCGGGCGACGCCGTGCGGCTGCAGCCGGGCGAGGTCGAGGCCGTGTCGCCGCGCATCGGCGACGTGCATCGCGTGACCAACGCGTTCGCCGACCAGGTATCGATCAGCATCCACGTGTACGGCGCGAACATCGGCAAGGTCGAGCGCGCGGTGTACCTGGACGACGGGACCGTGAAGCCGTTCGTGTCGGGCTATTCGAATGCCTGACGTACAGCCCGCTGGCGTGGCCCGTTGCGGGTGCGCGCCGGCAGGGCGAAGATCGAGCCGTTCCGCTTCATTCACCGACTTCAACGTATTCAACATAGAGACATCGTGACGCAATCCGCCGATTCCATTTCCCGCTTTCCCGTCGCGTCGTACCAGGACGTACGCGCGCGCCTGCTGGCCCGTGACGAGATCGCGCTGATCGACGTACGCGAGGAAGATCCGTACGCGCAGGGCCATCCGTTGTGGGCCGCCAACTTTCCGTTGTCGAAGCTCGAACTCGACGCGTGGACCCGGATTCCGCGCCGCGACACGCCGATCGTCGTGTTCGGCGAAGCGGGCGGCGAGGATCTCGCACCGCGCGCGGCCGCCACGCTCGCGCGGCTCGGCTACACCGACGTGCGGCTGCTCGACGGCGGCCTCGCGGGCTGGGTCGCGGCGGGCGGCGAACTGTTCATCGACGTGAACGTGCCGAGCAAGTCGTTCGGCGAATGGGTCGAGGCCGAGCGCCATACGCCGTCGCTGTCCGCGCAGGAGGTGCAGGCGCTGATCGACGCGAAAGCCGATGTGGTGATCGTCGATGCGCGGCGCTTCGACGAATACCAGACGATGAACATCCCGACGTCGACCAGCGTGCCGGGCGCGGAACTCGTGCTGCGCGTGCGGGCGCTCGCGCCGAATCCGCACACGCAGGTGATCGTCAACTGCGCGGGCCGCACGCGCAGCATCATCGGCACGCAGTCGCTCGTCAACGCGGGGCTGCCGAATCCGGTCGCCGCGCTGCGCAACGGCACGATCGGCTGGACGCTGGCCGGCCAGACGCTCGAGCGCGGCGCGGCGCGCCGCTTTCCGGACGAGATCGACGCGGCGCAGCGCGCCGATGCGCGTCGGGCCGCCCGCGCGGTGGCCGAGCGCGCCGGCGTGCCGCGTATCGCGCTGGCCGACGTCGCCGCGCTCGACGAACCGGGCCGCACGCTGTATCGCTTCGACGTGCGTACGCCGGAGGAATACGAAGCCGGCCATCTGCCGGGCTTCCTGAGCACGCCGGGCGGCCAGCTCGTGCAGGAGACCGACCATCACGCGGCCGTGCGCGGCGCGCGGATCGTGCTGGCCGACGACGACGGCGTGCGCGCGGACATGACCGCGTCGTGGCTCGCGCAGATGGGCTGGGACGTGTGCGTCGTCGAGCCGGCCGGCACCGCGGCATTCGCCGAGCGCGGCCAGCCGCCGCGCGACGTGCCGGCAACGCCGCCCGCGACCGACGTGTCGCCCGCGACGCTCGCCGGCTGGCTGAAGGAGGCCGCGCCGGGCGAGCTCGCGATCGTCGACGTGACGGCCAGCGCGAACTACGTGAAGCGTCATATTCCGGGCGCGTGGTTCGCGGTGCGCGCCCAGCTGCGCGACGCGCTGGCGGCGATTCCGCCCGCGAAGCGCTACGTGTTCACGTGCGGATCGAGCCTGCTGGCACGGTTCGCGGCGGACGATGCGCGCGCGCTGCTGCCGGAGTCGGCCGACATCCGCGTGCTGACCGGCGGCACGGCCGCGTGGATCGACGCCGGGCTGCCGCTGGAGAGCGGCGAGACCCGTCTCGCGTCGCCGCGCGTCGACCGCTACCGGCGCCCGTACGAAGGCACCGACAACGCGGCTGCCGCGATGCAGGCGTATCTCGACTGGGAATACGGACTCGTCGACCAGTTGAAGCGGGACGGCACGCACCACTTCAACGTGATCTGACCGACGCGAGGCGACCGGCTGCGGCGCGTCGCGCGCCGCGCCCGGTCACGATGCGGATCGGCGCGTGAACGTATCGACGGCCGTGCGGCCGACGGCCGGATCGTCGGTGAAGAAGCCGTCGATGCCGGCGCGCAGGTACGCCTGGATCTCGCGCACCGAGCCGGCCGTGTTGCGCGTGGCCGGCGTGCCGCCGTCCTTCAGCGACGCGGGCAGGAAGTTGTTCTCCGGACGGAACGTGTACGGATGCACGACGAGGCCGGCCTCGTGCGCATAGCGCACGTACGGCGTCGGCTGCTGCAGCGTGCCGTCCGCGGCGACCGCGATGATCGACGTCTTGTACGGCCCGACGCCGTTCGCGTAGGTCGCGATCTCGCGCATGCCGTCGCGCGTCGACAGGTCGCCGTAGGTGCGCGTGTCGTTCGCCTTCACGAAGTCGTACGGGCGCTGCTGCGCTTCGTCCATCAGCTGCACGAGCTTCCAGTTCGGCTGGCTCGACTTGATCCGGTTGCGGATCGCCTTCAGGTTCGCGACTTCGAACGACTGGATGTAGACGGTCGCCGTGCGCGACGTGTACGCATCCTTCAGCAGCGCGTCGACGAGGCGGTCCTCGAGCGGCAGGCCGATCGACTGGAAGTAGGTCGGATGCTTGGTTTCCGGATACAGGTGGATCGTGCGGCCGGTCTGCGCGGACATCTGCTTCGCGAGCGCGACGATCTCGTCGAACGTCGGAATCTCGAACTGGTCGTTGTACGCGGTGTTGGCGGGGCGCACCTGCGGAATCCGCTCGCGCGCCCGCAGCGTCTTCAGCTCGGCGAGCGTGAAATCCTCGGTGAACCAGCCGGTCAACTGCGCGCCGTCGATCGTCTTGGTCGCCTTGCGGCTCGCGAACTGCGGCAGCGTCGAGACGTTCGTCGTGCCCGAAATCTCGTTCTCGTGGCGCGCGACCAGCACACCGTCGCGGGTCGACACGAGGTCGGGCTCGATCACGTCCGCGCCGTCCTCGATCGCCTTGCGGTACGACGCCAGCGTGTGTTCGGGGCGCAGCGCGCTCGCGCCGCGATGGCCGACCACCTGGACCTTCGCGGAAATCGGCTGCGTGGGATCGCGCGTCAGGTCGTCGTCGCCGCCGCACGCGGCGAGCAGGAACGTGGCGGCGCAGGCGAACGGGACGTAGCGCAGGGAGGTCGGGCGCTTGAGGAGCATGTCGATGAACCTTCGAAACGGAGTCGGAAAAGAGGGCGCTCGCGCCGGTGGCCGGGCAGGGCGCCGGGCTACGCGGAATCGAACGGTGCGCGATCGTCGCACCGAATGATTACATATGTATTACTTCGACCTTTCCGTTCGTTTTTCGGCGGCGAGGCACGCGCCAGGCGGTTGATCCGGGGCTTGCCCGCCCCGCATTCCGGCCGCCTCGGGCTGCCCGCGCGCCGGATGCACTAAACTTGCGGGAATTTTGCATCGCCGCCGCGGGGCCGACGCCCGCCTGGCGCGACGATGCGGCGACTCGCGGGCCGGCGCGGGCGCCCGGCGCCCGTGTGCGTCCGGGCCCGCGCCGGCCGATTTTTTCCGACCCATGACGACCCATACCGATCCCGCCTATCTGCTCGGCGAGCTGCTGAAGAACGTTTCCCGCTCCTTCTACCTGACGCTGCGCGTGCTGCCCGACGGCATGCGCGACCCGGTCGGCCTCGCGTATCTGCTCGCGCGCGCAGCCGACACGATCGCCGACACGGCGCTCGTCGCGCCCGACCGCCGCGCGGCGCTGCTGACCGACCTGCGCGACGACATCGAGCGGCTCGGCGACGGCGTGGCGCTGTCGCGTTCGCTCGAGGACGTGACGCGGTTGCAGACCGATTCGCACGAGCACGTGCTGCTCGGCTCGATGGAGCCGATGCTCGCGCTGCTGCGCGCGCAACCGGAGGCCGATCGCGCGTCGATCCGCAAGGTCGTCGCGACGCTCACCGCGGGGATGGAATTCGACCTGCGCACGTTTCCGGACGAGCAGTCGGGGCAGGTCGCGTCGCTGCCGACCCGCGACGTGCTCGACCGCTACACGTATCTCGTCGCGGGCTGCGTCGGCGAGTTCTGGACCGACATGACGGGTGCGCACACGCGCGCCGCGCGCGGCTGGGATCTGCCGGACATGCGCGAGAAGGGCATTCGTTTCGGCAAGGCGCTGCAGATGACCAACATCCTGCGCGACTGCGCGAAGGACTTGCGCATCGGTCGCTGCTACCTGCCCGACGACGTGCTGCGCGCACACGGGCTCGTCGTGGCCGACCTGATGCAGCCGGAAGCATCGGAACGTGCGCGCGGCGTGCTGGTCGACCTGCTGCGCGTCGCACTCGACCAGTATCGCGACGCCTGCCTGTATACGCTCGCGATCCCGCGCCGCTTCGTGCGGCTGCGGCTCGCGTGCCTGTGGCCGATCATGATCGGCCTCGAAACGCTCGAACTGCTGGCCGGCCACGCTGCGTGGCTCGACCCGGCGAAGCCGGCCAAGGTGCCGAGAAAGCGCATCTACCGGATCATGGCGGCGTCGCTTGCGCTGGCCGGTTCGAACACGGCGATCCGCGCACGTCTGACCGCGCTCGCCGATGCGGTGTCCGCGCGGCTCGCGCGCCCCGCAGCGCAGCACTGAAGCGCGCCGGCGCGACAGGCGCCGGCATCGCTTCCGGCCCGCGTTCGCCGGGCCGTTCCCGTCCAGTCTCCGGCACGCCGACTAAAACGTTTTCATGATTTCGTGTCTCGAAATGTGGGTGTCACGAACGTCAGCGATCCTGCGCGGCGGCGTGAATCGCGGCGTCAGCTTCGATCGCGCATTTGTAAGATGATTTTTTGCCGAAGGCGTCTGACGACATTGGACGGCCGCGTTGCACCCGTAAAAATGTAAAGCTAGGGTTTTCACCGGGAAATGCCGGAAAGGCCCGCCGCACAAGCATTTCGAGGTGTTATGTAACCGTTTGGTGAACCCGCGCGTTGCGTCGATCATACGATGACCGACTGCTCGTATTGGGAAACAATTGGTAATCCGTCAGAATCGCGTCGGCATGTACTCGCACATGTGTCAGTCATAAAACCACACCAGAAAAGAAATCATTCTTTGAGGACGGAGAATCAATGAAAAAGCGCGTCGCTTTCGCCATGACGGCAGTGGGCCTTGCAGCCGCTACCGCCGCCCACGCCCAGAGCAGCGTGACCCTGTACGGTATCGTCGACAACGGTCTGGCATACCAGAACAACGCAGCCCCGTCGACGGGCGCGACGACCGGCGGTCACTCGAAGGTGTCGATGTCCAGCGGCGTATGGGCAGGCAGCCGCTTCGGCCTGAAGGGCAGCGAAGATCTCGGTGGCGGCACGAAGGCGATCTTCCAGTTGGAAGCGGGCGTGAACTCCGCGACCGGTGCATCGCAATGGACGGGCGGTATCTTCACCCGCCAGGCATGGGTCGGTATGACGAACCAGGCGTACGGTACGCTGACGGCCGGCCGTCAGTACACGGCGTACTACACGCTGCTGTCGCCGTATAGCCCGACGACGTGGCTGACGGGCGCATACGGCGCGCACCCGGGCGATATCGATTCGCTGGATACCAGCTACCGCGCGAACAACTCGCTCGTCTACATGTCGCCGAAGTTCTACGGCTTCACGGTCGGCGGTTCGTACTCGTTCGGCGGCGTGCCGGGCAGCGTGAATCGCGGCTCGACGTGGAGCGCGGCGGTCCAGTACCTGAATGGCCCGGCAGGCATCGCGGTCGGCTACCAGAAGGTCAACAACTCGACGCTCGGCGGCGGCGCGTGGGGCGACAACTCGACGGTCACGAGCGGCGGCCAGCCGGCGGTGTCCGCGATCAACAACGGTTACCAGACGGCGCAGTCGCAGCAGCGCATCGGCGTGACGGCCGGCTACCAGTTCACGCCGGCGTGGGACGTGTCGGCGTCGTACACGAACGTCAAGTACACGCCGGGCATCGGCTCGGTGTTCCACAACAGTGCGATCTTCAACACGGCTGGCGCCGTGCTGCACTGGAAGGCAGCGGCTCAGTGGGACTTCGCAGTGGGCTACTCGTACACGGCGGCGACGCAGTCGAACGGCATCACGAGCGCGGCCAAGTACCATCAGGTCACGCTGTCGCAGTACTACAGCCTGTCGAAGCGCACGGGCCTGTACGCACTCGAGGCTTACCAGCACGCGTCCGGCAATACGCTGAGCAAGGCTGGCACCATCCAGGCAGCGACGACGCAAATCGGCGACGGCGTGGCGGCAGGTTCGAAGCAGAACCAGATCGCTGTCGGCGTCGGCATGATCCACCGCTTCTGATGTCGCGCGGCGCGCAAGCGCCGCTCACGGCATGCGGTATGAAAAAACCGGCCTTCGGGCCGGTTTTTCCGTTTACGTCGCGAGCCGATGCACGATGCGTCGTGTCGGATCACTGATCGATCGGCGACTTCAGCGGCTGATGCTCGCCCGTCAGCCCGAACACGACGAGCTGCGCGGGTTCGGTCGCGCTCGCGTTGCGCGACACCTGATGGCGCGAGCCGGGCGGCTCGTACCAGCCTTCGCCGGCGCGATAGCGGCGCAGCGGGCCGCCGTTCACCTGCGACAGCACTTCGCCTTTCGACACGACGGCGAACACCGAGCCGAGATGCTTGTGCGCGTCGGAGGCCTGGCCGGGCGCATAGTCGACGGTCGCGACGACGACGCGCTTGGCCGGCGCTTCGGGCACGGCCTGCTGCATGATCGCGTGCACGCTGTCGCCGGCGTCGTGCGCGTGGGCGCCGGCCGGCAGTGCCGCAGCGAGCGCGAGCCCGGCGTACAGCGCGACGCGAGGGTGCGGAGAGCGGATCATCGTCGGCTCCTCACTCGGGCATCTTGCGGAACGCGATCGCGAAGCGGTTCCACGAGTTGATCGTCGCGATCAGCATCGACAGGTCGAACAGTTCCTCGTCGGTGAAATGCGGCTTCACGGCTTCCCAGACGGCGTCGGGCACATGATTGCTGGCCACCAGCGTCAGCGCCTCGGTCCATTCCAGCGCCGCGCGTTCGCGCTCGGTGAAGAACGGCGTTTCGCGCCACGTGACGACGGTCGCGAGACGGCGATCGGTTTCGCCGCCCTTGCGCGCGTCGGTCGTGTGCATGTCGACGCAGAACGCGCAGCCGTTGATCTGCGACGCGCGCAGGCGGACGAGTTCGGCGAGCGGCTTCTCGATCGAGCTTTTCGCGAGGAATTCCTCGGCATTGCGCATCACCTTGATGGCATTCGGGCTGGCGGCATAGAAGTTCAGGCGCGGTTGCATGGCAGGTCCTTTTCGGTCGGGTTGCGCCAGGGTGGCGCGACAGGACCTACTTTAGGTCGTGCACTGGCCTGCTTGAATAGCCAATTCCATCGAAATTCAGGTGACCAGTGGCGACCCGCCCGCGATGCCGGCATCCAGCAGCGCGGCCAGCTTCGCGAGCGCCGTGTCGATGCGCAGCGCGTCGATCCCGCCATAGCCGAACAGCAGCCCGGGGCGCACCGGCACGCCCACGTGGAACGCCGAGATCCCGTACAGGCCGACGTCCTGCGCTCGCGCCGCGCGGACCAGCGCCGCTTCGTCGAGCCCCGGCTTCAGGTGCGCGGCGAGATGGATGCCGGCGGTCGGCACGATCGCGTCGAACCACGGCGCGAGCGCGCCGCGCAAGTGTGCGATCAGCATCTTGCGGCGCGCGTCGTAGTGCTTCTGCACGCGTTTCAGGTGCCGCGCGAAATCGCCTTCGTGCATGAAGCGGGCGAGCGCCGCCTGCGTGAGCGTGCAGGTGTGCCAGTCGACGATCTGCTTCGCCTTGGCCAGCGCGCCGCGCAGCGCGCGCGGCGGAATCGCGTAGCCGATCCGCAGCTCGGGAAAGATCGTCTTCGAGAAGGTGCCGACGTACGCGACGAGGCCCGTGCGGTCGAGGCTCTTCAGCGATTCGACCGGCCGGCCTTCGAAGCGGAATTCGCCGTCGTAGTCGTCCTCGATGATCACCGCGCGGCGGCGCTGCGCCCATTCGAGCAGCGCGACGCGGCGCTCGAGCGTCATCGGCATGCCGAGCGGGAACTGGTGCGACGGCGTCACGTAGACGAGCCGCGCGTCGTCGGGCAGCCGGTCCGTGACGAGGCCCTGCGCGTCGACCGGCACGCCGATCACCGTCGCGCCGAGCGACGCGAACGCGGCGCGCGCGGGCGGATAGCCGGGATCCTCGACCGCGACGACGTCGCCCGGCCGCACGACGACGCGCGCGAGGAGGTCGAGCGCCTGTTGCGCGCCTTGCGTGACGAGCACGTCGTCCCAGCTGCAGGCGACCGCGCGGCTGAAGGCGACGTAGCGCGCGATCGCACCGCGCAACTGCGGGTCGCCGGCCGGATCGTGATACTGGCCGGGGCCGCGCGCCTGCTGGCGCAGTGCGTGATGCAGGCAGCGCCGCCATGCGTCGAACGGGAACAACGTCTTGTCGGTCACGCCGCCGCGAAAGTCGAAGCCGAGCGAGTCTTGCGGCGTGGGCATCGCGAGCGCGTCGGGCAGCGCGTTCCACAGCGCGCGCGCATCGACCGCGTCGATGCGCGGCACGTCGTCGACGATCGACGGCGCCGACATCGCGGCGGCGTGCGGCACGCGCGCCAGGCCGTCGGCGACGAACGTGCCGTCGCCGGCGCGGGTATTCAGGAAGCCCTCGGCCACCAGTCGCTCGAACGCGTCGAGCGTCGTCTTGCGCGACACGCCGAGCTGTTTCGCGAGGTCGCGCGTCGACGGCAGCCGCGCGCCGCCTTCGAGACGCCCGTCGACGATCGCGGTGCGCAGTTGCCGGAAGATTTGCCCCGTCAGGTCGTGACGGCCTTCGATGCGGATCGCGATGTCCATCGCAGTGGTTACCTCGATTCGTGTAATTTCGCGTGGATCAGCATACCGGAAGTCCGGCGCGCTAGCGGCGGTTCGACGGCTCGCCGCCGCAGCCGCCCTCGCCGGATTGGACCGCCGCCCGTCGCTGCCTTACGATCGACGACACCGTCACCGTGGAGCGACCTCATGCTGTCCGAAGACGAACTGGCGCTGCTCGACGCGATCCGCGCCACCGGCAGCCTGTCGCGCGCCGCCGCGCGGCTCGGCAAGGCGCCGTCGACGGTGTCGCACGCGGCGCGCCAGCTCGAAACGCGCTTTGACGCGCTGCTGTTCGACCGGCGCGGCTACCGGCTGCAGCTCACGCCGGCCGGGCAATTGCTGGCCGACGAGGCCGCGCGGCTGGCGCTCGACGTCGCCCGGCTGACGCAGCGCGTGCGGCAGGTCGCGAGCGGCTGGGAGGACCGGCTGTGGATCGTCAGCGACGAGGTGCTGGAGTTCGATACGCTTCTGCCGGTCGTCCGCGCATTCGATGCGCTCGATTCCGGCGTGTCGCTGCGCTTCACGCACGAGGTGCTCGGCGGCACCTGGGAAGCGTTGCGCGACGGCCGCGCGGACCTGGTCGTCGGCGCGACCAACGAGCCGCCGGCGATTCCGGGCTTCAAGTGGTTCGAACTCGGCGCGATGGAGTGGGTGTTCGCGGTGTCGCCGCGCCACCCGCTGGGGTCCGCGAGCGGGGTGCTGACGCGCGATGCGATCGGCGCGCACCGCGCGGTCGTCGTCGCCGATTCGTCGCGGCGGGCCGGTCGCGCGTATGGCCTGCTCGGCGGGCAGGCGGTGCTCGCGGTGCCGTCGATGCGCGCGAAGATCCTCGCGCAGCGCGATGCGCTCGGCGTCGGCTGGGTGCCGCGCCGGCGCGTCGCGTCGCTGCTCGCGCGCGGCGAACTGGTCGAGAAGCCGACGGCCGACCCGCGCGAGCCGAACCGGCTGTACGTCGCGTGGCACGGCGACCGCGATGGCCGCGCGCTGCAATGGTGGCTGGAGCAACTGCGCGAGCCGCGACTCGCGCAGCGGCTGCTCGACGGGATCGACGTGGTCGGCTGAGCACGCTCGGGCCAACATGTTCGACGTTTTCGAACATGTCCGTCGCGCCCGTCGTACGGCAACGCCGCGCGCCGCGCGCATCCTGTGTTCACGGTCAACTCACCGGTTCACAGGAGAACATCATGCAACGCTTCGAAGGAAAGACGGTCCTCGTCACGGGCGGCAACAGCGGCATCGGCCTGGCGGCCGCCAAGGGATTCGCGGCCGAAGGCGCGCGGGTCGTCATCACCGGGCGCGACGCCGAAACGCTGGAAGCCGCCCGTCAAACGCTCGGCGAAGGCGCGCTCGCGATTCGCAACGAAGCCGGCAGCGTCGCGTCGGCGCGCGCGCTGGCCGACGCGCTCGCCGCCGCCGGCGTGCGGCTCGACGCCGTATTCGTCAACGCGGGCGTCGCGAAGCTCGCGCCGTTCGCCGACAGCGACGAAGCGATGTGGGATCTCGTGTTCAACACCAACGTGAAGGGCGCGTATTTCCAGATCCAGTCGCTCGTGCCGCTGCTGAATCGCGGCGCATCGATCGTGATCAACGGCTCGATCAACGCGCATATCGGGATGCCCGGCTCGTCGGTGTACGCGGCGAGCAAGGCGGCCGTCAATTCGTTCGCGAAGACGCTGTCGACGGAACTGCTGCCGCACGGCGTGCGCGTGAACGTGGTGAGCCCGGGGCCCGTGCAGACGCCGCTGTACGGCAAGCTCGGCCTCGATGCGGCGACGCTCGACGCGACGGCCGACAAGATCAAGGGCCTCGTGCCGATCGGCCGGTTCGGCACGCCGGACGAAATCGCCTCGACGGTGCTGCACCTGAGCGCGCCGGAATCCGCGTTCATCGTCGGCGCGGAGATCATCGCGTCGGGCGGGATGGGGTTGCTCTGACGGGCGACACGGGCGGGGGCCGTCACCGGCGTTGCGATGCCGGGCGATCGGCCCCCGCACCCGTGGCTATCGGGCAGTGCAGGCGCCGCGCGTGTCGTCGCCGGTTTGCAACTGCGTCACCGTCAGCCCCGCGAACGTCGCGCGGCCTTGCTCGGCGAACACGGCCACGCGATCCGCATCGCGCGGCGGAAAGATCAGGTCCGTCAGTGCGACGCGGCCGCCGTTCGCGAATACTTCGACCGACCCGCGATCGACGACGATCTCGAGCCGCAGTTGCCCGCGTTCGAGCGGCAGATCGACGATGTGCTCGCGGCTGAACGTGCCGGCGAAATTCGCTTCGCCGGATCGCGCACGGTCGAGCGTCAGCGTGCGCTTCGCGGTGTCGTACACGATTCGGGTGCCGATCAAGCCGTCGGCCGAGCGCCGCACGATCAGCCCCGCGCGCGCGGCACGTTGGGGCGAGATCGTCACCGTGATGCGCTGGACGACACCGCGTGTGGCGGCCGATAACGGTCGGGTAGCGGAGTCGACCGTCAGGTCGCCTTCATGCACGGCCGGCCGGCCGTCGGCCCATGCGTCGAACGCGGCGGCGGGCGCGACGATGAGGGTCGGCTCGCCGTCGATCGCCTTCAGCGACAGTTCGCGCGGCAGCGTGGTCGCGCCACGCCATGGCGTGGTCGGTACCTTGGCCGCGTAATCCCAGTTGCTCATCCATGCGATCGCGACCGGCCGGGCGCCCGATGCGCCGGAGAACGTGCCGGCCGCATAGAAGTCGGCGCCATGGTCGACCCAGCGGAATTGCGCGGGATCGGAGCCCGCCGGCGCGACGCGGTCGGGCGTAAACGTGCGGCCGTCGAAATCGCCGACGAAATACATGGCGCCGGAACCGCCCGCGATCGACCACGGATTCACGTTGACGATCATCACCCACTTGATTCGCTTCGGATCGCCGTCGAGCGGCAGCGGTATGAGGTCCGGCATTTCCCACAGCGCGCCCGCATGCGGCACGTCCGGCAGCGTGAAGTCGCTCAGGAACGACCAGTGGATCAGGTCGTCGGAACGATAGAGCTTCACGACCTGCGCATCGGCGACGACCGTCGTCATCAGCCAGTAGCCGCCCGCCGCATACCACGACACTTTCGGGTCACGAAATTCCTTCGATTCGGGATCGAGCGTCAGCACCGGGTTGTGCGCATACGGCTGCCAGGTCGTGCCCTGATCGAGGCTGTACGCGAGCGACTGCGCCTGGATGCCGGGCGCGTGACCCGAGCCGGGCTTGTAGACGCTCGTGTAAAGCGCGACGAGCGGCGTGTGACCCGGCGTGCCGAGGCCGGACGTGTTCAGGGTGTCGGCGACGATCGAGCCCGAGAAGATTTCCTCGGTGGCGCTCGCGCGCATCGCGACCGGCTGCTCGCGCCAGTGGACGAGATCGGTGCTGGTCGCGTGCCCCCACGACATGTTGCCCCAGTCGTTGCCGAGCGGGTTGTACTGATAGAACAGGTGATAGCGGCCGTTCTCGTAGACGAGCCCGTTCGGATCGTTCATCCAGTTGCGCTGCGGCGTGTAGTGGAGGGCGGGCCGCCATTGCGGCGTGCCGGTTTCGGGCGGCGCGTGGCACGGGGCGGCGACGACCTGCGTGCAGGCCAGGCAGGCGAACAGCAGGCGAACGAGCCGGACGGAACAGCGGAAAGACGTCGATTTCATGCGGGGCCGGGCGCTTCGTCGGGCGAAGCGGGTAAGGAGCGCATCTGCCGCCTGTACCGACGACATGCGCAAAGGTCAAAAGAAACGGCGGAAGAAAAAGAGGAGGCGCACACGCGACACGCGCGATACGCGCCTCCCGAACCTCGTGCCTTGATTGACGATCGTTATCGTGGCCTGGCCTGATTACGCTGGCCGTTGCCGTCAGTTGTGACCGGCCCCCGTCGCCGGCAGGTTCGCCGGGATGTCGCCGTAGCCGCCGAGGCCGGCGCGCCCATACGCGCGGTCGACCGCCGTCGACGTGCCGTTGATGTTCACCTTCACCGTCGGCGCGAGCGTGCCGCCGCGGCGCGGGCCGATCGCATCGATGAACGACTCGACGAGCCCGCCCGGCATCACGTAGTGCGAATACGACTGGAATTCGCGCGGATTCTGGTTCGGGTCCTGCGCATACGGTGCGCCGGCCGGCGCGGAGAAGTCGGTCGGGTTGCCGAGCACGAGGCCGCTGCCGCCGTTCAGCGGCAGGAAGTCGCTGCGGATGCCGTTGCCGACGAAGCCGTACACGCCGTCCGGGCCGTCGACGCCGGCCGCCATCGTCGTGCGGTGGCTGATCGTGAACAGGTAGTACTTGCCGTCCTTCAGATAGATCTGCGGACGCTCGGTCTGGTCGTCGACGCAGTTCGCCGACAGGATCGGCGGCAGGAACTTCCATTCGGTCAACTGCGGGTTGGTCGCGACCGCGAGGCCGACATTGGCCTTTTGATACACTGCGCCCGAATTCATCACCGCGTTGAGATCTTCACGGTTCGGATCGTTCGGCGCGTAGCCGAGATCGGCATCGGTGCAGGTGCGTGCGCCGCGCGGGCCGCCGGTGTTGCCTTCGAACACCATGTAGGTCTTGCCCGGATGCGCGGGGTCGGTGAACACGAACGGATCGCGGAACGAGAAGTAGGTGTTCTGCTGGCCGGTCTGGTAGTAGTTGCCGTCCGGTTCCAGCAGCGCCTTGTGATCGTCGAAGCCGGTGAACCACACGTGCTTGTCGTCGGCGTGGATGTGGCCGTCGGCGCGCGTGATGATCGCCTGCGGCGGCGTGATGTCGGCGCCGCCGGGCGCCGAGCGGTTGAACGACGTCGCGGTGTAGTAGAGGCTGACGTTGCTGCCGTTCGTAAGGCGCGCGGAACCCGACCATTCGGCGTTGTTGGTCATCGGCGCGGTGCCGAACACCCGGGCGCTCGCGCCGTCCGGGAACAGATGGCCGCCCCAGGTCCAGCCGCCGTTCGCGGGGCGCTGCGACGCGGGGATGCCGGCGCGGCGATAGAAGAAGCCGATGCGGGCGTGGACGTGACGGTCGTCGAACGTGTAGCCCGCGTGCGGATCGGCGGTGAGCGAGAAGATCACCTCCCAGCCCTTGTAGCTGAGCTGGTTCGCTTGCAGGTCGGCCAGCGGCCACGTGTCCCACACCCACACGTTGGAGTTGATCAGCGGGAAATCCTGCGGGATGTCCGGCATCGTCAGCGCCTGCGGCAGCGAGTTCCTGTCGGCGCCGGCAGTGTGCGATTGCGCGACGATCTGGCGGATGTCCGCCCGCGTCCAGCGCATCGTGAAGTTGCCCTCGGGATCGTAGGCTTGCTGGGTATGGGGCGTGGGCACGGGCGCGCCCGTGCCGCCGGACTGCGCGTGCGCGACGGACGCGAGGGCGGCGAGTGCGCCGCCAGCGAGCAGCAGACGTTTGGCCGCGACCGGACGGAAAAGGGGAAAGTATGTCATCTCGTCGTCGTTTCCTGGGAAGGTGAAAGTGAACGGCTGAGTGGGCATCGATGTCCAAACCGGTTTGGATGCTATTTCAAACCGGTTTGGAACGCAAAAGATATTTATTTGACGGTAATCGTTACCAATTGGAAATAATTACCCGGTCGGCGCGTCCCGGGCTTCGGGCAGCCGGGCGGATCGACGCATGCGAGGAATGACGGTGAAGGTAAATCTGAGGGCGCTGTCGGACGCGCTCGGTCTGTCGCGGACGACGGTCAGCCGCGCGTTGAACGGTTACGACGACGTCAGCGAGGCGACGCGCGAGCGCGTGGCGAGGGCCGCGCGGGAAATGGGCTACGTGGCCGATCCGACCGCGCGCCGGCTCGCGACCGGGCGGGCCGACATGATCGGGATCGTCTATCCGTTCGGCGCGGGCGATCTCGGCGATCCGCGGTTCGGCGAAGTCGTCGCGGGCATCACCGAGCGGCTCGCCGAGCGCAATCTCGATTTCATCATCGCGTCCGCGCGGCCGAACGCGGAGCTGGACACCTATCGGCGGATCGTCGACGGCAAGCTCGTCGACGGGCTGATCGTCGCGCGCACGCGGGTCGACGATCCGCGTATCGCGTACCTGCAAGGGAGCGCGTTTCCGTATGTCGCGTACGGCCGCACGCAGACGGCCGGCCCGTATGCGTGGTTCGACTTCGACAACGAGGCGGGCGCGCGCGACGCGGTGCGCCGGCTGATCGGCTTCGGGCATCGGCGCATCGCGATGATCAGCGCGCCGCTGGCGCTGAATTTCGCCGCGCAGCGGCGCGCCGGTTATCTGTCGGCCTTGCGCGAAGCCGGGATCGACGCGGATCCGGCGCTGCTCGTCGAGTGCGCGTTCACGCACGACGGCGGGCTGCAGGCGGCGCGGGCGTTGCTCGCGCGGGCCGAGCCGCCGACGGCGCTGCTGGTCGACAACAACATCGCGGGCGGCGGCGCGTTTCGCGCGCTGGTCGACGGCGGACTGCGCCTGGGCGCGGACATGTCGCTGATCGTCTACGACGGCGTGCCGCCCGATCTCGCGCATCCGTATCGCGTCACGGCGGTCGTGCAGCCGACCGGGCATGCATCGGGGCGCGCGCTCGCGGAACTGATGCTGCGGCTGCTGGACGACGGTGTGCACGACCACCGGCTCGAGGCGCCGGCCATCGAGGCGGGGGACACGGACGGACCGGTGCGCGGGTAGCCCGCCCGGCGACGGCGGCGAGGCAACGGCGGGCGCGACCGGACTGCGCCCCCGTCGCAAAGGCCATGACGACGGCAGGGGCGAACGCGCATTCTTCTAGACGACCGGTCTAATCCAGCGCTATCATCCGTCCTCAAGCGTGCGGCGACGTCTCCGGCGGGCTCAAGCAGGGGACGCCGTCGTTTTATTTCGGCCGCTTCTAGACGACTGGTCTAATAGGCGTATATCGCATGCGGATGAATGAATCGCACGTTGCCGCGCGCCGGCGGACTAACCGACAGGCGTGGCGCGCCGACGTGCGGCCCCGTTCCCCCGTTCATTTTCGAAGGAGTGTCCGATCATGAAGATCCTGGTTGTCCTGACCTCGCACGACACGCTCGGCGACACCGGCAAGAAGACCGGCTTCTGGCTCGAGGAACTGGCCGCGCCGTACTACACGTTCAAGGACGCGGGCGTCGAGTTGACGCTGGCGTCGCCGAAGGGCGGCCAGCCGCCGCTCGATCCGAAAAGCAGCGATCCGACCGCGCAGACCGACGCGACGCGCCGCTTCGACGCCGATGCGGCGGCCAAGGCTGAACTCGCGTCGACGCGCAAGCTGGCCGAGGTATCGGCGGACGACTACGACGCGCTGTTCTACCCGGGTGGCCATGGCCCGCTGTGGGATCTCGCCGAGGATCTGCATTCGATCGGCCTGATCGAGCGCGCGCTCGCGGCCGGCAAGCCGGTCGCGGCGGTCTGCCACGCGCCGGGCGTGCTGCGCCACGTGAAGAACCCGCAGACCGGCGAATCGGTCGTGCGCGGCAAGCGCGCGACGGGATTCACCAACAGCGAGGAGGCGGCCGTCGAGCTGACCGAGGTCGTGCCGTTCCTCGTCGAGGACATGCTGAAGACCAACGGCGCCGAATTCGAGCGCAGCGCCGACTGGGCGCCGCATGTCGTCACCGACGGGCTGCTGATCACCGGGCAGAACCCCGCGTCGTCGGCGCCCGCGGCCGAGGCGCTGCTCGCGAAGCTCGGCCATCGCTAACCGCATGGCGCCGGCCGGGCCGGCGCCGCGTCCTTGCCGTCGCCGGGCGCTGCCGGCCCGCCGACGGCCCGCATCGTTGCGTCGTGCGCACCGCGCGGCGCATTCCCAGCCGTTTTGCAGAACCAAGCAAAGGAGTCGTGGATGTCTGCCCTGTTCGAACCGTTCAAACTCAAGGATGTCACGCTGCGCAACCGCATCGCGGTGCCGCCGATGTGCCAGTACGTCGCCGAAGACGGCGTCGTCAACGACTGGCATCACGTGCATCTGGCCGGCATCGCGCGCGGCGGCGCGGGCCTCGTGATCGCGGAGGCGACCGCCGTGTCGCCGGAAGGCCGCATCACGCCGGGCTGCGCCGGGTTGTGGAACGACGTGCAGGCCGAGGCGTTCGCGCCGTCGGTCGCGGCGATCAAGGCGGCCGGCGCGGTGCCGGGCATCCAGATCGCGCACGCGGGCCGCAAGGCGAGCGCGAACCGCCCGTGGGAAGGCGACGACCATATCGCCGACGGCGATCCGCGCGGCTGGCAGACCATCGCGCCGTCGGCCGTGCCGTTCGGCGCGCATCTGCCCAAGGTGCCGCGTGAAATGACGCACGACGACATCGCCCGCGTGCAGGCCGACTTCGTCGCGTCGGCGCAGCGCGCACGCGACCTCGGTTTCGAATGGCTGGAACTGCACTTCGCGCACGGCTATCTCGGCCAGAGCTTCTTCTCGGTGCATTCGAACCAGCGCACCGACGAATACGGCGGTTCGGCCGAAAACCGCGGCCGTTTCCTCGTCGACACGCTGGCCGCCGTTCGCAAGGTCTGGCCCGAGCATCTGCCGCTGACCGCGCGCCTCGGCGTGATCGAATACGACGGCCGCGACGAAGAGACGCTCGCCGAGTCGATCGCGCTCACGCAGCGGATGAAGCGGGAAGGGCTCGACATGCTGAGCGTGTCGGTCGGCTTCTCGACGCCCACCGCGCAGATTCCGTGGGGCCCGGCGTTCCTCGCGCCGATCGCCGAGCGCGTGCGCCGTGAGGCCGGGCTGCCGGTGTCGTCCGCGTGGGGGATCGACACGCCGCAACTGGCGAACCGCGTGGTGGCGGAACAGCAACTCGATCTCGTGATGGTCGGCCGCGCGCACCTGGCCGATCCGCACTGGCCGTACTACGCGGCCAAGCAGCTCGGCGTCGAGCGTCCGTCGTGGACGCTGCCCGCGCCGTACGCGCACTGGCTCGAACGCTACCGGGTCGCGGACAAGGTGGCGTAAGCGGGGGCACGTCGACGCCGCGCCGCGGCGCTCCGCGCATCGCGCGCGGCGCCGGTCGGGCGCCGATGGATAGAATGGCGGTTCGTCCAGGCCGATGGCCTGCGCGAACCGCCATTTTTTCTTTTCGACAGAGGTGCCATGGGCGCACATGTGCCGTCGTCTCACGATTCCGCCGCGCGGCCGCGCGCGCAACAGATCGCCCGCGTCGCGTTGTATGCGGCGCTGCTGGTGCTCGCGCTGTGGGTGATCCGCGATTTCATTCCCGCCATCGCGTGGGCCTGCGTGATCGCCATCGCGATGTGGCCGCTGCTGAAGCGCTTCGAATCGCACCGGCTGTTCCGCGACCGGCCGACGCTGATCGCGACCGTCATCACGGCGGCGATTTCGCTGCTCGTCGTGCTGCCGGTGGCGGTTGCGACGACCCAGGCGATCGCGCAGGCGCATGACCTGCGCGAGTGGCTGCACACGGTCCAGGACAACGGCATTCCGTTGCCGGACGTGGTCAGCCGGTTGCCGTACGGCGCGGCGCAGATCACCGAATGGTGGCAGGCCAATCTCGGCCATCCGCTGCATGCGGCCACCGCGATGCACGGCGTCAACAGCGAGAAATTCATCGCGTTCGGCCGGCAATTCGGCACGAAGCTCGCGCACGTGCTGCTCGAATTCGGTTTCATGCTCGTCACGCTGTTCGTGATCCTGCGCGCGGGCCACAAGCTGTCGGGTGCGTTGCTGCAGGGCGCGCGGCGCGCGTTCGGGCGCAACGGCGCGGAACTGATCGAGCGGATGGTCGCGGCCGTGTACGGCACGGTGACGGGGCTCGTCGTCGTCGGGCTCGGCGAGGGCGCGCTGCTCGGCGTCGCGTATGCGCTCGCGGGCGTGCCGCATGCGGCGCTGCTCGGGCTCGTCACGGCGGTCGCCGCGATGCTGCCGTTCTGCGCGCCGGTCGTGTTCTGCGGCGCGGCACTCTGGCTGTTCGTGCAGGGGGCGACCATGTGGGCCGTCGTGGTCGCGGCGCTCGGGTTCATCGTCGTGTTCGTCGCCGAGCATTTCGTGCGGCCGGTGCTGATCGGCGGTTCGACACGGCTGCCGTTCCTGCTCGTGCTGTTCGGCATCCTCGGCGGCGCCGAGACGTTCGGCCTGATCGGGCTGTTCGTCGGCCCGGCGCTGATGACGGTGCTCACGATGCTGTGGGCCGAATGGATCGCTTGAGCGCGCATGCCGTGGCGTCGGCTCGACGCAGCGGTGCGACGACGCGGATGCACACGCACGCGGGTGACGGCTGCAACGATCGCTGACGATTCGGCGGGCGAGGACGCCTGCGATCGCAGGGATCCGGATAACGATCTCTACATTTCTTTTCGATCCGGACCCAAAGGTCGAGTAGCATGGGGCTTTCGATCACGCCGGCATGGCGCAGCAGATTCCCCGAGCATGCGATTGATTTCGATGTCCCGTCCCGCAGCGACGCTGTCCCTGGCCGCCAGCTGCCTGATGTTGCATGGGTGTGCGTGGTTCGACTCGTGGCTGCCGTTTTCGTATTCGCGCACGCCGCTGGCACGGGCCGCGTCGAGGCACGGCGCGACGCGCGCCGACGTCGTCCGCGCCGCCGGCAACCCGCGCAGCGTCTGGATGGTCCGCAACGGCAGCGGTGTCTGCTACAACTATTTCATCGAGCACGGCAACGATCACCGGTCGTACTTCGTCGTGTTCGACAAGGCCGGCGTCGTCACGCAGTACGGCTTCGATTCGTGCATGGACGCCGACCGCAAGGGCACGCTCCAGTCGGGCAAGGCCGCATCGCGCTAGCGCGGCCGCCTGCGCCGCGCGAGCGTGTCACGCACGCGTCACGCGATCGTATCGAGCACGCCGCCGTCGGCGCGCAGCGCGGCGCCCGTCGTGGCCGAGGCGAGCGGCGAACACACGTACACGACCAGGTTCGCGATTTCCTCGGGCAGCGCCGGCCGCTGGATGATCGACGTCGCGCGCTCGGTGCGCACGAAATCCACCGCGACGTCGTCGATGCTGCGGCCCGTTTCGTCGGCCTGCGCCTTCAGCATCGCGCGCACGCCTTCCGACATCGTCGGCCCCGGCAGCACCGAATTGACGGTCACGTTGGTGCCGGCCGCGAGTTTTGCGAGGCCGCGCGCGATCGACAACTGCGCGGTTTTCGTGAACCCGTAATGAATCATGTCGACGGGAATGTTCAGGCCCGATTCCGACGAAATGAACACGATGCGCCCGGCATTGCGTTCGATCATCCCTTTCAGGTAATGCCGCGCGAGCCGCACGCCGGACATCACGTTGATCTGGAAATAATGTTCCCATTCGGCATCGTCGATGTCGAAGAACTGCTTCAGGCCGTAGATGCCCGCGTTGTTGACGAGAATGTCGGCATCCGGCGTGTGCTGCGTGACACGCGCGACGCCGGCCGCATCGGACAGGTCGGCGGCGACGCCGTCGAAGCTTGCGCCGGGCACGGTGTCGCGCAGTTTCTCGAGCGCGGATTGCACCGACGTGTCGCTGCGGCCGTTGACGACGACGCGCGCACCGGCGCGCGCGAGCCCTTCGGCGATCGCGAGCCCGATGCCGGCGGTGGAAGCGGTGACGACCGCGGTCTTGCCTTTCAGATCGATCTGCATGAGCGTGGCGGGGGGAAGAGTGAACGGGAAGCGCCGCGCGTGCCGCGGCGGACGGAATTCAAAGCTTAGGCAAATTCCGGTCAATAGGCCATCTCGCGAGCGCGTCGGCGGCGGTCATGCAGGAATGCCGGGGAGGGAAGTCGTGAAGTGCCGGCGTGGATCTCGGTCGCGAGAGATCCGTGCCGGCTCGGGGCAACCACGCGTGAGATCGGGTACCGCGCGTGCTTCACCCGCGCGGTACCCGACCGACGACGTATTCGCCGGCCGCGATGGCAGCAGGTCGAATGTCGGCCGGAAAGAGTCGGCGCCACTGCCGATGCTGGCGGATGCCGTGCATGCCGCCAGCCCATTTCGTGACTATTGCCCGCGGAACGGGTGAGCCGTCAACGCCGGAAGGCGAATATCAGGAGCACGTGACGAACCAGTCCCACCAGTAGTATCCGACCAGCTCCTGGGTGCTTCTTTCCAGCGTATAGAGCCCGAAGCACGCGCCAAGCGTTTCTATCCCGCTCTCTCTTGCCTTGGAGCCAATGCTGACGAAAGTCTGCGGCTTCGTCACCGGCGGCAGGCCGTCGCGCGTTTCAGGATTCAGTTGCACGGCGTTCACGTCGAGGAAGTCCTGCGAAAACGGGTTGAATACCTGCTGGCCGAACAGGTGCGAAACCTGATAAATCAGCACCGCGTCGTCCACGTTCCCATAGAGGGAGACTGCCCTCAGTGAAACCGTGTCGCCCGGATACAGCGTCAGAACAGGGTCGGCCGGGCCGTTTCCGATCGACCCGCCCCGCGCACCGGTATACAGCAGGCGCACGGCGCGGTGATCGACGGCGATCGGTAATTCGGGCTGCCTGCTCGGATGCGGGTATCTCCACTTGACGTATTCCGTGTCGATTACCGCAAGGATGTCGATTTGCTGCGCGCTCGGGTCGAGCGTGAGGCTTCCAAGATCGGCTGTCATACGGGTGCTCCATTTTGGTTTTGTCGCGGAAAAGGCGCGGCACCCTCCGGGGCGCCGCGCAAGATCTGCCGACTTGAATCGCTCCCGTATCGCTTCGGAGCGAGTTGTCGGCGGCGCTCGCGTCAAGCAGCGGCGGCTTGCCAGACCCAGAAGAAGTAGCCGAACAAGGATTTCCTGTTCTGGCTCCGCGTATAAAGCGCAAAAGACGTGGCGAGGTACTCGGATCCGGCGGATTTTGCGACGGATTCGAATGCCTGGAAGACCTGGGATTGCGCCGAGGTCGCGATGAGGTCCGGCGTTTCGGCAGCGCTCGCCGCGCCAGCCTGTTCGATGGTCACCGCGGTAAACGGAGCGAACACCTGAGCGCCCGAGTATTGCTGGACGTGGTAAATCAGCGCAGCGTCTCCGGAATTGTCGGCCAGCGACGTCCCCATCAGGGATACCTTGTCGCCGACATTCAATTTCAGGCCCAGATTACCGTTTCCCTCCGAACTGCTCACGCCGGGCGCGTGGCCGTTGAGCATGAACAACGCAGTGCTGGGGATGCTGGTCGGGTTCTGCGCGTTCAGGCTCGGATTGGGGTGACTTCTCTTTATGTAATTCGTGTCGATAACTGCAAGAATTTGAATGGACTGAGCGGCTTTTTCCAGATTGATACTGTTCGGATCGACTTTCATTGGAATGCCTCCGTGGTGGGCCAATTGCCCGTGCGGTGCGCGTGGCGCATCGGCGATGCGCTTTTTCAGTATTGGCCATTTATATTGGTTTTAGTACCTGTCAGGTTTGATGGGGGATTTATTTTAATGAAAATTGCTTTTCGCGGGCGAGGTGGGGTCGATGTCGCGGTGTAATCGACTGTAATTGATTTTTATGGATTTTTTCGGTCTGGAATCGGGTTGTCAGGTGTGAATTAAAACGTTCGTCGCCGCGTAATCGACTGTAATTGATTTCGATTGCCGAAGAGGACGATATTGTCCTTGACGCGCCAATGACGCGTCGTCGGATTTAAATTCATAACGCTTAATGAATGGAGATCAGCCATGGCTACCGAAGTCACTCTTGCATCGAGCGCACAGGACATCAACATCATCGCGGTGATCGATACGGAATGGGTCAAGAAAACGTATCCGAATCCGAGCCAGGATCCGAACAAGCCGACGGGCATCGCCCACAATGGCCAGTTCCTGATTTGCACCGGCGCGCGTGGCGTCAAGGGGCAGGGTACGGCCGACCTGGAAATCACCGCATATCCGGGTGACCGCGTCCAGTTCACCGGCGTGTCGATCTACGACAACTCCGACGATGCCGTGATCATCTACAACATCCCGCGCTATCAAGGCGACGAGGTATTCAACCCGTTCGTCTGCAACACCGTCGTCCGCAATGGCGCGGTGGAACCCAACCCGGATTCGGGGAGCCGCAATGGCCTCCCGCCGCTGAAGAAGCAACTCACGTTCGCGACTTTCGACTCGTCGGTCCGGAAAAGCGGCACCGAATATTTCGGCGTTTGCTTCGCGCTTTACAAGCTCGTCGGCGGGCAGAACCAGGAACTGTTCGGCTACTACTGGTGGGATCCGAAGATCTACGTGCCGGCCTGACCCGATCGTCTCGACGTCGGCGCCCGAGCAGGCGGAAACGCCTGTAGGCGGGTACAGGGAGCGATGTCCCGGCCCAGGCGCGACATCGTGTCGGGCGCCGGCGACGGGCAGGATCGTGCCCACGATCATCGTCGTGGGCACGATTCAACCGAACATCGAAGCCGGACGGTGCGGTTGCGCGGCGCCGCACAGTCTTGTACGGTGAGCATTCGTCCGAACCGGAGCCCGCCGCGTGAACCGTACCGCCAACCGATCCACCGTACCGTCGCCGTTCTGGCGCGATACCGCGCTGCCGTTCATCGAGGCGCGCACGGTCGACGACGGGCGTGCGATCTGCTATGCGAAGCACACGCACGACACGCTGTCGGTGGGCGCGATCGTCGGCGGCACGAGCACGTACGTAAACGGTGCGACGAACGCG
The DNA here is from genome assembly GCF_015712265.1 of Burkholderia sp. 9777_1386. NCBI lineage: Bacteria > Pseudomonadati > Pseudomonadota > Betaproteobacteria > Burkholderiales > Burkholderiaceae > Burkholderia > Burkholderia sp. 9777_1386. The sequence goes on along the minus strand of NZ_JACCQB010000014.1, from coordinate 35,847 downwards.
CACGTCGGCCGCGGCGTGCTCGTGATCATCGATCCGGAGCAGGTACACGCCTGCAATCCCTACGGCCCCGATGCGTGGGCATACCGGATGGTCTATGTCGACGTGCCGTGGCTCGCGCGGCTCCAACACTCGCTGGGGCACGATCCGAACCGCGATTTCCACGGGTTTTCGCCGAAGTGGACCGAGCGCGGCGACCTGTTCGCGCAATTTGGCGGCTTCTATCGCACGCTCGTGTCGCCCGGCATCGATGCGCTCGGCAAGGAAAGTGCGGCGGTCGAATTCTTCACGGCGCTGCACGGCGCGCTCGACCGTGAGCTGCCCGACCGGCGGCCGGGAGACGACAACGCGAAACTCGCCCGCGCAGCCGACTACATCGCCGCCCATTGCCGCGAGTCCGTCACGCTCGATGCGATCTGCGCGGCGGCCGACCTGTCGCCGTCGTACCTGATCCGCGCGTTCAATGCGCGTTACGGGATGACGCCCCATGCGTTCCTGATCGATCGGCGCGTGCAGTACGGCCGCACCGAGTTGCGCCGCGGCCGGCCGATCGCCGAAGTCGCGCTCGACGCCGGCTTTGCGGACCAGGCGCATTTCCAGCGCGCATTCCGTCGGATCGCGGCCGCGACGCCCGGACAGTATCGCAGCGCGATGCGCTGACCGGCGAAGCCGCTACACGTCCAGCAGGAACAGCGCGCTGCCCGCGAGCAGCAGCGCCATCAGCCGGTTGAACACGCGCATGCGCCGTGCGTTCGCGAGCCGGTGCCGCAACGACGCGCCCGCATAGCCCCAGCATGCGATCGACGCGAAGCAGATCACCAGATACAGCGCGGCGAACTGCCAGACCTGCGCGCGGTCGCCATCGGCCGCATATGCGCCCATCGCGGCCACGCACGCGAGCCATGCCTTCGGATTGAGCCACTGCATCGCCGCGCCGGACGCCGCCGACGGGCCGGCCACGTGCGGATCGGCCGACAGCCGGCCGTCGTCGAGCGCGAGCCGCAGCGCCATGTACAGCAGGAACGCGATTCCCGACCACTGCGTGGCCGTCGTCAGCACGGGCCAGCGCGCGAGCGCCGCGTGCAGGCCGAGGCCGATCAGCAGGAACAGCGCGACGAAGCCGAGCGTCGCGCCGGCCGCGTAGCGCAGGCTCGCGCCGAGGCCGTGGCGGGCGCCCGCGCTGAGCGCGACGATGTTGACGGGACCGGGGGTGATCGACGAGGCGAGCGCGAACGCGGCCATCGAAACCAGCATGCTCATCAGGTGTCTCCATGCGACATGTCGAAAGTCGTATCGAGACTACGGGCGCCGCGTCGGCCCGTATTGAAGAAAACTGCCCTCGGCGGCGCGCGACCGCCGTCAGTGCAGCGCGCGCGGCGCGTGCGCCGGCCGCGCGTCGCGCGGACCAGACGGATTGGCCGAATCGGCCGAATCCACCGCGCCGGCGACATCGGCCGGCCGCAGCGGCCCGCCCGAGCAGGGTTGCGTCGATACCGAGAAGCCGAACGTGTTGACGCCGCCCGAGCACGCGACGAACACGCCGCCGCCGTGCATCTCGGCCACGGCCTTGACGATCGACAGCCCGAGCCCGTGGTTTTCCTTGCTGTTCGCGCGCGCTTCCTCGAGCCGGTAGAAGCGCTCGAACACATGCGAGCGCAGCACCGGGTCGATCGGCTCGCCGGGGTTCGACACGGCCATTTCGACGAGCGTGTCGCGGCGCGTGATCGTCACGTTCAGCGTCGCGCCGGGCGCCGAATGCTGGATCGCGTTGATCAGCAGGTTCGTCATCGCGCGGCGGAACAGCGACGGATCGACGGCCGCGCGCGCATCGCCGTGCAGTTCGGCGCGCAACCGCGCCTCGTCGAGCGGGATTTCGAGGAAGTCGAGCATGCGCCGCACCTCGTCGGCGAGCGATACGTCCTTCAGGTCGGTCGCGCGTTCGCCGCGGTCGCTGCGCGACAGGAACAGCATGTCGTTGATGATCACGCGCAGCCGCTCGAATTCCTCGAGGTTCGACTGCAGCGTCTGGCGCATCCGGTCGACCGACCGGTCGCGGCTCGTCAGCGCGACCTGGGTCTGGCCGATCAGGATGCTGATCGGCGTGCGCAGCTCGTGCGCGACGTCCGCGTTGAACGCTTCGAGCCGCGCGTAGGTTTGCTGGATCCGTTCGAGCGCGCCGTTGAACGACGTCGCGAGATCGCGCAGCTCGGGCGGCAGCGCGTCGGTGTGCAGCCGCTGGCGGCGGTTCGTCGCGCTCACGCTCGCCGCGTCCTGCGAGAGCCGGTCGAGCGGCGCGAGCCCGAAGCGCGCGACCGCGCGGCTCAGCAGCAGCGTGATGACGGTGGCCGTCGCGATCAGCGCGGCCAGCGTCCAGCCGAAGCGGCGCAGCATCCGCTGCGTCCGTTCGCACGACGTCGCGACCACCAGTTGTAGCGTCGGCCGCTCGCCGGCGCCGGCCAGCGTGATGGTTTTCGTCATCACCGCGTAGCTGCTGTCGTTGAGCTGGTAGCGCTGGAACGCGCCGAACGGCGGGTCGAGCGGCACGCCGTCGACGGGGCTGCCGAAGCGGAACGCGGGGTTGTCGCTGATCACCTGGTAGTGCGTCGAGCCGTCGGGCGGCTCGAGATCGGCGAGCTTTTCCTGCATCAGGCGGCCGCGCGCGGCCGTGGTCGCGTGCGACACGATCATCTGGGCGACCTTGGCGCGCGTGTCGATCGTCGCGCGCAACTCGGCGAACAGCTGGCGCTCCATCATCACGAACAGCCCGCAGCCGACCAGCGTGAACACGAGCAGCGACACGATGCCGAACATCGCCGAAAGCCGCAGGATGATCGAGCGTTTCATGCGCGCCGCTCCGCGTCGCCGTCCTCGCGCGCTTCGAGCACGTAGCCCATCCCCCGGATCGTGTGCAGCAGCTTGTCCGCGAACGGGCCGTCGAGCTTCGCGCGCAGGCGCTTGATCGCCGTTTCGACGACGTTCGCATTGCTGTCGAAGTTCACGTCCCACACGAGTTCGGCGATGGTCGTCTTCGACAGCACCTCGCCGCTGCGCCGCGCGAGCACGCCGAGCAGCTGGAATTCCTGCGCGGTGAGGTCGAGCCGCGTGCCGTCGCGGGTCGCGCGGCGGCCGATCAGGTCGACGCGCAGGTCGCCGATCGAGATCAGCGTCGATTCCTGCACGCGGGCGCGGCGCGTCAGCGCGCGCAGCCGTTCGATCAGCTCGAGGAACGAGAACGGCTTGGTCAGGTAATCGTCGGCGCCGCCGCGCAAGCCGCGCACGCGGTCGTCGACGCGATCGCGCGCGGTCAGCATGATGACGGGCGTCTGCTTCTGCGCGCGCAACGCACGCAGCACGCCGAAGCCGTCGAGCTTCGGCAGCATCACGTCGAGCACGACCACGTCGTAGTCGAATTCGACGGCTTTCCACGCACCGTCCTCGCCGTCGAGCGCGGTGTCGACGACCCAGCCTTCCTCGGTCAGGCCGCTCTTCAGGTATTCGACGACTTTCGGTTCGTCTTCGACGATCAGCACTTTCATGTTCGCTTTCCGCGTAACCGGGTTAAGGGCAGGTCAAGGGCCGACACCGGCGCCGCGCTGCGGGGCCGCCGACGCGACGTCGGACGGCGCCGGGCCGCTCGCCGCATTGCCGTCCCAGCCGCCGCCGAGCGCCTTCGCGAGAAACACGACGAGCGCCGCGCGCTGGCCCTGGATCTGCACGGCCTGGCGCTCGCTCGTCAGCAGTTGCTGCTGGGCCGTCAGCACGTCGATGAACGGCGTCAGGCCGCCCGCGTAGCGATCCTGCGCGAGCGACACGAGCTTGCGCGCGTCGTCGACGGCCGCGGAGGCCTGCTGCGCGGCCTGCGCGAGCACCGACAGGCCGGTCACCGCATTTTGCACCTCCTGGAACGCGGTGAGCACGGTCTGCCGGTAGCTGGCCTGCGCGGCGACGTAGCCGGCCTGCGCGAAATCGACGCCGGCCTTCAGCTTGCCGCCTTCGAACAGCGGCTGGCTGAGCGACCCGCCGACCGACCACAGCAGCGCCGGCACGGTGAACAGGCCCGCGAAGCGCGTCGCGTCCCAGCCGAGGTCCGGCGACAGCGTGATGCGCGGGAAATACGCGGCGCGCGCGACGCCGATCTGCGCGTTCGCGGCGGCCATCGCGCGCTCGGCCGACGCGACGTCGGGGCGCCGTTGCAGCAGGTCGCTCGGCATGCCGGTCGGCAGCGTGGGCGCATTGATCGGCACCACGCGCGGCGGCAGCGAGAATTCGGGGGCGGGCGCGCCGACCAGCGTCGCGATCGCGGTTTCGACCTGCGCGCGCTGCTGGATCAGCAGTTGCGCCTGCGTGCGCGTCGCGTCGAGCTGCGCGCGCTGCTGCAGCAGATCGAGCCCCGATACCGCGCCGAGGTCGTGGCGCGCGCTCACGTAATCCAGCGCCTTCTGCTGCAGATCGATCGAGCGCTTGACGACGTCGATCTCGGTGTCGAGTTCGCGCAACGCGAAATAGCTCGACGCGAGATCGGCGCTCAGCACGAGGCGCGCATTCGCGAAATCGTCGCGCGCCTGCTCGGAGCTGGCCTGCGCGGCTTCGACGCTGCGCCGCACGCGGCCGAACAGGTCGAGTTCGTAACTGACCGCCGCGCCGACCTGGATCTCGTTCTGCACGGTCGACATGCTGCGCGTCGCGTAGTTGGTCTGCGGCCGGTCGGCGGAGATCTTGAAGCGCTGGCCGCTCGCGTTCAGGCCGACGGCCGGATACTGCGCGGACGCGACCGACGCGAGCGTCGCCTTCGCCTGGTCGTAGCGCGCGGCCACCGCCTTCAGGTTCTGGTTGTTGCGCAGCGCGTCGGCTTCCAGCGCGTCGAGCTGCGCGTCGCCGAACGCGGTCCACCAGACCGGATCGAGCGGCGCGCGGGCCGGCGCGGCCGGCTGCCAGTATTGGTCGGCCGGATCGAGCCGCCACGCGGCTGGTGTATCGACGGGCGGGCGCCGGTAATCCGGGCCGACCGTGCAGCCGGCGGCGACGGCGGCCGCGACGATGGCGGCGAGCGCCACGGGCCGCACGCGCGTGCGCATCGCGCTCACGACTTCGCTCCCGCGACCGCGGAGGCCGGCTGCGCGGCCGGCGCCTGCACGACGACCCGGTCGCCGTTCGCGAGCGCGTCGCTCGGGTTCGCGACGAGGCGGTCGTTCGGCGTGATCGGCCCGTCGACTTCGAGCGTCTGGCCGATCGTGCGCACGACCGTCACCTGTTTCAGCCGGACCTGGCCGTTCGCATCGACGGCGGCGACCGTCGGGCCTTCGGCGCGGAACAGCAGCGTATTGGCCGGCACCTGCAGGCGGCCGACCGGCGTCATCGGCAGCGTCGCCTGCACGTACGCGCCGGGCAGCAGCCGCCCGTCCGGGTTCGGCAGCGTGATCTCGATCTGCAGCGAGCGCGTCGCGACGTCGATCGCCTCGGACGTGCGCGTGATCGTGCCGTCGAACGTCCGCCCCGGCAGCTCGGCCTGCGCGACGCTCACGTGCTGGCCGACCTTCACCTGCTGCGCATACGCCTGCGGCACCTGCACGTACAGGCGCAGCCGGTCGGCCTGCACGACCGTGAACAGCGCGCGGCCCGCGTTGCCGGAATTGACGAGATCGCCGACGTCGACGTTGCGCTGCGTGACGATCCCGTCGATCGGCGCGACGATCCGCTGGAAGCCCTTCAGTTCGGTGAGGCGGCGCATGTTCGCATCGGCCGCCGCGAGGTTCGCGGTGCCCTGGTTGAACGCGCCTTGCCGGTCGTCGAGTTCCTGTTGCGACACCGCATCGCGCTGGCGCAACTGCTGCGCGCGGTCGAACGACGTCTTCGCGAGCGCGAGCGCGGCTTGCGCCTGCTGACGTTGCGCGGTGGCCTGCGCCAGTTCCTGGTTCAGCTCCGGCGTATCGAGCTCGGCGAGCGTTTGCCCCTGTTTCACGTGCGCGCCGATATCGGCCTGCCAGCGCAGCACGTAGCCGCTGGCGCGCGCATGGATCGGCGCCTCGACGAAGCCGCGCAGCGTGCCGGGCAGCGTCAGCTTGCCGCCGGTGGCCGCGTCGACCGGATGCACGACGTTCACGTACTGGCGCGTGTTCTGCTCGGCGACCGCGTCGAGCCGGTTGCGGTTCAGCCCGTTGACGATCAGCGTGCGCGCGGCGCCGGCGGCCAGCAGTACGCCGATCACGATCAGGACGACCCGTCCGCGTCGCGACACCGACGCGCGCGTCGGCAGGTGCATGCCGTGTTCGTCCACCTGGATGCCGACGGCGCTGTGATGTTTCTCTTCCATGAATTCAACCAATTCAACCGGGTAGTGGGGCGAAAGTCAGTGTCCGGCCTGGCGCGCGCGCCGACGGGCCAGCCGTGAATGCACGCCGCCGAACACGAGCGGCACGAACAGCAAGGTCGAAACGGTCGCGAACAGCAGCCCGCCGATCACCGCGCGGCCGAGCGGCGCGTTCTGCTCGGCGCCTTCGCCGAGACCGAGCGCCATCGGCACCATCCCGATGATCATCGCGAGCGCCGTCATCAGCACCGGCCGGATCCGGGTCGCGCCGGCCTCCAGCGCGGCCGTGAGCGGCGGCGCGCCGGCCGCGAGCCGTTGCCGCGCGAACGACACGACCAGGATGCTGTTCGCGGTCGCGACGCCGACCGTCATGATCGCGCCGGTCAGCGCGGGCACGCTCAGGTGCGTGCCGGTGACGAACAGCATCCACGCGATGCCGGCGAGCGCGGCCGGCATCGCGCTGATGATGATCAGCGGGTCGAGCCACGACTGGAAATTGACGACGATCAGCAGGTAGACGAGCACGATCGCCATCGCGACGCCCGCGCCGAGGCCGAGATACGACGTGCGCATCGTCTCGATCTGGCCGCGCATCGCGAGGGCGGTGCCGCGCGGCAGCGTCGCGCGCGCGTCGGACACGATGCGGTCGATCTCGCCCGCGACCGCGCCGAGGTCGCGGCCCTCGACGCTCACGTACACGTCGATCGCCGGGCGGATGTTGTAGTGCGTGATCACGGCCGGGTTCACGGTACTGCGGACCTGCACCAGGTTGCCGAGCAGTTGCAGCGGCGCGCCAGCGCGGCCGCTGGCGGAGATCGGCGTGCCGAGCAGGTCGTCGACCGACGACAGGTTGTATTGCGGGGTCTGGATCTGCAGCGGGTACTGGACGCCGGTGCGCGGGTTGATCCAGAACGACGGCGTCGTCTGCGAACTCCCCGACAGCGAGATCAGCATGTTCTGCGCGACGTTCTGCGCGGAGAGATTGAGCTGCTGCATGCGCGTACGGTCCATGTCGGCCAGCAGGGTCGGCTCGTCGTTGCGTTGCAGCACGTGCACGTCGACGGCGCCGGGGATTTGCCTGATCTTTTTCATCAGGCTGCTCGCAATGGTCATGTTACTCGCGAGATCGTTGCCAAGCACCTGCACGTCGATCGCGGCCGGCTGCCCGAAGTTGAGGATCTGCGTGATGATGTCCGACGGCTGGAAGAAGAACTCGACGCCCGGGAAGCGTTGCGGCAGCAGCGTGCGCAGCGTCTGTACGTAGTGCCCGGTCGCGCGGTGGCCGGCCTTCAGCGCGATCAGCAGCTCGCCGTCGAGCGTGCCGATCGTGCCCGCGTTGCTGTACGACAGGTTGATGCCGCTCACCGGGAGGCCGAGGTTGTCGACGATCGCACCGAGCTCGTCGGGCGGCACGGTTTCGCGGATCACGCGCTCGACCTGGTCGGCGAGGCGCGCGGTTTCCTCGATCCGGTAGCCGGTCGGTGCGCGCATGTGCAGCCGGATGTTGCCGGAATCGGCGTTCGGGAAGAAATCGCGGCCGAGCATGAACACGAGGCCGGTCGACAGCACGCAGAAGCCGAGGAAGCACAGCGCGTAGAAGCGGCGGCGCACGAGCAGGATGCTGAGCAGCACGATGTACCACGCGCGCAGCCGCTCGAACGCGCGGTTGAACGCGTGATGGATGCGGGCGAAGCGCGACGCCGAATGGTCGGCACCGGTGTGCGCCTGCTGCGGGCGGAACAGCAGCATCGCGAGCGTCGGCACCAGCGTGCGCGACAGCACGTACGACGCGAGCATCGCGAACACCACGGCTTCCGCGAGCGGCACGAACAGGAAGCGCGCGACGCCCGTCAGGAAGAACATCGGCACGAACACGATGCAGATGCACAGCGTCGACACGAGCGCGGGCACCGCGATCTCGCCCGCGCCTTCGAGGATCGCGTCGTGCAGGTTCGTACCGAGATGGAGGTGCCGCTCGATGTTCTCGATCGTGACGGTCGCGTCGTCGACGAGAATGCCGACCGCGAGCGCGAGCCCGCCGAGCGTCATGATGTTGATGGTCTCGCCGAGCGCGGACAGCGCGATCAGCGACGTGAAGATCGACAGCGGAATCGAGATCGCGATGATCAGCGTGCTGCGCCAGTTGCCGAGGAACAGCAGGATCATCATCGCGGTCAGCACGGCGGCGATCAGCGCCTCGTGGATCACGCCCTGGACGGCCGCGTTGACGAACACCGACTGGTCGAACAGCGGCGTGATCGTGAGCCCCTCGGGCAGCGTCGGGATCACCTTCGGCAGCAGCGCCTTCAGGTCCGACACGACCTTGAGCGTCGACGCGTCGCCGCTTTTCAGGATCGAGATGAGCACGCCGCGCTGGCCGTTCTGGCGCACGACGTTGGTCTGCGGCGCGAAGCCGTCGCGGACCGACGCCACCTCGCGCAGGTAGGTCGTCGCGCCGTTGACGGTCTGGACCGGCAGGTCGTTGATGTCGGCGACGGTATCGGCGGACGCGTTCGTGTCGATCCGGTATTCGGTCTGGCCCATCTTCGCGGTGCCGGTCGGCAGCACGAGATTCTGCGCGTTGACCGCGTTGACGATGTCGGCCGGCGTGAGGCCCTTCGCGAGCAACGCCTGCGGATCGAGGTCGATCGCGACCACGCGGGTGCGCCCGCCGTACGGGAACGGGATCTGCGCGCCCGGCACGGTGATCAGTTGCGGGCGCAGGAAGTTGAGCGCGATGTCGGCAAGCGACTGTTCGCTGAGCGTCTTGCTCGACAGCCCGAGCTGGATCACCGGAATGCTCGACGCGGAATAGGTGATCACGAGCGGCGGCGTCGCGCCCTGCGGCATCTGCCGCACGATCGCCTGCGCGGACGAGACCGTCTGCGCGATCGCCGTCTGCACGTTCGCGCCCGGTTGCAGGAACACCTTCACGACCGCGATGCCGGGCAGCGACGTCGATTCGACGTGCTGGATGTTGTTGACGGTCGTCGTCAGCACCCGTTCATGCACGGACGTGATGCGGTTCGTCATCTCCGTCGCGGAGAAGCCGTTGTAATTCCAGATCACGCTGATCACCGGGATGTTGATCGCGGGCAGCACGTCGACCGGTGTGCGCATCAGCGCAAGCGGGGTGGCCAGCACGATCATGATGGCCATCACGATGAACGTGTAGGGGCGCCTGAGCGCGAGATTGACGATCCACATGGAGGCGGCGGGACAGGCGGTGATCGGGCGGCGGTGAAGGGAACCCGAATGATAGGCGTCGGCCCGGCACGGGTTACTGTCGCGAAACTGGCGGAATCGTCAGGTTGAGGCGCGCGGGCCGTCGGCCGATTCCGCAGACGGAATGCGCCGCCGCGATCGCGACGGTTTCGCGTATCGGGCGGCGCTCACAGCTGCTCCATGCCGAAGCGGGCGAGCGCATCGAGATCGACGACGTCGATCTGGTTGTACGCGAGCCGCAACGCGCCGAGCTTCTCGAGTTGCTGCAGCGCCTGGTTGATCCGCTGGCGCGACACGCCGACGAGCATCCCGAGTTCCTCCTGCGAGATCGACAACGACGGGCCGGTATCCGGGTACAGCGCGGGGTTGAAGAGCTGCGCGAGCGCCTGCGCGACGCGCGCGTCGACGTCGAGCAGCCGGCTGTTCTGGATCGACGCGATGAATTCGCCCATCCGGTTGTTCAACTGATGGATCACGAAGCGCGTGAACGGCAGGCTCGTGTCGAGCAGCGCATGGAACGTGTCGACCGGCACGAACAGCACGGTCGAGCGCTGGATCGCGACGACCTCGTACTTGCGCAGCTCCCGCTTGATCACGCTGCCTTCGCCGAACCAGCCGCCCGACGGCACGCCGGAGAACGTGCAGCCGCGCCCCGACACGTTGAAGATCGCGAGCTTCAGCAGCCCCTGATGGACGCCGATCCAGTATGCGGAAGGCGCGAGCCGGTGCGCGATCACGTCGCCGGCTTCGCACTGTTCGACGTGCGACTGGGCCAGCACGAGCGCCTGGTGCTCGGGCGCCAGCGTGCGGAACCACGCGCATTGGCCGAACAGTGTCGCCAGCGGCGGCAGCGGGCCCGGTGCGGGAGGCGGGTCGGCCGGGGCGGCGGCCGCGTCGGGATGGTCGTGCATGCGTGCGGGTTTGCGAGGATAGGGATAACGCGCAGCGCTCGAGCGGCACTCTGTCGTTTCGATGACAGACGGCTCACAATAGCGCCCGTTAGGCTGTCGGCAATTGAACCACATCAAAACGATCCGGGGTGCGTGCGCTCCGGTCGACAGAACACGGGAGACAGGATCATGACGCAGATGTTCGAGGCCGGGCTCGGCCGCCGCGATGCCAATTACGTGCCGCTCACGCCGATCGATTTCCTGATCCGGGCGGCGGAAGTCTACGGCGAGCGCCTCGCGATCGTGCACGGCGACGTGCGGCGCACGTGGGGCGAGACCTGCACGCGCGCGAAGCAGCTGGCGAGCGCGCTCGCGCAGGCCGGCGTCGGGCGCGGCGACACGGTCGCGGCGCTGCTGCCGAACATCCCGGCGATGGTCGAGGCGCACTTCGGCGTGCCGATGGCCGGCGCCGTGCTGAACACGATCAACACGCGGCTCGACGTGTCGTCGGTGCTGTTCATGCTGCGTCACGGCGAGGCGAAGGTGCTGATCGTCGACACCGAATACGCGGAGGTCGCGCAGCGCGCGGCGCTCGAGGTGCCGGGCCTGAAGATCGTCAGCGTGGCCGACGCGCTGCCGGCCGACCCCGACCGTTTCGCGGGCGCGACCGACTACGAGACGTTCGTCGCCGGCGGCGACCCCGACTACGCGTGGACGCCGCCCGCCGACGAATGGGAGGCGATCGCGCTGAACTACACGTCGGGGACGACCGGCGACCCGAAGGGCGTCGTCTACCACCATCGCGGCGCGTACCTCGCGGCGATCAGCAACATCCTCGAATGGGACATGCCGAAGCACGCGGTGTATCTGTGGACGCTGCCGATGTTCCACTGCAACGGCTGGTGTTTCCCGTGGGCCGTCGCGGCGCGCGCGGGCGTGAACGTGTGCCTGCGCAAGTTCGATGCGAAGACCGTGTTCGACCTGATTCGCCGCGAGCGCATCACGCACTACTGCGGCGCGCCGATCGTGCAGAGCGCGATCGCGAACGCGCCGGCCGAGTTCCGCGCGGGGATCGACCATACGGTGCACGCGATGGTCGCGGGCGCGGCGCCCGCGCCGGCCGTGATCGCGAAGATGAAGGAGATCGGCTTCGACCTGCTGCACGTGTACGGGCTGACCGAGGTCTACGGCCCGGCGACCGTTTGCGCGAAGCAATCGCACTGGGACGCAGTGTCCGACGAGGAACGCGCGCGGCTGAATGCGCGTCAGGGCGTGCGCTACCACCTCGAAGCGGGCGCGACGGTGCTCGATCCGGACACGATGACGCCGGTGCCGGCCGACGGCGAGACGCTCGGCGAGATCATGTTCCGCGGCAACATCTGCATGAAGGGCTACCTGAAGAACCCGAAGGCGACCGACGAGGCATTCCACGGCGGCTGGTTCCATACCGGCGATCTCGCGGTGCTGATGCCGGACGGCTATATCCGGATCAAGGATCGCAAGAAGGACATCATCATCTCGGGCGGTGAGAACATCTCGAGCATCGAGGTCGAGGACGCGCTGTACCGGCATCCGGCGGTGGCCGTGGCGGCCGTCGTCGCGATGCCCGACCCGAAGTGGGGCGAGGTGCCGTGCGCGTTCGTCGAACTGCGCGAAGGCGCGAGCGCGACCGAGGCGGAGATCGTCGCGCACTGCCGGCAACTGCTCGCGGGCTTCAAGGTGCCGAAGGCCGTGCGCTTCGGCGAACTGCCGAAGACGTCGACCGGCAAGATCCAGAAGTTCCAGTTGCGCCACGCGGTCGGCTCGGACAAGGCGATCGACCTGGCCGGCGACAAGAAGTAGTCGAGGCCCGGCCGCGGCCGATCGCCCGCCGTCGGTCACGCGTCGCGTTCGAGCCGGAACACGCTGACCGCGTCCGACAGTTGCGCGGCCTGGTCGCGCAGCGCGACGGCCGCGCGCTCGGCATCCGAGATCAGCCGCGCATTCTGCTGCGTCGCGTCGCCGATCTGCGTGACGGCCAGGTTCACCTGCTCGATGCCGGTCGATTGCTCGCGCGACGCGGCGCTGATCTCGCCGATCAGCGTGCGCACCTGGTCGACCCGCGCGACGATGTCGCGCATCGTGCCGCGCGCGGCGTCCGCGATCCGGTAACCCTGTTCGACGGTCGTCGACGATTCGGTGCTCAGCGCGTCGATCTCCTTGACCGCGGCCGCGCTGCGTTGCGCGAGCGCGCGCACCTCGGCCGCGACCACCGCGAAGCCCTTGCCGTGTTCGCCCGCGCGGGCGGCTTCGACGGCCGCGTTCAGCGCGAGGATGTTGGTCTGGAACGCGATGCCTTCGATCGCGCCGGTGATCTCGGCGATCCGGCGCGTCGCGCGGCCGATGTCGTCCATCGTCGCGACCACGCGCTGCACCGCGGCGTCGCCGTTCGTCGCGGCGGCCGACGCGTCCGCGACCAGCGCGTTGGCTTGCGCCGCGTGCTCGGCGCTCTGCTGCACGGCGGCGGTGATCTGCTCCATGCTGGCGGCCGTCTGTTCGACGCTGCTGGCCTGCGTCGCGATCCGCGCGGCGATGTCGCCGCTGCCGGCCGCGATGCCGACCGTGCCGTGCGCGATGTCGGCGGCGCTGTTGCGCACTTGCGCGACGATCCGCGCGAGGCCGTCGCCGATCCCGTCGACCGCCTGCACGAGCCGGCCGATCTCGTCGTTGCCCGTGCCGCCGGGCGCGCCGCCCGCGCCGTCGCGGATGCGCACGCTGAGGTCGCCCGCCGCATAGCGTTCGGACGCGCGCGCGGCGGCTTCCAGCGGCCGGCTCACCACGCGTCGCACGACGATGACGAACAGCGTCGCGAACGCCGCGACGAGCACGGCGCCGATCATCAGGAAGCGGTTGCGGGTGGCGCGCATGGTGGCAAGCAGCTCGTCGTCGAGCGCAACGCCGCCGACGAGCCATTGCCACTGCGGAATCGTCGTGAACGACACGAATTTCGCGCTCGGCCCGCCGTCGTGCGCGGCGGGATCGGTCGACGTGTACGCGAGCCGGCCTTCGCCGGTCGCCAGCATCTGCGCGTAGGGCGCACGCGTGTCGTCGGCGCGCTGGCCGGCCGCATCGGGATGCACGACGAAGGTGCCGCGCGACGGACCTTGCGATGCATCGAGCACGAAGTAGTAGCCGTTGTCGCCGATCTTCAGTGCGCGGATGCCGTCTTCGACGAGCTTGAGCTCGGCGCCGATGTCGAGGCCGACGAACAGCGCGCCGATCACGCGGCCGCCCGCATCGGTCACCGGTTTGTACTGCGTGATGTACGGCCGGCCGAACAGCTTCGCGAGGCCCGTGTAGCTGCGCCCGGCGACGAGCGGCGCATACGCGGGGCCGGCGCGGTCGAGCTTCGTGCCGACGGCGCGCGCGCCGTCCTGCTTCTTCAGCGACGTCGTGATGCGCACGAAATCGTCGCCGTCGCGCGCGAAGATCGTCGCGATCGCGCCGCTTTTCTTCAGGAACTGGTCGGGAATCGAGTAATCGAGGTCGAGCGGCTGGCCGCCCGCGAGGAGGGTCGGCGCGGCCACGCCGCCGATATCGACGATGCGCGCCGGGTCGAGCGTGAAATCGGCCGGCAGGAAACTCGCGAACAGCGACATCGAGCGGTTGGCTTCGGCGCTCAATGCCTGGTCGAACAGGTCGACCATCGCGCGGATCGACTGCTCCTTGTCGGCGATCCGCTGATGCGCTTCATCGGCGAGCTGCTGGCCGGCGAAATGGGCGAGCGTCCACGCAAACACGGTAAACAGCAAGGCGACGAGCGCGCACGCGAGCGCGGCCAGACGCGCGCCGACGCTCACTCGGCCCAATTGGGTCATTCTCATGAGACATCCTGAGTGGGAGTGAGAGGAGGCGGAACGCACGCGTCACCGCTCGTGGTCCCGTTAATACGGCAACTTTCGCGAAATCTTTAGCGGATGTCGCGGATCACGGGCCCGCAGGCGGGCGAAGGGGAAGCGGAGGTCAGTGCGTGACGAGCCACGCGACGGCCAGATAGCGGCCGACTTTCGCGATCGTCACGATGACGAGAAAGGTCGGCAGCGGCTCGCGCAGCACGCCGGCGATCATCGTCAGCGGATCGCCGATCACCGGCGCCCAGCTCAGCAGCAGCGACCAGCGGCCGTAGCGCGCATACCAGCGCTCGGCGCGCGCGAGCGCGGACGGTTTGACCGGAAACCAGCGGCGCTCGCGAAAATGCTCGATGCCGCGGCCGAGCGCCCAGTTGATCGCCGAGCCGGCGACGTTGCCGACGCTCGCGACCAGCACCAGCGCCCACGCGGGTTCGCGCCCGGCGAGCAGCAGGCCGGCGAGCACGGCTTCGGACTGGAGCGGAAACAGGGTCGCGGCGACCATCGACACGGCGAACAGGCCGCCGTAAGTGAGCAATTCGGACATCGCGCGATTGTACCGGCCATGCGGCGGCCGGCTCCGGTCACGCGGTCATCGGCTCACGATCTCATGCGGCATCCGTCGTGCCGAACAGCAGGTGCGAGATCACCGACTTGTCGACCGGTTCGTCGTTGAGCGTGCTGGCGAGCAGTTCGCCCGCGAGCTGCTGCGGCGAGAACACCATGTCGGGCTTCAACAGCCGCAGCCGTTCGAGGTTGCGCTGCTGGTTCACGAGCGCGACCGTGCGCACCGACGGTGCGATCTCGCGAATCGCGAGGATGATGAATGCGTTTTCGGCGTCGTCCGAACGCAGCGCGAGCACCGCGCGGGCGGTCGCCGCGCCGGCGCTCTCCAGCACCGCATGGTCGGTCGCATCGCCGACGATCAGGTCGGTCGCGGCCGGATAGTTGTGCTCGACGCCGGCCGGCACGACGACGGTCACCGCGTAGCCGCGCTTGCGCAGCCCGTCGTGCACCGCATGCGCGACGGGCGTCGCGCCGACGATCAGGAAATGATGCTTGCGGATCACGTTCGAAATGCCTCCCTTGACGATCCGTTTCAGATTGCCGCCGATCACCGGGCCGACGACCGCGCTGATCGACGTCGCGAACACCGTGATGCCGAGCACGATCACCGACGCGGTGAACAGGCGTGCGGTCGGCGCGTGCGGGACGATGTCGCCGTAGCCGACGGTCGACATCGATACGATGGAGAAATAGACGGCGGTGGCGAGATCGTGGACGGGCGGCGTGAATTCGTCGCCGAGATAGAGCACGCCGAAGGTCGCGTAGATCAGCAGCGACACGATGCTCAGCAACGCGAACAGGCTGCTGGCAGCGATGCTCGCGCGGTCGAAGTGCCGCCAGTAGTACAGCAGCGCGACGACCAGCACGGCCGTATAGACGAACACCGCGTGGCTGCGATAGCCGCCGAGCACGCTGATGGCGGCCGCCGCGACCAGCAGCAGGATCGACAGCACCCACGCGACGCGGGCGCGCAGCACGATGCCGATGGCCATCGTCGCGAGGCCGGCCGCGACGACGACCTGCGGCAGCACGACGAGCCCCATGTTGTCGACGAGGTTCAGCGCATCGGCGAGCCAGGCGCGATGCAGGCCGAGCCGCGCGTGTTCGACGACGGGGCGCAGCACCATGAGTGCATCGAGCGCGAGCAGGAGGGCGAGATACCAGTGCAGGCCGATCGGCGCGAACAGGCGCCGCAGGCGGGTAGTGACGTGCTTCATTCAGTCGCCCGGCAGGGCATGTCCAACGAACCAGCCGCTACCCTAAAGCATTCGGCGTTCGGCTGCTTTTTCGCGGGGCCCGATGGTCGCCGCGACGGAGCCGGCACGCCGGCCGTTCAGTTCCAGCCGACCATGATCGCGCCCATCCCGACGAGCAGCCCGCCCGTCACGCGGTTCATGGCCCGCATCCGCGCCGGCCGCTGCAGCGCGCGGCTCAGCCGGTGCGAGAACAGCGCCATCGACGCGACGCCGCCCGCGAACAGCAGCGCGAACGTCGCGGCGAGCAGCAGGTATTGAAGGTTCAGGCTCCAGTCGGCAGTCGGGCTGATGAACTGCGGAAAGAACGACGGAAAGAACAGCAGCGTCTTCGGATTCAGCCCGGAAGTCGCGACGCCGCGCCAGAACAGCGCGCGTCCGGAGTCGGCGTCCGGCGCGGCGATCGCCGTTCCCGCGTCGACGTCGGCCGGTGCCGCGGCTGCGCCGGCCGGCGCGCGGCTCAGCCATTGCTTGCCGCCGAGCCAGACGAGATACGCGGCGCCGGCCCAGCGCAGCACGGTCAGCGCGTGTTCGTCGAGGTGGACCAGCGAATTGAGGCACAGCGCGGTCAGCGCGAGTTGCAGCAGCACGGCGAGCGTGCCGCCCCAGACGCACGGCAGCGCGCGGCGCCAGCCGGTGCGCAGCGCCTGGTTCATCGTGAGCAGGTTGACGGGGCCGGGCGCGTAGATGAGGACGACGGAAGCGGCGAGGAACGACAGATAAAGCTTGAACGACATGACGGACGGGCAGGAACGGGGAAGCAGGCACCGGCCCCGCACGCGGTCGGATAGGCGTGCGGGCGGCGGGGAATCGCATGCCTGCCGGCCGGCACCGCAACTCGTGATTGCGGCCGTGCGTCCCGCTGCGAGGGGTTGTCGCGGGGAGCGTGCCGGGCAGCAGGCATGGAGAAAATGTATCAAGCGGCCTGGTTAAAAGGCTTCCTGTTTTCCAGCAAAACGCGCCTGAAACCGGAATACCGTTCAGATAGAATGCCGATTTTCAGTAGAAGATTCTTCTCATCATGGCTACCCGCGAACGCACGCCGAAAACGCTCGACAATCAGGACCGCAAGATCCTGGGGGCATTGCAGAAAAATGCGCGCCTGTCGAACGCCGAACTGGCCGAACAGATCGGCATGTCGACCACCGCCTGCTGGAACCGCACGCGGCAACTCGAACTCGACGGCTACATCGACGGCTATGTCGCGCTGGTCAACCAGCGCAAGCTCGGCTACGCGGACATCGTGATCCTCGAAGTCACGCTCGATCGCCATGAAGACGACGCGCTGGCGCGCTTCGGCGCCGAACTGGCGGCGCTGCCGGAGGTGCTCGAGGCGTATCTGGTGTCGGGCGAGTACGACTACTGGATCAAGGTCGCGGTGGACGGCACGGCCGGCTACGAGCGCTTCCTGCGCGAAAAGCTGTACCGGATTTCGAGCATCCGCCACAGCCGCTCGATGTTCGCGCTGCGATGCATGAAGGACGTGCCTTCGATTCAGGTGTGAGGGAGCGGAGACGGGCGCACGGCCGTCGCTGCAGCGACGGCGGGTGCGATCGGACGCAGGCGCGGAGGAAAGCCGGCGAACGGTTGACAGGAAGGGCGTGCTGGGCAGACGGCCCGCCGGGCACAAAAACGGATGAATCTTCCGTCCGGCATGGCCCGGCGCAAGCGCGCGCAAGTCGAGAAGAATGGCATCCCGTCCGGGCCGCAACCGGCTGACGGTCCGCGCCGACACGAATCGGCGCCGGTCTCGGCCTGAAACACGGCCTCGAGACGACCTTGAAACGCTTCCGATGCGGTGCGCGTATCCGGCCGGGAAGGATGAACCCCGGCCTCTTTCTACATGCCCGGCGCGCCCGTCGGGTACGCCGCGCGACCGCCGCGGTCGGCGTGCGTCAGCGCAAACGCGTCAGCCGGCCGGCCGTTCGCTCAGCGCGGCAGACGCGCGTGTGCTTCAGCGATGACTTCGCAGTTCTCGAGGTGGAGCGCCCAGGCCTCTGCCAGCAGCTCGCCAACACGTGCGAGCCAGCCAGTGGATTGGGTGGAACGATCGGAGACATTAGACGTTTGCATGACGAAGCCCCATATAGGTGGCGAGTTAGGGATAACCCTAATCATAGCGAAGCAGCACCGTCTTGTGAAATGCGATTTCGTTATATGAGAATTACTGACAATTTGTGTTGCTGCTGCGCAACATGAATGTCGGCCACCCGGGCACGCCGGGCAGGCGTGACGAGGCCGTGCCGGCACGGCCTTGCGTGGAGAAACAACGAAGTCGGGCGTAGGAAAAAAAGTGCGCTTACCGGCCGATCCACCCGAAGCGCCACGACAGCCGCCGCGTCGCGGCCCGCAGCGCTTGCGCCAGCGCGCTGTCCGGCCCGCGCGGGAAGCCGCGCGACGAGCCGATGATCGCGATCACGAGCCGGATGCTGCCGGTGTGATCGAATACGGGCGCGGCGATCGTCCCGATGCCGGGCACCGGCGCGTCGAACGCGAAATCGAGTTCGTCCGCGCGGATCGCGGCGAGCCGGGCGCGGAAGGCCGCATCGTCCGGCGCGGCGTGCGCGCCGGCGAGGCGCACCGGCTCGTTGGCGAGCAGGTCGGCCAGCACGTCGTCGGACATGCCGGACGCGAAAATCCGGCCGATCGCCGTATTGACGAGCGACATCACGGTGCCGACCTGCAGGCTCACGTGCTGCGGCCGCGCCGATTCTTCGAGCCGGATCACGGTCGGCCCGAGCGGCCCGAGCGTCGCGGCGGCCACGCTCATGTCGGTCGCGCCGGCGAGCGCGACGATCTCGGCTTCCGCATCGCGGGTCGGCGACACGCGCTGCATCGCGATCAGGCCGAGCGCTTGCGCGAGCGGGCCGCCGTCGAAGCAGCCGGCGTCGTCGCGGCTCAGCAGGCCGATCTTCTGCAGGCTGACCAGATGGGGAAACGCCTTCGCGGCCGGCATGCCGGCCGCCGTCGCGAGATCGCGCAGCGGCAGCGCGCGGCCCGCCGACACCAGCGCGAGCAGCAACTCGCCGGTGCTGTCGAGCGCATTGATCCCGCGCTGCGCTTTTGCGTCGTCGGCCAGCGCGGGCGGTACGCGCGCGGCGGCCGGCGCGGGCGCGGACGCCGGCGCCGGGTCCGCACCTGCGGCGCCGAGCGACGCGGTCGCCTGCCGCGCCGCGTCGCGCAAGGCCACGGCGATCGGGCCGTCCCAGTCGACATCGATCGATCCCGTCGAACCGATCACCGTCAACGCGAGTTGCAGGCGCCCCTGCGCATCGAAAACGGGCACGCACATCCCGCTGACGCCGGGGCTCGGCCGGTCGATGCTGCGTTCGATGCCGCGCATGCGGATCGCGTCGAGTTCGGCGGGTTGCGCACCGGCGTCCGATGCGACCGACTCGCTTTCGGCACCGGTGAGCGTATCGCCCGCACCCGCCTGGCTGGCCGCCATCGCATCGAGTTGCGCGGCGTCGCCGAACGCGCGGAACACGCGGCCGGTCGCCGTCGTGTCGAGCGACATCACCGAACCGACGTGCAGGTTCACGTGCAACGGATAGCCGCCGTGCTCGATGCGCACGATCGTCGGGCCGAGCACGCCCGGCACGGACAGCGCGACGCTCAGGCCGACCGTTTCCGCGAGCCGCACCGCGTGCGGAAGCGTCGCGCGGTAGGCCGGCTGGCGCTCGATCGACATCAACCCGAGCCGCAGCGACAGCGGGCCCGGCTCGTAGTTGCCGGTGAGCGCGTCGCGTTTCACGAGCGCGAGTCGCGTCAGGCTCACGAGATAGGTGTGCGCCTGAGCGGTGGAGAGATCGGCCGCCGCGGCCAGCTCCGACAGCCCGAGCGGCTTGCGCCGGCGCGCGAGCGCGTCGAGCAGCCGGCCGCCGACCTCGACACTCTGGATGCCGCGCTGCGCCTTGGGCGGCGCATCGTCCGCGCTGACTTCGTGGTTCTGCACGCGATGATTCTTCCGTTGACGAAACCCCGCATGGTATCCGACGCCATTTCTCGCGCCAGCCCGCAGGTTTACCCGTATTAGACAATAACAAGCACGTTTGCCATTGACAAATATTCGGCACGGGCAGATGATCCGCTGACACCCCTCAACACATGGCTCGCAGCCACGGAACGCACAATGGCCAAAGCATTCGCCTCCCAAGCCGATCTGGAAGAGAAGAAAGTCACCTGGACGAAGCTGTCCGAGAACGCCTACGCGTACACAGCCGAAGGCGACCCGAACTCGGGCGTGATCATCGGCGACGACAGCGTGCTGATCGTCGACACGACCGCGACGCCCGCGATGGCGCAGGACCTGATCGCGAAGATCCGCAGCGTCACCGACAAGCCGATCAAGCACGTGGTGCTGTCGCACTACCACGCGGTGCGCGTGCTCGGCGCGTCCGCGTATTTCGACGAAGGCGCGCAGCACGTGATCGCGAGCCGCGGCACGTACGAGATGATCGTCGAGCGCGGCGAGGCCGACATGAAGTCGGAGATCGAGCGCTTCCCGCGCCTGTTCGCCGGCGTCGAGACGGTGCCGGGCCTGACCTGGCCGACGCTCGTGTTCGAGCGCGAGATCACGCTGTTCCTCGGCAAGCTCGAAGTGAAGATCATGCACGTCGGCTCGGGCCACACGAAGGGCGACACGATCGTCTGGCTGCCGTCGCAGAAGGTGTTGTTCTCGGGCGACCTCGTCGAATACGACGCCGCGTGCTATTGCGGCGACGCGCAGCTCGAACAGTGGCCGGCCACGCTCGAGGCGCTGCGCGCGCTGGGCGCCGAGAAGCTCGTGCCGGGCCGCGGCCCCGCGCTGCTGAATCCGGCGGAAGTGAACAAGGGCCTCGACTACACGAAGGATTTCGTCACGACGCTGCTCGCGCAGGGCCGCAAGGCCGTCGAGCGCAATCTCGACCTGAAGGCGGCGATGGCGCTCACGCGCGAAGCGATGGATCCGAAGTTCGGCCACGTGTTCATCTACGAGCACTGTCTGCCGTTCGACGTGTCGCGTGCGTTCGACGAAGCGAGCGGCATCGCGCATCCGCGCATCTGGACCGCGCAGCGCGACAAGGACATGTGGGCCGCGCTGCAGGACTGAGCGGCACACGGCGGCGGGGCGGCGCTCACATGATCGCCTCGCCGTTTCCCTGAAGGTTGCGGCAGTCGCGGCGGCATCGCGCCGCGGTGCCGGCAACCGTATCCGGTCTCACAAGAAAGCAGGGCGCATGCACGCCCTCGGAGACTGCCGCGCGCTCGACATCGCGCGGCCCGTTTGGAGAGAGACATGCCCCAATCGCTTCCCGCCGAAGCGACGCTCGCGCACGCGAGCGCGTCGGCGCCGACTTCCGCATCCGCCTTCAGCGACGCGTTGCTGTTCCGCAAGATCGCGTGGCGGATCGTCCCGTTCCTGTTCCTCTGCTACGTCGTGTCGTTTCTCGACCGCATCAACATCGGCTTCGCGCAGCTGCAGATGAAGCACGATCTCGGCTTCAGCGATGCGATGTACGGCCTCGGCGCCGCGGTGTTCTACGTCGGCTACGTGTGCTGCGAAGTGCCGAGCAACATGCTGCTCGCGCGCTTCGGCGCGCGCCGCACGTTCACGCGGATCATGCTGCTGTGGGGCCTCGCGTCGACCGGGATGATGTTCGTGTCGCAGCCGTCGCATTTCTACGTGCTGCGCTTCCTGCTCGGCGTGTTCGAGGCCGGCTTCTTCCCCGGCATCGTGCTGTACCTGACCTACTGGTTCCCCGCGAACCGGCGTGCGGCGGCGATCTCGGTGTTCTTCGCGGGCGTCGCGGTGGCCGGTGTGCTCGGCGGCTTGTTGTCCGGCTGGATCATGCGCGACATGAGCGGCGTGCTCGGGCTGCACGGCTGGCAATGGATGTTCGCGATCGAAGGGGCGCCGGCGATCCTGCTCGCGTTCGTTGCGTTCACGTTGCTCGTCGACCGGCCGCAGGACGCGCCGTGGCTCACGTCCGACGAAAAGGCGCGCGTTGCCGCGCTGTGCGCCGAAGGCCGCGCACACGGCAATGCGCACGACGGCCGCAGCGTGATGACCGCGCTCGCGAATCCGCGCGTGTATCTGTTCGCGTTCATCTATTTCTCGCTGACCTGCGCGTCGCTGACGCTCAACTTCTGGATGCCGCTGATGATCCGCGACTTCGGCGTGACCGACGTCGTCGCCGTGAGCCTCTACACGGTCGTGCCGAATGCGGTGGGCGCGGTCGGGCTGGTGCTGATCGCGCGCCGCTCGGACCGCACCGGCGAACGCCGCAAGCACTTCGCGTGCTGCACGATTGGCGGCGGCCTCGCGCTCGCGGCGCTGACGCTGCACCTGCACAGCTTCGCGGCGATGCTCGCGTGCCTGTCGATCGCGGCCACGCTGATCTTCGCCGCGCTGCCGATCTTCTGGGCCGTGCCGACCCGCTACCTGTCCGGCAATGCCGCCGCGGCCGGGATCGCGTTGATCAGCAGCATCGGGATCACGAGCGGCATCGTCAGTCCGTGGGTGATCGGGATGATCCGCACGCGCACCGGCAGCATGGATCTCGCCGTGTACCTGCTGGCCGCGCTGCTGGTGGCGAGCGGCGTGGCGCTGATGCTCGGCGTGAAGGGTGAGGGCGCGCGGCGCGGCTGAACGTCGGCTTCGACCGGTCGCCGTCGGCGGGCGGCGGCGACCGGCGTTGCACGTCCTGCCCGCTCCCTGTTGACCTCCGTGGAGGAGACGATCTATGTCAGCCCCTCTCCCGGCAGACGCCGCGCATGCCGCAGCGTCCGGCCCTTGTGCGTCGGACCACGACGCGCTGTACCGCCGCATCGGCATGCGCATCGTGCCGTTCCTGTTCGTCTGCTACATCGTGTCGATCCTCGATCGCAGCAACATCGGCTTCGCGCAGTTGCAGATGCGGCAGGATCTCGGCCTCACCGACGCGATGTACAGCCTCGGCGCGGTGCTGTTCTTCGTCGGCTACGTGCTGTTCGAGGTGCCGAGCAACGCGTTGCTGCGCCGCTTCGGCGCAAGACGCACGTTCGCGCGGATCATGTTCCTGTGGGGCGCGGTGTCGGTCGCGATGATCACCGTCGACAGCGCAAGACAGTTCTACGTGCTGCGCTTCCTGCTCGGGCTTTTCGAGGCCGGCTTTTTCCCGGGCGTCGTGTTCTACCTGACGTACTGGTATCCCGCGCGCCGTCGCGCGTCGGTGCTGTCGATCTTCTATGCGGGCGTCGCGGTGGCCGGGATGGTCGGTGGACTGCTGTCGAGCTGGCTGATGCGCGGGATGTCCGGCGTGCTCGGTCTGCACGGCTGGCAATGGATGTTCGCGATCGAGGGCGCGCCGGCGCTCGTGCTCGGCGTGATGGCATGGTTCTGGCTGTGCGACCGCCCCGAACACGCGCGCTGGCTGTCCGACGACGACCGGCGGCGGCTCGCGGCCGACCTCGCTGCCGATCGCGCGGAGGCACCCGCGCACGCGGCTTCGTCGCTGCGGCAGGTGCTGGCCGAGCCGCGCACCTATCTGTTCGCGTTCATCTATTTCTCGCTGACGACCGCGCTGCTGATGCTGCTGTTCTGGATGCCGCTGATGATTCGCGAATTCGGCATTCACGACGTGGTTCACATCAGCCTGCTGTCGATCGTGCCGAATGCGATCGGCGCGGCCGGCCTGATCGCGATCGCGCGGCGCTCGGACCGCAAGCGCGAACGCCGCCGGCATTTCGCCGCATGCGCGTTCGGCGGTGCGGTGGCGCTCGCGTTGCTGACGCTGCATCTGCCGAGCATCGTCGCGATGATGGCGCTGCTGTCGATCGCGGCGATGCTGATCTTCGCCGCGCATCCGGTGTTCTGGGCCGTGCCGTCCGCGTATTTCGCGGGTGCCGGTGCGGCAGGCGGCATTGCGCTGATCAGCAGCATCGGCGTATCGAGCGGGATGATCACGCCGTGGATCGTCGGCGTGATCCGCACGCGCACCGGCAGCATGGATTCGGCGATGCTGATGATCGCCGGATTGCTGGCCGCGTGCGCGGTCGCGATGCTGCTGGGCGTGCGTGCCGCACCGCGCGACGCGGGTCCCGCCGGCAATCAGCGCGCCGCGGTGTAGCGCGGCGCGGGCGTATCGGCCGACAGGTGCGGCGCCATCGTGCGGCGCGCGGCCTCGTATGCGTCCCATTCGTCGCCCGCGTGCAGCGACGGGATCGTCACGAGTTCGCCGCGCTCGAACCCGACCAGCGCCGCATCGACCATGTCGTGCGCGGTCATCACGATTTCCTTCGGCAGGTGCTCGAGCGGCAGGCCGCCCGTCTGCCAGAAATCGGTGGCCGTCGCGCCGGGCAGCACGGCCTGCACCTGCACGCCCTTGCCGGCGAGCTCGTGATGCAGCGACTGGCTGAACGCGAGCACGAACGCCTTGCTGCCGCCGTACACGCCGTTCAGCGTTTCCGGCGAAATCGCGACGATCGACGAAATGTTGATCACCGCGCCGCGGCCGCGTGCGACGAAGCCGGGCACCGCCGCATAGGTCAGGCGCGTGAGCGCGGTCACGTTCAGGTCGATCATCCGCGTCATCGCGTCGACGTCGCTGTCGAGCAGCGGCGCATGCGTGCCGATGCCCGCGTTGTTCACCAGCAGCGTGATGCTCGCGTCCTGTTTCAGCTTGGCCTCGACGGCGGCGAGCGCCGCGCGGTCGTTGAGGTCTGCGTCGACGATCTCGACGCTGCGCTGCGTGTCGTTCGTGATGCGCTCGGCGAGGGCGCTCAGGCGCTCGCGGCTGCGCGCGACCAGGATCAGGTCGTAGCCGCGGCGCGCGAGGCGGTCCGCGTAGACGGCGCCGATGCCCGACGACGCGCCGGTAATGAGGGCGGTACCGCGATGGGCTTGCGTCATGATGTACTCCGTTTCGGTGAGGATGGCCGGATGGCGTGAAAGCATTCTGGCCTCGAAGCGCTTCGACACAAATGACGTAGATGGGTATGATTCCGGACATCGCAGCGATCGACACGGGACCGGAGGACGCACATGCACCGAATCGGCTTTTTGATCAGCGACGGCTTCCAGATCATGGCGCTCGCCGCGCAGTCGGTGTTCGAGTACGCGAACATGGGTCTGGAGAAGCCGTTCTACGCGATGGACAACTATTCGGTCGACGGCGGCGACGTGCGCTCGTCGCTCGGGCTGCCGGTCGCCACGCGCGCGCTGCGCGGGCGGATCGGCGTCGACACGTGGATCGTCGCGGGCGTCAACGATCCGCTCGCCGCGCCGGCGCCGGCCGGCGTCGTCGCCTATCTGCGCCGCGCGAGTACGCGTGCGCGGCGGATCGCCGGCATCTGCACGGGGGCGTTCGTGCTGGCCGAGGCCGGGCTGCTCGCGCAGCGTCGCGCGACCACGCACTGGGCGTTCGGCCGCGACATGCAGCGGCATTACCCGGAGATTCGCGTCGAGGACGACCGGATCTATATCGTCGACGGCCCGATCTGGACGTCGGCCGGGATGACGGCCGGGCTCGATCTCGCGCTCGCCATGGTGGAAAAGGATCTCGGCGCCGATGCCGCGCGGTCGGTCGCGCACAAGCTGGTGATGCACCAGCGCCGGGCCGGCGGCCAGTCGCAGCATTCGGAAATGCTCGATCTCGCGCCGAAATCCGACCGGATCCAGAACGCGCTCAACTACGCGCGGCAAAACCTCGGCCGCGCGCTGACCGTCGAGGATCTGGCCGAGGCCGTGCACCTGAGCCCGCGCCAGTTCAGCCGCATATTTACGCTCGAAACCGGACAGTCGCCGGCGAAGGCGATCGAGCGGCTGCGGCTCGAAGCGGCGCGGCTGATGATCGAACAGAGCCGCCATCCGCTCGACGTGATCGCGCAGGAGAACGGTTTTCGCGACCGCCGGCACATGCGCGAGGCGTTCGTGCGCGGGTTCGGCGTGCCGCCGCAGGCGCTGCGGCGCGACGCGCGGGAAACGGGCTGACGAGCGCGGCCGCCCGCCGCCGGCGCGAGTCGGAAAAAGCGCGCAGAATCTCGTCGACATGCTTCGCGAGGAGACACGATGCACGCCGTACCGTTCGACATTGCGATACCTGATCAAGCGCTCGATGATCTGCGCCGGCGCCTGCGCGACGCGCGCCCGCCGACGCTGACCCCCGCCGAGCCCTGGCAGCAGGGAGTGGACGGCGCATGGCTGCGCGAGCTGGTCGCGTACTGGGCCGGGGGCTTCGACTGGCGTGCGCTCGAGCGTGCGCTGAACCGGCTGCCGCAGTTCGTCGCGGACGTGGACGGGCAGCGCGTGCATTTCATCCATCGACGTGGCGCGGGACCGACACCTTATCCGCTCGTCATCACGCACGGCTGGCCGGGCTCCGTATTCGAATTCGATGCGCTGCTCGATCGGCTGTGCGATCCGGCGGCATTCGGCGGCGATCCTGACGACGCGTTCGACGTGGTCGTGCCCTCGCTGCCCGGTTTCCTGTTCTCGCCGGCGCCGGCGGCCCCCGGCATGTCGGCGTTTCAGGTCGCCGATCGCTGGGCCGGGTTGATGGCCGGCCTCGGGTATCGACGCTTCGGCGCGCAGGGCGGCGATATCGGCGCGGCCGTGTCGGTGGCGCTCGGCGCGCAACATGCCGACAGGGTGGACGGTGTCCATCTGAACTACCTGCCCGGCAGCTACGAGCCGGCGATCGACCCGGCCGCGCCGCTGACCGACGAAGAGCAGGCATTCCTGAAGCAGCGCACCGACTGGGTCGCGATGGAAGGCGGATACGCGCACGTGCACGCGACGAAACCGCAGACGCTGGCCGTCGCGCTCAACGATTCGCCGGCCGGGCTGGCCGCCTGGATCGCCGAGAAATTCCGCACGTGGAGCGATTGCGACGGCGACGTCGCGCGGCGGTTTTCGCACGACACGCTGCTGACGGGCATATCGCTCTACTGGTTCACCGGCTGCATTGGCTCGTCGATGCAGATGTATTGGGAAAACCGGCTGCAGCCGATGCGCTTCGCGCCGGGGCAACGCGTGGCGGCGCCCGTCGGCTTCGCGCGCTTTCCGAAGGAGATCAGCCGTCCGCCGCGCAGTTTGCTCGAACGCGTGTTCGACGTGGTGCAGTGGACCGACATGCCGAGCGGCGGCCATTTCGCGGCGCTGGAGGAGCCGGACTTGCTCGCCGACGATATTCGGCGGTTTTTCCGGCGTTTCCGGTAACGGGCGGGCAGGCCGCTCGGCGGAAACCTGGGCCGCAGGGCGCTCGCGCGGTTCAGGCGTGACGGGAGCCGGCGCGATGCGAATCGCGTCGCGCCGCCGCCGCGTGTCTTATCGCGTGACGAACGCCGTGGCCGCATCCGGCGCCGTACGCGCATGCTTGCGCTGGCGCAGCAGCGCGACGCGGCAGTTCTCGCGCGCCGTTTCGCGGCCGTCGTCGTCGAGCAGCACGAGGTCGCCGCGCATCACGTTCAGCGTGATCACGTCCTCGCCCGGCGCGCCGAGGGTTTCCGGCGTGTGCACCGAGCCGGCCGGTTCGAGCACCGTCGAGCCGGCGTGCGCGATCCAGTCGTATTCGCGGTAACGCCACGCACCCTGCAGCGTATGGACGAACACCTCGCCGTCGTGACGATGGCGCGGCAGCGTGCCGCCGGCCGGCATCTTCAGCAGCGCGGTCAGCGTGTCCTCGGCCGCATTGATGTGCAGGTACTTGATCGCGAGCCCCGGCAGGTCGGCGCTCATCGGCAGCCACGGCAGCGCGTCGCCGGGCAGGCAGGAGATCGGCGGCAGGTCGGTGGAGAGCGGGGCGGACGGCTGCGTCATGGCGGAAGGCGGAGCGGAAACGGAAAGAAGCCCGCATTATCGCAGAGCCGGATCACGCGGCCGAACGGAGGCGGCGCTGCGGCGAAGGCCGGCACGGCGGGGGCGATCCTTACACGGTGAAATATACAGTCAAACTGTACAGTTTGACTGTCGATGTGCTATCTTGAATTCATGAACGCACCATCGTCTCCCCCCGACCCACTCCCGCTGGCCGGTCTCGCCGGCGAACTCCGCATCTCGGTCGGCAAGCTGATGCGGCGGCTGCGGGAACAGACCCATCCGAACGACCTCACGTCCTCGCAGAAATCGGTGTTGCTGCGGCTCGACCGCGACGGCCCGGCGACCGTGTCGGCGCTTGCGCGTGCCGAAAGCGTGCGCCCGCAATCGATGCGCGTGACGGTCGCGACGCTCGAGGCGCTCGGCGCGGTCGCCGGCGCGCCCGATCCGAGCGACGGCCGGCAGACGCTGATCGCGCTCACGCCCGGTTTCCGCAAGGTGCTGCAAGCCAACCGCGCGGCCAAGGACGACTGGCTGTTCCGCGCGCTGCACGCGCAACTGTCGGCGGCGGAACAGGCCGAGCTCGCGGCGGCCGTGAAACTGCTGCAGCGGCTCGCCGAATTCCAGGACCCGGCGCGTCAGTGAACCGCTCCGATCCACTCGCCGCAAGGACAATCCGCGCATGAACTTCCTGCCTCTCGTGTCGTACTTCTTCGGCGGTGCGTTTCTCGCGAACGTCGTGCCGCATCTCGTCAGCGGGCTGCGCGGCGAGCCGTTCCAGACGCCGTTCGCGAATCCGCCCGGCCGCGGGCTGTCGTCGTCCACCGTGAACGTGGTGTGGGGCGTCGTGAACCTCGTCATCGCGTATGCGCTCGTGTGCCGGGTCGGCGATTTCGACCTGAAGCGCACGGCCGACGCCGCGGCGCTCGGCCTCGGCATCCTGGTGCTCGGCCTGTTCCTCGCGCGGCGCTTCGGCGCGCTGCACGGCGGCAACGAGCCGGACCGGGAGCGGCCATGAGCGTGCCGGCCGCGGGCGTATTTCGCTCGCTTCGCAGTTTCAACTATCGCGTGTGGGCGATCGGCTCGCTGGTGTCGAACATCGGCACGTGGATCCAGCGCACCGCGCAGGACTGGCTCGTCCTCACGCAACTCACGCATCACGATGCCTCGGCGGTCGGCACGGTGATGGCGCTGCAGTTCGGGCCGCAACTGCTGCTGTTGCCGTGGACCGGCTACGCGGCCGACCGCTTCGACCAGCGCAAGCTGCTGATGGCGACGCAGGCGCTGATGGGCGCGCTGGCGCTCGTGCTCGGCGTGCTGACGGTCACCGGCGCCGTGCGGCTCGAGCACGTCTATGTGTTCGCGTTCCTGTTCGGCTGCGCGTCGGCGTTCGACGCGCCGGTGCGGCAGACCTTCGTCGCGGAACTGGTTGGCGACCGCGAGCTCGCGAACGCGGTCGCGCTCAATTCGACGTCGTTCAATGCCGCGCGGATGGTCGGCCCGGCGGCGGCCGGGTTCCTGATCGCATCGGTCGGCACCGGCTGGGCGTTCCTCGCGAACGGGCTCAGCTTCTTCGCGGTGCTGGCGTCGCTGTCGCGGCTGCGGGAGGACGAACTGCGCGCGAACGTGCGGGCGGATCGCGCGCGCAGCAGCCTGCTCGACGGGTTCCGCTACGTGTGGCGTCGCCCGGACCTGACGGCGATCCTCGTGATGCTGTTCCTGATCGGCACGTTCGGGCTCAATTTCCAGCTGTTCATTTCCACGATGGCCGCCAGCGTGTTTCACGTCGATGCGCGCGGGTTCGGGTTCCTGTCGTCGATGATGGCGGTCGGCACGATCTCGGGCGCGCTGCTCGCCGCGCGCCGCGAGCAGCCGCGGTTTCGTCATCTGTGGATCGGCGCGACGCTGTTCGGGCTCGGCTGCACGTTCGCCGCGCTGGCGCCCGGCTACTGGTCGTTCGCCGCGGCGCTGGTGCTGACGGGCATCGCCGCGATCACCTTCATGAACTCGACCAACAGCCTGATGCAGCTGTCCACCGAGCCGGCGATGCGCGGCCGCGTGATGGCGCTGCGCCTCGCGGTCGCGTTGGGCGGCACGCCGATCGGCGCGCCGGTGGCCGGCTGGGTGGCAAACCATCTCGGCCCGCGCTGGGCGCTCGGCGTCGGCGCGGCGTCCGGCTTTGCGGCCGCGCTCGTCGCGACCCATTTCGTCGCGCGCAAGCGGGCACAGCCGCGTACGGGCGGCGACGCCGCCTGACCGGACCGCAAGCCGCCGCTACGCCGCCGGCCGTGCCGCCGCATGCGCGGCGTCGAGGCACGACTGGAACAGCAGCGCCGCCCGCGACGGCCGCGGCGAGCGCCGCAGCAGGCTCACGAACCGGCAACGGTAATTGAACCGGTGCGGCGCGATCGGCTGCATCAGCCCCTTGTTTTCGAAACTCTCCGCATAGTGATCGGGCAGGAAGCCGAGATAGCGGCCCGACAGAATCAGCGTTGCGATCGATTCCTGGTCCGACGCGGTCGCGCTGCGGGTGAGCTTCGCGCGATGGCTCAGCTCCATGTTCGGCGAATGGAAACCCAGCCCGGCGAACGCGTGGTTGCGGATCGTCGTCCACGTAAGCTTGCCGTGCGGCGCATCGAACAGCGGATGCTGGCGGCCGCAGTAGAGCAGCATCCGTTCGTCGAACAGCTCCGAATACACGAGGCTGCCCGAGTTGCGGTGCACGGGAATGATCCCGACCTGGTAACTGCCGTCGATGATCCCGCGCTCGACCTCGTTGATCGACGCGACGTGCAGGTTCAGCGCGACGTCGGGCGCTTCGTCGGCGAACTGGCGGATCGCGTCGCCGAGGCGGGCATTCGCGTTGGTGGCCGTCTTGTCGAATACCGCGATGTGCAGTTCTCCGCCCATCCGGTCGTGAATGCCGTCGATCCTGCTGCGAAATGCTTCCATCGACGCGAGCAGCCGCAGCGTTTCCTCGTACACCGTCTGCCCCTCGGGCGTCAGCGTGAAGCCCGCGCGGCCGCGCCGGCACAGCACGAGGCCGAGCCGCGTTTCCAGATCCTTCACGTGCCGGCTGATCGTCGAGATGCCGATATTCAGTTCCAGTTCGGCCGCCGCCATCCCGCCGCACTGCACGACGCCCTTGAAGACCCGCAGCAGACGGAGATCCATGTCGCTGAGCTGCCCGAGCAGCGCGCGGCTCTTCGGTTTCTTTGCTTGCATAGTTGAGCAAGTGAACATTGATATTGCGATATTCAAAAGACTAATTGTCGTCCCGACAATGTGCAACATCATCACAAGGAGGAGGGGCGCGCCGCGCCGACCGACATGACCGACATCACCACCGCCCAGCACGACGACACGAACCTCCGCACCGACGCCGCCTGGCTCGATGCGCACTGGATGCCGTTCACGGCCAACCGTCAGTTCAAGGCCGATCCGCGCATGATCGTGTCCGGCAAGGGCGCGTATTACACCGACGCCGAAGGCCGCAAGATCTTCGACGGCCTGTCGGGCCTCTGGTGCACGGGCCTCGGTCACGGCCGCACGGAAATCGTCGAGGCCGTGAGCCGCCAGGTCGCGCAGCTCGACTACGCGCCGGCCTTCCAGTTCGGCCATCCGAAATCGTTCGAACTTGCCAACAAGATCAAGGAGCTGACGCCGGCCGGCCTCGACTACGTATTCTTCACGGGTTCGGGCTCGGAAGCGGCCGACACGTCGCTGAAGCTGGCCCGCGCGTACTGGCGCGCAAAGGGCAAGGGCACGAAAACGCGCCTGATCGGTCGCGAGAAGGGGTATCACGGCGTGAACTTCGGCGGCATCTCGGTCGGCGGGATCGGACCGAACCGCAAGCTGTTCGGTCAGGGCCTCGATGCCGATTTCCTGCCGCATACGCAACTGGCCGAGAACAGGTTCTCGCGCGGCATGCCCGAGCACGGCGCCGAGCTGGCCGACCGCCTGCTCGAGCTGATCGCGCTGCACGACGCGTCGAACATCGCGGCCGTGATCGTCGAGCCGTTCTCCGGTTCGGCGGGCGTGGTCGTGCCGCCGAAGGGCTATCTGAAGCGCCTGCGCGACATCTGTACCGCGCACGACATCCTGCTGATCTTCGACGAGGTCATCACGGGCTTCGGCCGCGCCGGCGCGATGACGGGCGCCGACGCATTCGGCGTGGTGCCGGACATCATGAACTTCGCGAAGCAGGTGACGAACGGCGTGCAGCCGCTCGGCGGCGTGATCGCGACGAAGGAAATCTACGACATGTTCATGGCCGCGGGCGGCCCCGAGTACATGCTCGAGTTCCCGCACGGCTACACGTATTCGGCGCATCCGGTCGCGTGCGCGGCCGGCGTCGCGGCGCTCGACCTGCTGGTGAAGGAAGACGCGGTGGCCCGCGTGCGCGATCTCGCGCCGCATTTCGAGGCGGCCGTGCACGGGCTGAAGGGCCAGCGCCACATCGCGGACATCCGCAACTACGGGCTGGCGGCCGGCCTGACGATCGCCGCGCTGCCGGGCGAGCCGGCACGGCGCCCGTACGAGATCGCGATGCGCTGCTGGGCGAAGGGCTTCTACGTGCGTTACGGCGGCGACACGATCCAGCTCGCGCCGCCGTTCATCGCCGAGAAGCGCGAGATCGACAACCTGGTCAACGCGCTGTCCGACGCACTGAACGAAGTGGACTGAGCCACCGCTCGCCCGCAGCGATAACCGAATTCACGAAAGAGCCCGAAACATGAAACACGACAGCAATGTGACTTCCACCGTCGGCCACCTGATCGACGGCAAGCGCGTCGACGGCGGCAGCCGCGTCCAGCCGGTGTTCGACCCGGCCACCGGCGAATCGCACAAGAGCGTCGCGCTCGCCGACAAGCTGACCGTCGAAGCCGCGATCGCGTCCGCGCAGGCCGCGTTCCCGGCGTGGCGCAACACGCCGCCGCTGAAGCGTGCCCGCGTGATGAGCCGCTTCAAGACGCTGCTCGAGGAACACGCCGACGAGCTGTGCGCGCTGATCACGGCCGAGCACGGCAAGGTGCTCGCCGATGCGATGGGCGAACTGCAGCGCGGGATCGAGAACGTCGAATACGCGACCTACGTGCCCGAGTTGCTGAAAGGCGAGCACAGCAAGAACGTCGGCCCCGCGATCGATTCGTGGAGCGAGTTCCAGGCGCTGGGCGTCGCGGCCGGCATCACGCCGTTCAACTTCCCGGTGATGGTGCCGCTGTGGATGTGGCCGATGGCCGTCGCCTGCGGCAACACGTTCGTGCTGAAGCCGTCCGAGCGTACGCCGTCGTCCACGCTGCGCATGGCCGAGCTCGCGCTCGAGGCCGGCCTGCCGCCGGGCGTGCTGAACGTCGTGAATGGCGACAAGGAAGCGGTCGACACGATCCTGACCGATCCGCGCGTGAAGGCCGTGAGCTTCGTCGGCTCGACGCCGATCGCCGAATACATCTACTCGACCGGCTGCGCGCACGGCAAGCGCGTGCAGGCGCTCGGCGGCGCGAAGAACTTCGCGGTCGTGATGCCGGATGCGGACATCGGCAATGCGGTGAACGCGCTGATGGGCGCCGCGTACGGCTCGTGCGGCGAGCGCTGCATGGCGATTCCGCTCGTCGTCGCGATCGGCGACGAAACGGGCGACAAGGTCGTCGCGGGGTTGAAGGCCGAGATCGAGAAGATGAAGGTCGGCCCGGGCAGCGGCGCGGGCGTCGACATGGGCCCGCTCGTCACGAAGCAGCATTTCGAGAAGGTGACGGGTTTCGTCGAAGCGGGCGTGGCAGCCGGCGCGACGCTCGTCGTCGACGGTCGCGGCGTGAAGGTCGACGGCCATGACGGCGGCTACTACCTCGGCCCGTGCCTGTTCGACAACGTGAAGCCCGGCATGCCGATCTACCAGCACGAGATCTTCGGGCCGGTGCTCGGCGTGATCCGCCTGAAGTCGCTCGACGAGGCGATGGCGCTGATCGATGCGCACGAGTACGGCAACGGCACGTGCCTGTTCACGCGCGACGGCGAGGCTGCGCGCTATTTCGGCGACAACATCCAGATCGGCATGGTCGGCATCAACGTGCCGCTGCCGGTGCCGGTCGCATACCACTCGTTCGGCGGCTGGAAGCGTTCGCTGTTCGGCGACCTGCATGCCTATGGTCCGGACGCCGTGCGGTTCTACACGAAGCGCAAGACGATCACGCAACGCTGGCCGTCGGCCGGCGTGCGCGAGGGGACGGTGTTCAGCTTCCCGTCGAGCCGCTGAGCCCACGCGCGCACCGGCTGCATGCGGCCGGTGCGACGTGCGAAGCGGCCGGAGCCCGCCCCGATCGACGATCTGGGGCGGGCTTTTTTACGTCCTCGCGAAATGCGCGGAAGGCGGCGAAAGAAGGCTTACGGCGCGACCACGTGCCACACGTTCTTGAAGTTGTCGCCGTTGCGCTCGCCCTGTTTCATGTCCTTCGAGAAGAAGTACAGCGGCTTGCCCTTGTACGCCCATTGCGGGCTGCCGTCGTCGCGCTTGACGATCGTGTAGGGCCCGACCGGTACGTCGGTCGCGCTGGCCTTGTAGGGTGGCCACAGGGTTTCGCATGGGCCTGTACAGGCGCTGGTGCCGGCGTTGGGCTTGTCCTTGTCGAATGCGTAGACGGTCATGCCGTTGGCGGCGACGAGCGCGCCGTTCTCGACTTTCGTGATCGAACCTTGGGCCGAGGCCGAGGCGGACGCCATGGCGAGCAGGACGGAGCTGACGAGCAGCGCAGCTTTCATGTGTGCCTCCTGGTAGTCGGTGGGCGGGCGCGATCGCGTGCACGGGCGAGCGTGCGCGACGACCGCGGTGAATGGCGCCGGAACGCAAGGCCGTTGCCGCGGCGGGCGACGCACGGTCGAACGGCGGCAAACGGGGGCGCTTCATTCACGATAGGCGGTTTTTGGCGGGGCTGCGAGAAGATCGGGGGGCGTATCGGCCCGACGTATGCAGCACGCAACGGCATGGCGGGCGCCTGCATCCGGTATTCGGCATCCGTCCCCGAACGCGGCGCACGCCGACGCATCAGCGGTTCGCGCGATTGGTCAGTGCGACGCCCGCGATCACGAGTGCGCCGCCGGCCAGCATCGACGGCGACAGCGGCTCGCCGAGCAGCACGACCGACAGCAGCACGCCGAACACCGGCACCAGGTTGGTGAACACGGCCGCGCGGGCCGGCCCGAGGAGGCGGATGCCCTGCGAATACCAGACGAACGCGATCACCGTGCCGACGGCGCCGAGATAGAGCATCGATGCGACGGCCTGCCACGTCAGCGGCGTGCCGCCAGTCGCCGTCGCGTCGAACAGGTGCGCGACGAGCAGCAGCGCGAGGCCCCAGAGCGCCGCGTACGTGGTGGCCGCGAGCGGCGACAGCCCGTCGAGCGCGCGCCGGCCGATCACGGTGTAGGCGGCCCAGCTCAGCACCGCGCACAGCATGAAGCGTTCGCCGGCGCCGAACGTATTGCCGAGATCGGTCAGCACGCGCAGCCAATCGCCGCGGCTGATCACGACCAGCGCGCCGCACAGCGCGACCGCGATGCCGGCCCAGCGCGACAGCGACAGGCGTTCGCGCACGACGACCGACAGCAGCACGGCGGTGGCGACCGGATTCAGTGCGACGAACAGCGCGGTGCGCCCGGCCGGCATCCGCGCGAGCGCCGCGAAAAAACACACGTTGTACAGGAAGATGCCGGTCGCGCCGAGGCCGAACGTCGTCACGATCTGGCGTCCGCTGAGTGTCGGCAGCCCGCCTTCGACCTGCCAGGTCAGCACGACCAGCAGCAGCGCGGCGATCGCGAAGCGTCCGGTGGCCGCCGAGGTCGCGGACATCGTCGCGGCGAGGATCCGGCCTGCGATGAACGTGCCGCCCCAGAACAGCGCGACGAGCGTGAGCTTCACGTAGATGGCCGCGTGCGGCCGGGGGGCGACGAC
>NZ_JACCQB010000148.1:0-418 GCF_015712265.1 Burkholderia sp. 9777_1386 | reverse complement strand
CAGCTGCGACGACCACAGAACAGCCGCAAACGACTGACGGCGTTGCCAGCCCTTCTCAGGCGTCAGTAAGCGATCTGACCAACGAGGAGCCTGCACAGCCAGAAACTACAGCCCCACAGCCAACAGCGCCTGCACAACCAACCACCGCCAGCGCGCCGGCAAATCCGTCCGCAGAACTTAAAATCTACGACACTTCATCACAGCCTCTGAACCAAATC
Source organism: Burkholderia sp. 9777_1386 (assembly GCF_015712265.1). Classification (NCBI taxonomy): domain Bacteria; kingdom Pseudomonadati; phylum Pseudomonadota; class Betaproteobacteria; order Burkholderiales; family Burkholderiaceae; genus Burkholderia; species Burkholderia sp. 9777_1386. The sequence goes on along the minus strand of NZ_JACCQB010000148.1, from coordinate 200 downwards.
CTGACTCAGGTTCAACAGGATGGTGCCAGCATCGTGGTTGGCCCACTGCTGAAGAATAATGTTGAAGAGCTGATGAAAAGCAATACGCCATTAAACGTGCTGGCACTTAATCAGCCGGAGTCGGTGAAAAACCTGCCGAACGTCTGCTACTTCGCTTTGTCGCCAGAAGATGAAGCGCGCGACGCCGCGCGTCACATCCG
>NZ_JACCQB010000147.1:0-425 GCF_015712265.1 Burkholderia sp. 9777_1386 | reverse complement strand
GGACCCGACGGTCGCGGCGATCGTCCGGGGATCGGCGGAGCCTGCGGCGCACGAATTCGTCCGCGACACGGGTGTTCTGGTGACGGCCAAGCACTTCGCCGCCGAACTGTTCGGCGGCGTGGACGCGCTGCTGCTACCCACGACGACCGAGCATCCTCTCGTCGACGACGTGCTCGCCGATCCGGTCGAGATCAATCGCAGACTCGGCACCTTCACCAACTTCTGCAACCTGCTCGACCTGGCATCCGTCGCGGTTCCGGCGCCGGGGGAGCCCGGGGAGTCGTTCGGTGTGATGACCGTGACGCCGGCGTTCGGCGACCAGATCGCGCTCGACGTGGCCGCCCGGATCGTCGCCGGCGAGACCGCGGTCGTCGCTCCGGACGAGGGCGTGCGGCTGGCGGTGTTCGGCGCACACCTGCAGGGAC
>NZ_JACCQB010000146.1:0-435 GCF_015712265.1 Burkholderia sp. 9777_1386 | reverse complement strand
AACCGATTATAACCCCTGAAAGGATAGTGTTATGAAATACCATTCAGCACCGCTCATCCCGCACAAATCCGCCCTCATGTCCGCGCCGGCTAATCTGCTGGCGGAAGAGGTCTGTCTACCCGCCGCGCTGCTAAAAAAGTCGGCGCTGGAAAATAATATTTCATGGATGCAGCGTTACGCCGACGCCCGCGGCGTGTCGCTGGCGCCGCATGGTAAAACGACAATGACGCCATGGATATTTCAGGCGCAGCAGCGAGCGGGAGCGTGGGGGATCGGCGTGGGCAGCGCCTGGCAGGCCAGCGCGGCGATGGCCAGCGGCATCCAACGCGTCCTGATGGTCAATCAGCTGGTCGGCAAGGCCAATATGCAGGTGGTCGCGCAGCTAAAAGCCCACTATCGGGCAGTGGATTTTATCTGCTGCGTCGATAGCGAGGC
>NZ_JACCQB010000145.1:0-448 GCF_015712265.1 Burkholderia sp. 9777_1386 | reverse complement strand
CCTTCCAGTTTTCTCATCTGTGGCATGAATACACGACTGAAGGATTTATGACCCGCTGGCGGGATACGGATAAAACCTGTGTGGATATCCGTTACGACCCGCAGGGGCGCGCCATCAGCACCCTGTCCACCGAAGGCTATTACGACGACCGTTTTATCTATAACGATGAAGAACACTGTACCACCTACGTGGATGCAGAAGGCGGCGAAACCCGTTACTGGTATAACGAAGACGGCCTGGTCACCCGCAGCACCGACCCGCTGGGCCGTGAAGAGATTACAGTATGGGAGAACACGCAACTTCAGTCGCGCACCGACGCGCTGGGACGTAAAACAGCGTATGAATACAACGATGAGGGCGATATCTGGCACGTCGCCCTGCCGGGCGGCTACAGCCTCTATTACGACCACAACGACGCCGGGCAGTTAACCCGCCTGACGCTACCGGG
>NZ_JACCQB010000144.1:0-449 GCF_015712265.1 Burkholderia sp. 9777_1386 | reverse complement strand
ACTGAACACTGAAACCTCTAACTTCTGGCAGAACCACGGTGAGCTGAACGAAGTTGACTCGTCGAAGATCCAGACCGAAGTGTTCCGTCTGCCATCGACCTGCTTCGCAGAAGAGAACGGTTCAATCGTTAACTCAGGTCGCTGGTTGCAGTGGCACTGGAAAGGTGCGGACGCCCCGGGGATTGCGCTGACTGATGGCGAGATCCTCTCCGGTATCTTCCTGCGCTTGCGCAAGATGTATGCCGAACAGGGTGGCGCGAACCCGGACCAGGTGCTGAACATGACCTGGAACTACGCCATTCCGCATGAGCCGAAGTCGGAAGAAGTAGCGAGGGAGAGCAACGGTAAGGCGCTGGCCGATATTACCGATCCGGCAACCGGTGCGGTTATCGTCAAGAAAGGCCAACAACTTAGCTCGTTCGCCCAATTGCGCGATGACGGTACAACCT
>NZ_JACCQB010000143.1:0-450 GCF_015712265.1 Burkholderia sp. 9777_1386 | reverse complement strand
CGCTTCCGCCATTTCTTCACCCGCAAGGTCACGTTCGTGAAGAATTCGGACGCGTTCATCGTCATGCCCGGTGGTTTCGGCACGCTGGATGAACTGGCTGAAGTGCTCACGCTCGTCCAGACGGGCAAATCGCGCAGCGTGCCGGTGGTCATGTTCGGCAGCCACTTCTGGAAGGGCCTGCTGGACTGGTTCCGCTTTACGCTGCTGCCGATGGGTCTGATCGCCGAGCACGACCTCGACATCATGCGCATCGTCGACGAACCCAAGGATGCGCTGGATGCCGTCTACGAGTTCTACGAAAAGCGCGAAGGCACCTCGCCGATTCCGCCCAAGGAAGAGATGTTCTATCTGTAACCTCGGGTGTGACATTCGGCGCCACATGAACGGACGATGGCGAGAGGCCGGACTGCTAGAATGTAGGGTCCCAGATCACCTGCCGGAGTCCATGAT
>NZ_JACCQB010000142.1:0-451 GCF_015712265.1 Burkholderia sp. 9777_1386 | reverse complement strand
GCCCGTCGAGGTCGAAGTCGAGAGCGACGTGATCGAGCTATTGGCGGACGAAAGACCGGTCGAGGTCGAGGTCGACAGCGAGGTGATCGAGCTGTTCGCGGACGAAAGGCCAGTCGAGGTCGAAGTCGAGAGTGACGTGATCGAGCTGTTAGCCGACGACAGGCCCGTCGAGGTCGAGGTCGACAGCGAGGTGATCGAGCTATTCGCGGACGACAGGCCCGTCGAGGTCGAGGTCGACAGCGACGTGATCGAGCTATTGGCCGACGACAAGCCCGTCGAAGTCGAAGTCGACAGCGAAGTGATCGAGCTATTCGCGGACGACAGGCCCGTCGAAGTCGAAGTCGAGAGCGACGTGATCGAGCTATTGGCCGACGAAAGACCGGTCGAGGTCGAGGTCGACAGCGAGGTGATCGAGCTGTTCGCGGACGAAAGGCCAGTCGAGGTCGAAGTC
>NZ_JACCQB010000141.1:0-458 GCF_015712265.1 Burkholderia sp. 9777_1386 | reverse complement strand
GACAACTCCTTATAAATCTTCACCTTCAGGCAGATCGTCAAAATAACTGATGATCATCATCATTGTTATCCGGGTTCTTACTCCGCCGAACAAGCGTATTGTGAGGATATCAAAATGACACCTTTAGTTAAGGATATCATCATGTCTTCAACACGTATGCCAGCATTGTTTTTAGGTCACGGTAGTCCGATGAACGTGCTGGAAGATAATTTGTATACCCGCAGCTGGCAGAAGTTGGGGATGACATTGCCACGCCCGCAAGCGATTGTGGTGGTTTCGGCTCACTGGTTTACCCGTGGAACAGGAGTGACCGCGATGGAGACGCCGCCCACGATTCATGACTTTGGTGGCTTCCCGCAGGCGCTGTACGATACGCATTATCCTGCTCCGGGTTCGCCTGTGCTGGCACAGCATCTGGTTGAGCTGTTAGCACCGGTCCCGGTGACGCTGGATAAAGA
>NZ_JACCQB010000140.1:0-465 GCF_015712265.1 Burkholderia sp. 9777_1386 | reverse complement strand
GCACGTCGTAGCGTACAACAGGCGGCTCTTCAGAGTCGGTCATCGCGCGTTTGATTTTCTTAACCACAGATTTCGGATCTTCCAGCAGACCGATCACGTTGTTGCGGTTGTCATCCGACTTGGACATTTTCTTCGTCGGCTCCAGCAGCGACATCACGCGCGCACCGGATTTAGGAATGAACGGCTCAGGCACTTTGAAGATCTCGCCATACAGGGCGTTGAAGCGCTGGGCGATATCGCGGCTCAGTTCCAGATGCTGTTTCTGATCTTCGCCAACCGGTACCTGGTTGGTCTGATACAGCAGAATGTCTGCCGCCATCAGTACCGGATAATCAAACAGGCCGGCGTTGATGTTCTCCGCATAGCGTGCGGATTTATCTTTGAACTGGGTCATACGGCTCAACTCGCCGAAGTAGGTGTAGCAGTTCAGTGCCCAACCTAACTGTGCATGCTCCGGTACGTGAG
>NZ_JACCQB010000013.1:0-149091 GCF_015712265.1 Burkholderia sp. 9777_1386 | reverse complement strand
CCTGCAATTTCCGCTTCCGCGAAGCCGATCTGCCTCTTCATCGTCGTGGGTCCGTTCCGTGAGCTGTCTTCTAAACGTCCTCGGCTACGTCTGCGATGACCGCCGAGCCGAATAAATCAGCGTTTCCCTTGGTGATCGTCTGTCGCGATCAGGATGCCGACGCGTTCTATGAACTCATGCAGGAGTACGGGTCGTTCCAGACGCGGCTGTCGTCTACGGCGTGGTACCTGAACATGAACGTCGTGCCGGAATCGCTGCAGGAGGAAATCCTGGAGCGCCTCGGCCGGTATACGACCGTCTATATCTTCGAGGCCACCACGGTGACCTACAACACGATCGACAGCAACGCGGCCGAGACGCTCGGCACGCTGTTCGGCGAATGACGCCGCGCGGCGCCTGCCCGGCCGGGCGGGCGCCGCGGCCGCTCAGGCGGCCTCGGCGTGGGGTTCGTCCTTCGGCACGGCCTCGAACGGAAACGTCATCGATACCCGCAGGCCACCTTCGGGGCGATTGCCGATGTCGCACGCGCCCCCCAGCCTGAGCACCAGCCGCTCGACGATCGCGAGCCCGAGCCCGCTGTGGCCGTTCCCGCCGCGTGCCGGGTCGAGCCGCACGAACGGCCGCGTGGCGGCCGCGAGGTCGCGCGGTGCGATGCCGCCACCGCTGTCGCTGACCGACAACACGTAGCCCGTCGGCGTGCGGGCCGTCTCGACGACCACCGGCGGCGCGCCGTACGCATGCGCGTTGTCCAGCAGGTTCGACAGGATCCGGTCGAGCGTCGCCGTCGGCAGCCGGAAGCCGGGATCGGCCTCCAGCCGCGTCTGGACCGCCGGCGCGTTCGGCGCGACCGCACGATAGCTGCGCGCGATCCGCTCGCACGCCTGGTCGACCGGCACCGGCTCGCTGCGGTCGGCGCCGCCATGCGCAAACACCAGGAACTGGTCGACGATGTGCGACATCGAGTCGACGTCGCGCACGACGCCGTCGCGCAGCCGTGCGTCGTCCATCATTTCCGCGCGCAGGCGCATCCGCGCAAGCGGCGTGCGCAGGTCGTGCGCGACGCCGGCCAGCATCACCGCGCGATCGCTTTCGGCCTGCGACACCTGTTCCACCATCTGGTTGAAGCCGTGCGTGAGCTGGCGCAGCTCGCGCGGGCCGCGTTCGCGCAGCGGCGGCACCGGCTGCCCGCGGCCGAAACGCGCGACCGCACGTGCGAGCGAGCGCAGCGGCTGCTGCAACTGCCAGGCCGCGAACAGCGCGGCGATCACGCCGGCCGAGAAGATCGTGCCGAGCCACAGCAGCATCCGGTCGAGCGAGCGCGGCGGCCGCAGCGGCTGCACCGGCACCACGATCCAGTTGCGGTCGGCCGGCTCCTTCACCCACAGCACCGGCGGATGGCCGGGCGTACCGATCTCGACCTGCGTGCCGGGCGGCATGCGCTCGCTCACGTCGTCGCGGAACCGCTTCAGCGGCGGCGGCAACCCCGAATCGCCGCCCTTCGGCACATCGGGGCTGTCGGGCGCCACGAGCCGCACGCGCGACGGCAACGGCTGGTCGGGCGTGCGCTCGACGTGCTGGCGCACCGCATCGACGAGGAACGCGGCCTCCTCGACCGCGTAACGCGTCTGCATCTGGTTGCGCTCGAGCCGCATCGCGAAGAACCACGCGAAGTGCGACAGGAGCAGGACACCGACGACGAGCAGCGCCAGCCGCCCGAACAGCGAATCAATGGGTTTGCGCATGAGCCTCGCCGTCGGGCACGAACACGTAGCCGCGCCCGCGGACCGTCTGGATGAAGCGCGGCGTCGACGGATCCGTTTCGAGGATGCGGCGCAGGCGCCACACCTGGACGTCGATGCCGCGGTCGGTGCCGTCGTACTCGGGCCCGTGCAGCAGCTCGAGCAGCCGCTCGCGCGTGAGCGTGCGCAGCGCATGGTTCACGAAGATCTTCAGCAGCGCGAATTCGCTGCTCGACAGCGTGGCCGGCTTGCCGTCGACCGACAGCGTGCGCGCCTGGAAGTCGAGCAGGAAGCGGCCGAACGCGAACGGCTCGCGCTGCTCGGGCGCGGCCGCCGACGGCGTCGCGCGGCGGCGGCGCAGCACGGCCTGCACGCGCGCGAGCAACTCGCGCGGGTTGAACGGCTTGCCGAGGTAGTCGTCCGCACCGAGCTCGAGCCCGACGATGCGGTCGACGTCGTCCGCCCGCGCGGTCAGCATGATCACGGGGATGTCGTCGCCGGCCGCGCGCAACTGGCGCAGCGCGGTCAGGCCGTCCACGCCCGGCATCATCAGGTCCAGCACGATCAGGTCGGGCCGCTCGCGCTCGAGGCGCTTCTCGAGCGTCGCCGCGTCGTGCAGCACGGACACTTCCATCCCCTGGCGCACGAGATAGTCGCGCAGCAGGTCTCGGAGTTCTTGGTCGTCGTCGACGATGAGGATCTGGGTAGTCATGGCTCGAAGTTTACCGCGCGAGGGCGGAGTCGAAGAACGAAACAAAGGGACGAAAGGGTTACTGCGGGTTACCGCGCAAGGGAACTGTAATGCTCGGTAACCGGGCCGCCACCCCGCGTAACACCCGCCGGGGCCTGCATCGCTAACCTGCGTCTTACCGGATGCGGCACCCGACTTTCCCGGCGCCGCATCGCCGGACCCTTTGGATACAAGGAGTTTCTGAAATGTATAAGAAGACTTCCCGCGTGGCCATCGCGGCCGCCACCGTGCTCGCTCTCGCATTCGGCACCGCGCATGCCGCGCCGCCCGACGACATGCCGCCGCCGGGCGGCCCCGGCATGCACCGGATGCACGGCGGGCACGAAGGCGGCCCGTTCGGCGCGATCATGAAACTGCACGACCAGCTGAAGCTCAACGCGTCGCAGGAACAGCAGTGGCAGGCGGCCGTCAACACGATGAAGCAGAACCGTGACGCGATGCGCAAGAGCCACGAGCAGATGCGCGAGCAGTTCAAGGCACAGCAGAACCAGCCGATCCTCGACCTGAGCGCGATGCACTCGGCACGCCAGCAGGCGGAGGCGCAGAACGCGCAACTGCGCGAGCAGACGTCCGCCGCGTGGCTCACGTTCTACAACGGGCTGAACGACTCGCAGAAGACGATGGTCAGCACGGCGCTCAAGCAGCAGTTCGCGAAGATGGAACAGCGCCACGAGAAGATGAAGGAGCGCTGGGAACAGCACCGCGCGGCCGCCAAGGGCGCATCGGCGCCGGCGCAGTAAGCCGGCGGGCCGCTCACGCAGCGGCCTCGAACGGGGACGCAGGCACCGGCCTGCGTCCCCTTTTTCATTTCAGGCGACGTCGAACAGCAGCACCTCGGCGGTCCGGCCGCGCGCGAACGCCACCGCGTCCACGCCGCCGATCCGCGCGCCGTCGCCAGCGGCCAGCGCGCGGCCGTTGACCTCGACCTCGCCGCGCGCCACGTGCACATAGACGCTGCGCCCGGCCGGCACGTCGAACGCCGCCGTCTCGTCGCCGTCGATCAGCCCCGCGAAGATGCGGGCGTCGGCCCGCATCGACAGCGCGCCGTCGCCGCCGTCGGGCGCCGCGACAAGCCTGAGCCGGCCGCGCTTCTCGTCGTCGGCGAAGCGCCGTTCCTCGTAGCCGGGCCGCCCGCCCGGCTCGGCCGGCTGCAGCCAGATCTGCAGCAGATGCAGCGGCCGGTCGCGCGATGCGTTGGTTTCGCTGTGCTGGAGCCCCGTGCCGGCGCTCATCCGCTGGATGCCGCCGGGCCGGACGATCGCGCCGCAGCCGAGGCTGTCGCGATGCGCGAGCGCGCCATCCAGCACGTACGTGACGATCTCCACGTCGCGGCGCGGCTGCATCCCGAAGCCGCGCGTCGGTGCGATCAGGTCCTCGCTCAACACGCACAGCGCGCCAATGGGCGGACGTACCGGCGCATGCTCGGTGTGGCAGGCGGACGAAAAGCTGTGACTCGATTCGAGCCAGCCGTGGCGCGTGCGGCAGCGGTCTTCGGCGCGCAGGATCTGGAACATTGGGGAGGACGCTCGGGGGCGCAGATGTTCTGTTCGGGTTTACCTCCACTGTAGGGGGAGACCGAAAGCGCCACAATCCGCCGCCGGCGCACCGCATCGTTGCACCCGCGCAAACAATTGCCAAAATATTCGTTGCGAATACCACGATTGCCGCAACAGCCGAATCGAGGAATCGGTCGATCGCGCCGGATTGCCGTTTTCCGGATATCGCGTTCGGGTAAAATACCGCCCTTTTGGCGTTCGCCGTTCCGGCGGCCGCCAGCGCCAGAGCGCCGATCGGCGATTTTTGGCCGTCTAGAATACGCCGCGGCGCCCGGTCCGACCGGCCGCGAGCGCCCCCGGAAAGTCAGCAACAGAAGGATGGAAATGAAGAAGGCCGCCCTGTGCGCCGCCCTCGCCCTCGTGGCGGGCAGCGCCTTCGCGAAGGAGTGGAAGACCGTGCGGATCGGCGTCGATGCCAGCTACCCGCCGTTCGAGTCGACCGCACCGAGCGGCGAGATCGTCGGTTTCGACGTGGATCTCACCAAGGAAATCTGCAAGCGGATCAACGTGAAATGCGTGTGGGTGGCGCAGGATCTCGACGGGATCATTCCGGCGCTGAAGGCGAAGAAGTACGACGTCATCGTGTCGTCGCTGACCGTCACGGACAAGCGCCGCGAACAGATCGACTTCTCCGACAAGGTGTACGACGCGCCCGCGCGGATGATCGCGAAGACCGGCTCGCCGCTGCTGCCGACGGTCGCGTCGCTGAAAGGCAAGCGCGTCGGCGTCGAGCAGGGCTCGACGCAGGAGACCTTCGCGAAAGCGTACTGGGAACCGAAGGGCGTGACGATCATTCCTTACCAGAACCAGGACCAGGTCTATGCCGATCTCGGCTCGGGGCGCCTCGACGCGACGCTGCAGGACGAGTTGCAGGCCGACTACGGCTTCCTGCGCACGCCGCGCGGCAAGGGTTTCGCGTTCGCCGGCCCGGAAGTGAAGGATCCGAAGACGATCGGCGACGGCACCGCGATCGGCCTGCGCAAGGAAGACACCGATCTGAAGCTCAAGATCAACCGGGCGCTGGCCGACATGCACAAGGACGGCACGTACGACCGGCTGTCGCACAAGTACTTCTCGTTCAGCGTCTATTCGGCGCCGGCCCGCTGAACGCCGACGACGAGAAGCAGCGGATGCGGGGGCGGCCCCGCGGCCGCGCAGTACAGGCAGTCAACCACGCGCCGCCCGCCCCCTTGCCCGCCGCTCGCGCGACGGGCAGGCCCGGCACCGTTGCCGGGGCGGACGGTCATGATACGTACGGGGCGTTCCGCGCAGCTTGGCGGGCGCGTCTTTCGCGGCGCACTGCGTGCGCCCTCAGGGACCACACCAGGGACCACATATGTTTCTACAAGGTTACGGCCCGCTGATCCTCGCTGGCACCTGGCAAACCGTCAAGCTGGCGGTGCTTTCGCTTGCGCTGTCGTTCCTGCTGGGGCTGCTCGGCGCCGGCGCGAAGCTGTCGCGCAACCGCGTGACGAACGGCGTCGGCACCATCTACACGACGCTGATCCGGGGCGTCCCCGATCTGGTGCTGATGCTGCTGCTGTTCTACAGCCTGCAGATCTGGCTGAACATGGCGACCGATGCACTCGGTTGGGACCAGATCGACATCGACCCGTTCCTCGCCGGCGTGCTCGTGCTCGGCTTCATCTACGGCGCGTACTTCACCGAGACGTTCCGCGGCGCATTCCTGTCCGTGCCGCGCGGCCAGCTCGAGGCCGGCAGCGCGTACGGGATGACGAACTGGCAGGTGTTCACGCGGATCATGTTCCCGCAGATGATGCGCTTCGCGCTGCCGGGCATCGGCAACAACTGGCAGGTGCTCGTGAAGTCGACCGCACTCGTGTCGATCATCGGCCTGGCGGACGTCGTGAAGGCGTCGCAGGACGCCGGCAAGGGCACGCTGCGGTTCTTCTTCTTCACGCTGATCGCGGGAGCGGTCTACCTCGCCATCACGACGATCTCGAACTTCGTGCTGATGTGGCTCGAAAAGCGCTACTCGACCGGTGTCCGCAAGGCTGACCTATGATCGAACTCATCCAAGAATACTGGCGCAACTATCTCTACACCGACGGTTATCGCATCACCGGTGTCGCGATCACGCTGTGGCTGCTGGTCGTGTCGATCGGCCTCGGCTTCTGCCTGTCGGTGCCGCTCGCCGTCGCGCGCGTGTCGAAGCGGAAGTGGCTGTCGGGCGCGGTGTGGCTGTACACGTACGTGTTCCGCGGCACGCCGCTCTACGTGCAATTGCTGCTCTGCTACACAGGCCTCTACAGCCTGCAGGCCGTGCGCGGCACGCCGATGCTCGACGCGTTCTTCCGCGACGGGATGCACTGCACGCTGCTCGCATTCACGCTGAACACCTGCGCGTACACCACCGAAATCTTCGCGGGCGCCATCAAGGCGACGTCGTACGGCGAGATCGAAGCCGCGCGCGCATACGGAATGTCCACGTTCACGATGTATCGCCGCGTGATCCTGCCGTCGGCGCTGCGCCGCGCGCTGCCGCTCTACAGCAACGAAGTGATCCTGATGCTGCACGCGACGACGGTGGCCTTCACCGCGACCGTGCCGGACATCCTGAAGATCGCGCGCGACGTGAACTCGGCGACCTACATGTCGTTCCACGCGTTCGGCATCGCCGCCCTGCTCTACCTCGTGATCTCGTTCACGCTCGTGTGGCTGTTCCGCCAGGCCGAGCGCCGCTGGCTCGCGTATCTGCGCCCGCAAGGCAAGTAAGTTTTCGCAGGACTATTGATGAATTCCCAGACCCAGAAGCTTTTCGTCGACGATCTCCACAAGCGGTACGGCGACAACGAGGTGCTCAAAGGCGTGTCGCTGAAGGCGAACTCGGGCGACGTGATCAGCGTGATCGGCTCGTCCGGCTCCGGCAAGAGCACGATGCTGCGCTGTATCAACTTCCTCGAGCAACCGAACGCGGGCCGCATCTTCGTCGACGGCGAGGAAGTACGCACCGCGCTCGACAAGACGGGCGCGCTGCGCGCGGCCGACTCGAAGCAACTGCAGCGCGTGCGCACCAAGCTGTCGATGGTGTTCCAGCACTTCAATCTCTGGTCGCACATGAACGTGATCGAGAACGTGATGGAAGCCCCGGTGAACGTGCTCGGCATTCCGAAGAAGGAAGCGGAAGACCGCGCGCGCGAGTATCTCGAGAAGGTCGGCCTCGCGCCGCGCGTCGAGAAGCAGTATCCGTCGCATCTGTCGGGCGGCCAGCAGCAGCGCGTGGCGATCGCGCGTGCGCTCGCGATGCATCCGGACGTGATGCTGTTCGACGAACCGACGTCCGCGCTCGATCCGGAGCTCGTCGGCGAAGTGCTGAAGGTGATGCAGAAGCTGGCCGAGGAAGGCCGCACGATGATCGTCGTCACGCACGAGATGGGCTTCGCGCGCAACGTGTCGAATCACGTGATGTTCCTGCACCAGGGCCGCGTCGAGGAAGAAGGCGTGCCGGCCGAGGTGTTCGCCAATCCGAAGAGCGAGCGCCTGCGCGGGTTCCTGTCAGGCAGCCTCAAGTAACGCGTCCGTCACGCACGACGCCCGAACGGGCGCCTCGCGGTTCGCCGCGCGGCGCCCGTTTCGCGTTTACGCGGCGCTCACCGGCGTGCCGTCGGCAAACGCGCGCAGTGCGTCGCCCGCCAGCCGGTAACGCACCCATTCGCTCTGCGGCGCCGCGCCGACGCGCTCGTAGAAGCGGATCGCCGGCTCGTTCCAGTCGAGCACGCTCCATTCGAAACGCCCGCAGCCCGACTCGACCGCGATCCGCGCGAGCGCCTTCAGCAGCCGCAGCCCCGCGCCGGCGCCGCGAAAACGGGGCGACACGTACAGGTCCTCCAGATACAACCCCTGCCGCGCGAGCCACGTCGAATACGAGAAGAAATACACGGCGAAGCCGGCCGGCTCCCCATCGACCTCGCACATCAGCGCACGCGCCGGCGAGCCTTCGCCGAACAGGCTGCGTTCGAGCGATGCGGGCGTCGCGACGACTTCGTGCTCGGCCTTCTCGTAGACGGCCAGTTCGGTGATGAAGCGCAGGATCAGCGGCACGTCGGCGACGGTGGCGGAACGGATATCGATTTGCACGGGTTGAGCCCTCCTCCGGCCCGGATATGAAAAGGGAAAGCGGCGCCGCGCACCCGCGCTGGCGCCGTTCGAACCAGCATGCTACGTTCACGTCCTGCCTGCAGGAAGTGCAGTTTCTTCATCCAGACCTGAACATGATGCATCCCGATCTGCGCCGCCTCGACCTGAACCTGCTGCTCGTATTCGACGCGCTGTATCGCCACCGGTCGGTCGCGGCGGCCGCGCACGAGCTCGCGTTGAGCCCGTCGGCGTTGAGCCACGCGCTCGCACGGCTGCGCGACGCGATCGGCGATGCGCTGTTCGTGCGCCTCGGCAACGAGATGCAGCCGACCGTGCGCGCCGACGACATCGCCACGTGGGCCGGCGACGCGCTCGACGCGATGTCGAAGGGGCTCGCCCGCGCACGCCGCTTCGATCCCGCGCAAAGCGACCGGACGTTCGTGTTCGCCGCGACCGACTACACCGCGTTCGCGGTACTGCCGGCGTTCCTGGCCCGCATCCAGCACGTCGCGCCGCGCCTGCGGATCCGCGTCGTGCATTCGGACCGCAAGATTTCCGTCGACGCGCTCGCGGCCGGCCGCATCGACTTCGCGCTCGGCTACCACGAGGAAACGGCCGCCGACGCGCCCGGCATCGAGGATTTCGACTGGTTTTCCGACGACTACGTCGTGATCGCGAGCGCCGCGCATCCGGAGATCCGCCGGCGGCTGACGCTCGACCAGTATCTGGCGGCCCGCCACGTCGTCGTCACGCCGTGGAACGAGTCGCGCGGCGTGGTCGACTACGTGCTCGACCGGCTCGGCCTCGCACGGCACGTGGCCGTGCAGTTGCCGACCGTGCTAGCCGCGCCGTTCGTGATCGCGGAGTCGGCACTCCTGATGACCGTGCCGAACCGCGCCGCGCAGGCGCTGCGGCATGCAGCGCCGATCCGCATCTTCCCCGCACCATTCGAGATCCCGCGCTACACGGTGAAAATCTACTCGCACGCGAAGCATGCGCGCACCGATGCGCACCGCTGGATTCGCGCGCAGTTGCTCGACGCGCGGCCGAGCCCCGACTAAGCGCGGCGCGTGGCGGGACGGGCATCGCCAGCGTCGATCGGCGCTGGCGGCAATCGCCCGAATCATTACGAAATACTTACCAATTTCGCGACTTTCGCGCTTACGCCGGCGCCTTTGGAACGTCAATAGTGGCAATCCTTGACCCACGCCCGCGGAATCCATGTCTCCCTTGTGGCACAAGGGTTTTCCGGTAATCGGGAACCCTTGGGTCCGCTGTCGCGCACCGTGTTGCATGGCAATTTGGCGACAGCGGTTAGTCAAACAACGATTTCCATCGCCACAAAATTGTATTTTTGCTAAATTAGTAACCAAAGTAGCAAAACGAAGTTCGTGAAATGTAGTTTAGCTTCACGACACTACAAGGAGACCGCAGGCCGACCCGGCTGCGCGGGACCGCTCAACGGGTTTTCCGTCCGCTTGCCCGCGTGCCGCGCTTACCGGCCCTGCACGAGGTCTCCCTGGTTATCCCGCTTTTGCCCGGTGCGTGCCGCGCCGGGCATCTCGTGCAGTTCTGGGTTGACTTTTTGACAGGGTATGGAGGAGACGATGAAGAAAGCTTTGGTCGCGGCCGCGCTGATGGCTGCTGGGGTGGTGACGGCGCACGCACAGAGCAGCGTCACGCTGTATGGCCGCCTGGACGCAGGCCTTGAGTACCTGAACGGCCTGCAAAACGGCCACCAAGTGCGCGCGGAAAGCGGCGACTGGGGCACGAGCCTGTGGGGCTTGAAGGGCAGCGAAGACATCGGCGGCGGCAACAAGATCCTGTTCCACCTCGAAGGTGCGTTCAACACGATGAACGGCGGCTTCAGCGGCTCGATCTGGGATCGTTTCGCGACCGTCGGTATCTCGAACGACCGCTACGGTACGCTGCTGTTGGGTCGCGAGCTCGCGATCGCCAACGGCGTGTGGGACTTCGACCCGTTCGGCCAGTCGGCCTGGTCGACGGCCTCGCTGGTGCGCGGCCGCAACTGGAACAAGACCAGCAACAACGTGTCGTACCAGTCGCCGTCGCTGTACGGCCTCGACTTCTACGGCCAGTTCTCGTTCTCGAACTCGACCAGCTTCAACGGCAACACGACGGCCGGCCAACCGGGCCGTGCAATGGGCGGTCAGGTTACCTACACGAATTCGCTGTTCCAGTTGCGCGGTATCTATGACGAAACGCGCGACAGCAACGGCCGCTTCTCGGACGTATTCAACTACTCGCGTGAATACTTCGCGGGCGTGAACGTGTTCCTCGGCCAGTTCAAGGTCCAGGCGGCCTACCAGGCATCGCGCGCCGACGGCAGCGGCGGCCCCGCAGTGAACGCCGGCGTGACGGGTACGCAACAGGTCTGGGGCGGCGTGACGTGGCAGGCAACGCCGGCGGCCGCGCTGATCGCAGCCGTGTATCACGTGAACGCGAACCATGGCGGCGGCAACGCGAACATCTACACGGTCGGCGGCTCGTACAACATCTCGAAGCGCACGCTGTTCGACGTCCAGGTCGCGACGGTGCGCAACAGCTCGACGGCCAACTTCGGCCTGAACGCGAACGGCGCCGGTACGGCCGTGTCGACCGGCAACCCGCATCCGGGCGGCAGCCAGACCGGCGTCTACGCCGGTATCCAGCACCTGTTCTGATCAGGCGCCGTCAAAGAACGATTCGACAACACTTTCCACGCTGCTGCGAGAGGCGCGTATCGGTGCGGTACCCAGACGGGTATCCGCACCGTTTTTTCTTGGCGGGCCGGCTCGAGCCTGCCGCGCCAATCGACGAATGCGGCGCTCAGACGGCCGCTTCGTTCTCTTCGCCGGTGCGAATGCGGATCACGCGCTCGACGTCCGACACGAAGATCTTGCCGTCGCCGATCTTGCCGGTGCGCGCCGCACCGATCACCGCGTCGATCACCTGATCGACCTGCGCTTCCGCGACGACCACCTCGATCTTCATCTTCGGCAGGAAGTCGACGACGTATTCGGCGCCGCGATACAGCTCGGTATGGCCCTTCTGGCGGCCGAAGCCCTTCACTTCCGTCACGGTCAGGCCCGTGAGACCCACTTCGGCGAGCGCTTCGCGGACTTCGTCCAGCTTGAACGGCTTGATGATGGCGGTGATGCGTTTCATGATGGTTGTCCCTCAATGCTCGTTTGGATGAAAAATCGCGATCCCGATTGTAAGCCGGCGGGCCGCATCCGGCCCAGCACCGCTCAATCGAGCCGTTCGGTGAAGCGTGACGTGATCGGGTAGCGCCAGTCGCGCCCGAATGCGCGATGCGTGACGCGGATGCCGACCGGCGCCTGGCGGCGCTTGTATTCGTTGATCTTGATGAGCCGCGTCACACGCTCGACGTCGGCCTGCGCGTAACCGGCCGCGACGATCTCGGCGAGCGACCGGTCTTCTTCCATGTACATCCGCATGATCGCGTCGAGCACGTCGTACGGCGGCAGGCTGTCCTGGTCGGTCTGGTTCTCGCGCAGCTCGGCCGACGGCGCGCGCGTCAGGATCCGCTCGGGAATCACGTCGCGCAGCCCGTAGTCGGCCGTTGCGTTGCGATAGCGGCACAGCCGGTACACGAGCGTCTTCGCGATGTCCTTGATCACCGCGAAACCGCCGGCCATGTCGCCGTACAGCGTGCAGTAGCCGACCGCCATCTCGCTCTTGTTGCCGGTCGTCAGCACGATCGAGCCGAACTTGTTCGACAGCGCCATCAGCAGCGTGCCGCGAATGCGCGCCTGGATGTTCTCCTCCGTCGCGTCTTCCGCGCGGCCCGCGAATTCGCCGGCGAGCGCGGCGCGGAACGCATCGAACATCGGCGCGATCGCGATCTCGTCGTAGCGCACGCCGACGCGCCGCGCCATCTCCGCCGCGTCCGTCGTCGAGATGTCGGCCGTGAAGCGCGACGGCATCATCACCGCGCGCACGCGCTCGGGCCCGAGCGCATCGCATGCGACGGCCAGCACCAGCGCCGAATCGACGCCGCCCGACAGCCCGATCAGCACGCCGGGAAAACCGTTCTTGCCGATGTAGTCGCGCACACCGGTCACCAGCGCGCGATACACCTGCGCGTCCGTCGACAGCTCGGGCGCGATCGCGCCGGGCAGCGGCCGCGCGCCGTCGAATTCGACGATCGCGCGCCCTTCGTCGAACTGCGGCATCTTCGCGACGAGCGCGCCCGCGCCGTCGAGCACGAACGACCCGCCGTCGAACACGAGCTCGTCCTGGCCGCCGACGAGGTTCACGTACACCATCGGCAAGCCGGTCTCGCGAATCCGCGCGCGCAGGATGTCGATGCGCACCGCCTCCTTGTTCAGGTGATACGGCGAGCCGTTCGGGATCAGCAGCACCTGCGCGCCGGCCGCCTTCGCGATCTGCGCGGCCGACGCATGCCACGCGTCCTCGCAGATGATCACGCCGTATTTCACGCCGTTCAGCTCGAACACGAGCGGCTCGGTGTCGGTCGCGAAGTAGCGCTTCTCGTCGAACACCTCGGCGTTCGGCAGGTCCTGCTTGCGGTAGGTGCCGACGATCTCGCCGCCGACGATCAGCGACACCGCGTTGAAGGTGTCGGTGGGCGGCACGCCGCGCTCGATCGGGCGGTTTGCATTACCATCGACGGCTGACGCGCCCGGACCGCTGCCCGCACCGCTGCCCGCACCGCGCAACGGATGGCCGACCAGCACCGCGAGCCCGTCGAACGCCTTCAGCGCGTCGGCGAGCGCGTCGAGCGCGGCGGCGGCGGCCGCGTAGAACGCGGGCCGCAGCAGCAGGTCTTCGGGCGGATAGCCGGACAGCGCGAGTTCGGGGGCGACCATCAGTTGCGCACCATCGTTGTGCGCGGCGCGTGCGGCCGCGACGATCCGCGCGACGTTGCCGGCGAAATCGCCGACGGTGACGTTGATCTGGGCGAGAGCGAGTCGGGTCTTCATGGCGGGAGCGGCGCAACCCGGCGGCGCGCCTTGAACGGCTGACGAAATCGATCCGGGCGCGGGCCACGGCGGCCCGCATCCGGCAACATCCAACGGTACGGATTCACGCTTGAAACACGAACGCATCGATTATCGCACGGGCATCCTGTCGTCCCCCGCCGAGGTGCCGGCCGACGAATGGAACGCGCTGCTCGCGCGCGACGCGCAGCCCACGCCGTTCCTGCGCCACGAATTCCTCGACGCGCTGCACGTCGCGCGCTGCGCGGTGGACGACACCGGCTGGTCGCCGCACTTCGTCACGCTGACCGACGCGGGCACCGGCCGCCTCGCGGCCGCCGCGCCCGTCTACGCGAAACAGCATTCGTACGGCGAATACGTGTTCGACTGGGCGTGGGCCGACGCGTACCAGCGCAACGACCTGCCCTATTACCCGAAGCTGCTGTGCGCGGTGCCGTTCACGCCGGTGCAGGGCACGCGGCTGCTCGCGGCCGACGACGACGCGCGCCGCCGGCTCGCGGCCACGCTGCTCGCGTTCGCCGAGCAGAGCGACGTGTCGTCGTTGCACGTGCTGTTCCCGACCGGCGACGAAGCGCGGCTGCTCGAATCGATGGGGATGATGCTGCGCGAGGGCGTGCAATTCCACTGGCTCAACGACGGCTACCGGCACTTCGATGATTTCCTCGGCACGCTCGAGCAGAAGAAGCGCAAGAACATCCGCGCGGAGCGGCGCAAGGTGCACGACGCGGGCGTGACCTTCCGGCGGCTCACCGGCGACCGCATCACCGATGCCGACTGGCGCTTCTTCTCGCGCTGCTACCGGCAGACCTACCGCGAGCACTATTCGAGCCCGTACCTGAACCTCGACTTCTTCCGCACGATCGGCGCGACGATGCCCGAGAACCTGCTGCTCGTGATCGCGGAAGCCGACGGCCAGCCGATCGCGAGCGCGCTTGCCGTGTACCGGCGCGGCGAACACGGCGGCGGCACGCTGTACGGACGCTACTGGGGCGCGATCGAGCACGTGCCCTGCCTGCATTTCGAAACGGCCTATTACCAGTTGCTCGAATTCTGCATCGAGGCCGGGCTCGACACGTTCGAGGGCGGCGCGCAGGGCGAGCACAAGCTTGCGCGCGGTTTCCTGCCGACCGTCACGCATTCCGCGCACTGGCTCGCGCATCCGGCGTTTTCCGACGCGGTCGCGCGCTTTCTCGAACGCGAGACCGCGCATATCCACGCATACGTCGACGAACTGCGCGAACACGATCCGTTCCGGCGCAGCACCGGCTAGCGCGATCCGGCGCGCCGGCATGCGGCGAAGCCACGCATGGCCTCGCCGCATACGGCACGATCGTCGCCGGTTCAGTGCGCGGCGAGCGTCACCGTCTGCGACAGCGCCTGCGGGTCACGCGACGACGCGGCCGCCGACAGCCCATACGTGCCCGCGCCGATCCGCCATGCGTGCGCGCTCGCATCCCACACCGCGAAGCGCTGCGCCGGCACCGCGATGCTGACCGTGCGCGCCTCGCCCGGCTGCAGCGCGACCTTGGTCCAGCCGACGAGCCGCTTCGGCGGCTCGCCGAGCGACGCGGGCAGCGCCGCGTAGATCTGCACCGTTTGCGTACCGGCGCGCGCGCCCGTGTTCGTCACCGTCACGCCGACCGTCACGTTGCCCGCTGCGTCGGCCTGCGCGGACATCGCCGACAACGCATACGTCGTGTACGACAGCCCGTAGCCGAACGGGAACAGCGGCTCGATCGCCTTCGCGTCGAACCAGCGATAGCCGTACGCGAGCCCTTCCGCATAGACGTTCCGCAGGTTCGACGGATCGATCGTCGGCTGCGGCAGGTCGGCCTCCTGCTTCGGGAACGTCAGCGGCAGCCGGCCCGACGGGTTCGCGTCGCCGAACAGCAGGTCGGCGATCGCCTGGCCGCCCTGCGCGCCCGGATACCACGCGTCCAGCACGCCGTGCACGTTCGCGAGCCACGGCATCAGCACCGGGCTGCCGTTCTCGAGCACGACGATCACGCGCTTGGCCTTCGCGGCGACCGCGGCGATCAGCGCGTTCTGGTCGTATTGCTGGTTGGACGGGTCCGCCTTCGCATCGGGCAGCGACAGGCTCGCGAGGTCGAGCCCCTCCGTCTGCCACTGCGTGGCGAACACGATCGCGACATCGGCCTGCGCGGCCGCGCTGGCCGCGGCGTTCGCGTCGGTGCCGTCGAGATAGCTGACCGATGCATTCGGCGCCTTCGCGCGGATCGCCGCGAGCGGCGCGGACTTGTACCAGGTCGCGCACCCGCCGAACAGCGTGTCGGCCGGTTGCTGGCAGGTCGTCACCGCGTTGCCGTCGATCGCCGGCACCGCACCCGAGCCGCCGCCCGACAGCACGCCCGCGTCCGCATGCCCGCCGATCACGACGACCGACTTGAGCGTGCCGGCGGCCAGCGGCAGCACCGGCTGCGTGTCACCCGGCGCGGCCGCGTTCTTCAGCAGCACCGCCGCTTGCCGCGCGATCGCGAGCGCGTCGGCATTGCCGGCAGCCTCGTCGATCGCGCCGCCCGGCTTCGGCGGCGCATCCATCACGCCGATGCGGATCAGCGTGCGCAGCTTGCGCTGCACCATGTCGTTCAGCCGCGCGACCGACACGCTGCCGGCCTGCAGCGCCGCGCGCAGCTTCGAATTGAAATACGAGCCGAGCGGCGCGTTGCCGTCGTCGGCCGCGCCCGGCTGCTCCTCGTCGAGCCCGGCCTGCACGGCCGCGACCGTCGAATGCGTCGCGCCCCAGTCCGACTGCACGACGCCCTTGAAGCCCCACTCGTTCTTCAGCACCGTCGTCAGCAAATACGGGTTCTCGCAAGCATACACGCCGTTCAGCTTGTTGTACGCGCACATCACGTTGCCCGGCTGGCCGTCCTTCACGCCGATCTCGAACGCGAGGAGTTCGGCCTCGCGCATGGTCCGCTCGTCGACGACCGAATCGACCGTCATCCGGTTGGTTTCCTGGTCGTTGAACGCGAAATGCTTGATCGTCGCGATCACCTTCTGCGCCTGCGTGGCCTGCGTGCGCGCGGCGCTCAGCGTGCCCGCGAGCACCGGGTCCTCGCCCATGTATTCGAAGGTGCGGCCGTTGCGCGGCTCGCGCGCGAGGTTCACGCCGCCGCCGAGCCCTTCCGCGAAACCGAGCGCGCGCAGTTCGAGCGCGATGCGAGTGCCGTAGGTGCCCGCGAGCGCCGGGTCCCACGTCGCCGCGAGCGCGACGGGCGCGGGCAGCGCGGTCACGCGCGCATTCTTCACGTTCACGCCACCTGCCGAATCGGCGCTGCTGACGGCCGGAATGCCGAGCCGCGGCACGCCCGGGATGTAGCTCGCGCCGTTCAGCGCGTCGGCCGGAAACGGGCCGCCCAGGCTGAGCGCGGGCATGCCGGTGCCATGCACGAGTTGCAGTTTCTCGTCGGTCGTCAGTTGCGCGACGAGCGCGGCCGCGCGCTGGTCGGCTGCCGCGTCGGGGTCGGTCGGCGCATGGATGTCGTCGCCACCGCACGACGCGAGCAGGACCGTGAGCGCGCACGCGGACGCAATCGTCGAACACCGGAACAGCGAAGTTTTCATTGATCCTCCAGAATCGTTCTGTTGTACTTGTCGCCTCACTCCAGCGTCCGAGTCTAAAAATCAACCGGTCACCACGCTTGACCGGCAGGAGCATGCGTTGACCTCTCGCAGCGGGGACAAACCCGAACGGCATGACGACAGGGAGACAGACATGGAGTTGCAACAGAAATCGGTATCGGTCCGGATCTACCGCTGGCTGTGCGAAGACGCGCGTGCGAACGGCATCGATCCCGCACCGCTTTACGAGACGCTCGGCATCGGGCCGGCCGAACTCGCCGACGACACGCGCCGCATCGCGGGCGACCGGCACGTGGCCGCGATGCAGTTGACGAGCGGCTGGCCGCTGTCGTGGCATCGCCCGCCGCCGGAGGTCGTGCCGTGGCTCGTGCCGTTTCCGGAGCTCGCCGGCATCACCTGCAACGCGGCGACGCTGCGCGACGCGTTGCACGGCTACCTGCGCTATCGCGAGCTGATCGGCAACGTCGACTGGGTCTTCGCGCACGAGAACGGCGACGCGATCGCGATCGACTACGTGAACGAAGGAGACGGCCGGCACGCGGGCAGCGCGTTCGCGAACCTCGCGATCCTCGCCGCGCTCGCGCGCCTGTACGACCCGCAGGTGCGCATCGACGACGCCGAATTCGCCGGCCGCGCGTTCGCGCCCGTTGCCGCGCTGCGCGACATGCTCGGTGCGCCGGTCTCGTTCGATGCCGCGCACAACCGCATCGTGCTGCGCTCCGCGCACATCGACACGCCGTTCGAGCGCTACAACGCACCGCTGGCCGGCATCCAGCGCCATGCCGCCGATGCCGCGCGCGAGCGCGTGCGCGCCCGCTCGACGTTCGGCTCGTCGGTCGAGCAATGCGTGCGCGACTGGCTGCGCACCGCCGACGACGCCGACGTGCCGACCGATACGCTGATGCAGCACGTGTGCACGCGCTTCGCGATGTCGCGCTGGACGCTGCGCCGGCGGCTGCATCGCGAAGCCGTCGGCTTCCATGCGCTCGTCGCGCAGGCGCGGCTCGGCGAGGCGCGCGACCTGCTGCTCAATACGCGGTTGCCGATCGGCGAGATCGGCGTGCGCGTCGGCTTCCGTTCGACGAGCGCGTTCACGCGCTTCTTCACGCGCGAACTCGGCGCGGCGCCGAGCCGCTTTCGCGACGGGCACGGCGACCGGTGGCGTTGACGCCGGTTTTTTCTGAGACACTGGCGGCTTCGCATCCCGCCGCTCCGCCATGTCCTGGTTTCTGTATCTGATCGAATGCGCCGACGACAGCGTCTACACGGGCATCACGACCGATGTCGCCGCGCGCTTCGACGAACACGCGTCCGGCAAGGGCGCGCGCTACACGCGCTCGCGCAAGCCGCGCGCGGTGCTCGCGTCGTTTCCACTGCCCGACCGGTCGAGCGCGTCGCGCGCCGAATACTGGGTGAAGCGGCTCACGCCCGCGAAAAAGCGCGAGCTGGCGGCGGGTTTGCGTACGCTGGAATCGGTGTTGCCGGCGGCGGTCGCGCTCGACGAGCGCGGAGATACGGCCGGGACGAAGGCCACGGCGCGCGGGCGGAAGAAAGAGCCGACGGAAAACACCGACGATGCGGCGAAGGCTGCGGCAACGGAACAGGTCGCCGGGAAAAAGCCGAAGGCCGGGAAAGTTGCCGGGTCTGCAACGGCCGCGAAGACGGCGAAGCCCGCAAAGGGCACACCAGCGTCGAAGTCGAAGTCGACGCAATCAAATCAAGCCGCACCGGACGCGAAACGTGCAAAAGCCGACGGCAACGCTGCTGCAAAAAAGACCTCGTCGCGTGGCGCACCGGTAAAGAAAACCGGCTCGCCCTCTTCCGCGTCGTCGAAAAGGAAGGTACCGGCCACTGCCGGCAAGCCGACCGCGAGCGTACGCGACGAGGCCGCTTCCGCACCGGCCACCCCGCCCCTGCCTGCGTCCCCGCCGGCCCGCCGGAAAACTGCACGCGCAAAACAAAACCGCGCGGCCTCCTGAGGAGACACGCGCGGTTTGCGTTCCGTACGAACCGGCCGTCGGCCGGCACGCCGCTTACTTCTTGTAGTTCGCGGCGCCGTCGGTGATTTCCTTGTGCGCGGCTTCGATGCCGGCCCAACCTTCGACCTTCACCCACTTGCCCTTCTCGAGCGCCTTGTATTGCTCGAAGAAGTGCTTGATCTGGTCCTTCAGGTACTCGGGCACGTCGTCGATCGTCTTCAGGTTCGCCGTCATCGGGCAGATCTTGTCGTGCGGCACCGCGACCAGCTTCGCGTCGACGCCCGACTCGTCGGTCATCTGCAGCATGCCGAGCACGCGCGAACGCACGATCGAGCCGGCCAGCAGCGGGAACGGCGTGATCACCAGCACGTCGACCGGATCGCCGTCGCCCGACAGCGTCTGCGGGATGTAGCCGTAGTTCACCGGGTAGCGCATGCCCGTGCCGATGAAGCGGTCGACGACGAGGAGGCCCAGTTCCTTGTCCGCCTCGTACTTCACCGGATCGCTTTGCGCGGGAATCTCGATGATCACGTTGAAATCTTGCGGCAGGTCCTTGCCGGCCGGAACATGATTGAAGCTCATGAGCACTCTCTGTAGGTCGATGGGAATTCGGGACAGGGCGCCGCGGCCGATGCCGCCGCGGGCGCCCCCCAAAAGGAATGCGCCATTATAGCCAATCGACCGGTGGCGTCCGGATGACGATCGGCGCGATAATCGTTCCGGATGTCCGGGCGTCGGGCCGGCTGCGTTGCACGTCAATCACAAGGTATGGAACCCGAGCAAGCGCTGAAGCGCTAACCTGGGTCGACCGCGATGCATGGGACCCGAGTAACCGCTGAAGCGCTAACTCGGGTCGACCGCGATGCATGGGACCCGAGTAACCGCTGAAGCGCTAACTCGGGTCGACAGGAGGAGACATGGAAGAAGCGAGGCATTTCATCGCGGGCGAATGGACGTTGCCCGCGCAACTGGAAACCATCCCGGTCGTCGATCCGTCCGACGGCCAGCCGTTCGCGACGATCGCGCGCGGCACCGCGCCCGACATCGAGCGCGCGGTCGCCGCGGCCCGCGACGCATTCGCAGGCCCGTGGGGCGCCGCGAGCGCCGCCGAGCGCGGCCGCGTGCTGATGCGGCTGTCGGCGCGCGTGACCGATTCGATCGAGGAACTCGCCGCGATCGAGGCGCGCGATACCGGCAAGCCGCTGAAGCAGGCGCGCGCCGATGCAGCCGCGCTCGCACGCTACTTCGAGTTCTACGCGGGCGCGGCCGACAAGCTGCACGGCGAAACCCTCCCCTACCAGGCCGGCTACACGGTGCTGACGGTGCGCGAACCGCACGGCGTCACGGGCCACATCGTGCCGTGGAACTACCCGATGCAGATCTTCGGGCGCAGCGTCGGCGCGGCGCTCGCGGCCGGCAACGCGTGCGTGGTCAAGCCGGCCGAGGACGCGTGCCTGTCCGTGCTGCGCGTCGCCGAACTCGCCGCCGAGGCCGGGCTGCCGGCCGGCGCGCTCAACATCGTCACCGGCTACGGCCATGAAGCGGGCGCCGCGCTCGCCCGCCATCCGGGCATCGATCACATCTCGTTTACGGGTTCGCCGGCCACCGGCAAGCTGGTCACGCAGATGGCCGCCGAGAACCACGTGCCGGTCACGCTCGAACTCGGCGGCAAGTCGCCGCAAATCGTGTTCGCCGATGCCGACCTCGACGCCGCGCTGCCCGTGCTCGTGTCCGCGATCGTGCAGAACGGCGGGCAGACCTGCTCGGCCGGCAGCCGCGTGCTGATCGAGCGCGCGGTGTACGAGCCGCTCGTCGAGCGTCTCGCCACCGCGTTCAACGGGCTGCGCGTCGGCCCGAGCCGCGCCGATCTCGATTGCGGCCCGCTGATCAACGCGAAGCAGCAGCAACGCGTGTGGGATTTCCTGTCCGACGCGCAGCACGACGGCATTCCGATGGCCGCGCACGGGCAGGTCGTCGCCGATGCGCCCGAAAGCGGCTTCTATCAGGCGCCCGCGCTGTTGCGCGACGTGCCGCCGTCGCACCGGCTCGCGCAGGAGGAAGTGTTCGGCCCGGTGCTCGCGGCGATGCGTTTCGTCGACGAGGACGAAGCCGTCGCGCTCGCGAACGGCACGCCGTACGGCCTCGTCGCGGGCATCTGGACGCGCGACGGCGCGCGCCAGATGCGTCTTGCGCGGCGCCTGCGCGCGGGCCAGGTGTTCATCAACAACTATGGCGCGGGCGGCGGCGTCGAGCTGCCGTTCGGCGGCGTCGGCCATTCGGGCCATGGCCGCGAGAAAGGCTTCGAGGCGCTGTACGGCTTCACCGCGCTGAAGACGATCGCGATCCGGCACGGCTGAACGCACGGCACGCGACGGGCGGCCGCTAGCACCCGGCCGCCCGCCGACACACGACGACTCGCACTACCTGCACAGGAGACACACACCATGCGGTTGACCGGCAAGACGGCCATCGTCACGGGCGGCGGCTCGGGGTTCGGCGAAGGCATCGCGAAGACATACGCGCGCGAAGGCGCGAACGTCGTCGTCAACGACCTGAACGGCGCGGCGGCCGAGCGCGTCGCGAGCGAGATCGCGCTCGCGGGCGGCAAGGCGATCGCGGTGGCCGGCGACGTGTCGAAAGAGGACGACTGGCGCACGCTGCTGCAGGCCGCGCTCGACGATTTCCACGCGGTGCAGATCGTCGTGAACAACGCCGGTACCACGCACCGCAACAAGCCCGTGCTCGACGTGACGGAAGCCGAATTCGACCGCGTGTACGCGGTCAACATGAAAAGCCTGTTCTGGTGTGTGCAAACCTTCGTCCCGTATTTCCGCGCCCAGGGCGGCGGCGTGTTCGTGAACGTCGCGTCGACGGCCGGCGTGCGGCCGCGCCCGGGCCTCGTCTGGTACAACAGCACGAAGGGTGCGATGATCACCGCGAGCAAATCGCTCGCGGCCGAGCTCGGCGCCGACCGCATCCGCGTGAACTGCATCAACCCGGTGCTCGGCGAAACCGCGCTGATGACCGAGTTCATGGGCTGCGAGGACACCCCGGACAATCGCCGCCGCTTCCTCGCGACGATCCCGCTCGGCCGCTTCTCGACGCCGCAGGACATCGCGAACGCCGCGCTTTACCTGGCATCCGACGAAGCGGAATTCATCACCGGCGTCTGCCTCGAAGTCGACGGCGGACGCTGCATCTAGTCGTACCCGGCCGCACGATCGCCCCGTATTGCTTCGCACGAAACCGGATCGGGCATCACCGCGCCCGATCCGGCCACTACAAGGACAGCGGTGCATCCGATCCAGGCAATCGCGCAAGCGCTCACCCGGATCGACAGGAGACAACATGGCAACATCGACGCAGTCGCTGCCGGGCTCGTCCGGCGCATTCGAGGAAGCAACCTACCGCAAGGTGTCGTGGCGGCTCGTGCCGCTCCTGCTGCTGTGCTACGTGGTCGCGTATCTCGATCGCGTGAACGTCGGGTTCGCGAAGCTGCAGATGGCGAGCGACCTGCACCTGAGCGATACCGTGTACGGGCTCGGCGCGGGGATCTTCTTCTTCGGCTATTTCCTGTTCGAGGTGCCGAGCAACATCATCCTGCACCGGGTGGGCGCCCGCGTGTGGATCGCCCGCATCATGGCGACGTGGGGCGTGATCTCGATCCTGACGATGTTCGTCACGACGCCCGCGATGTTCTACGTGATGCGCTTCCTGCTCGGCGTCGCCGAAGCGGGCTTCTTCCCCGGCGTGATCCTCTATCTCACCTACTGGTATCCCGCGCACCGGCGCGGCCGGATGACGACGTTCTTCATGACGGCCGTCGCGCTGTCCGGCGTGATCGGCGGGCCGATCTCGGGCTTCATCCTGAAGGCGTTCGACGGCGTCAGCGGCTGGCACGGCTGGCAATGGCTGTTCCTGCTCGAAGGCATCCCGTCGGTGCTCGCCGGCGTGCTCGTGTTCTTCACGCTCGACGAGCGGATCGCGAAGGCGACGTGGCTGACCGACGAAGAAAAGGCGCTGCTCGCCCGCAACGTCGACGCGGAGGAAGCCACCAAGGAGGACCTGCCGCTCGGCGCCGTGATGTCGAGCCCGCGCGTGTGGCTGATGGCGTTGATCTATTTCTCGTTCGTGATGGGGCTGTACGGCGTCGGCTTCTGGTTGCCGACGATCATCAAGGCGACGGGCGTGACCGACACGTTCATGATCGGCCTGCTGTCCGCGATTCCGTATGCGGCCGCGGTGGTCGCGATGATCCTGATCGCGCGCAGCGCGGACAAGCGCCGCGAACGCCGCTGGCACCTCGCGATTCCGGCCGCGATCGGCGCGATCGGCCTCGTGCTGTCGGTGATCTGGGCGCACCAGACGGCGCTCGCGATGCTCGGCCTCACGCTCGCGACGATCGGCATCCTGACGACGCTACCGCTGTTCTGGAGCCTGCCGACCGCGTTCCTCGGCGGCGCGGCGGCCGCCGCCGGCATCGCGATGATCAACTCGATCGGCAACCTCGCCGGCTTCCTGAGTCCGTACCTGATGGGCTGGCTCAAGCAGGTGACGGGCGCCAACGATGCGGGCATGTACATGCTGGCCGGGTTCCTCGTGCTCGGCGGGCTGCTGGCGCTGTCGGTGCCGAAGCGGCTCGTCGACAAGTGACGACGCGCGGCGCGTAAACGCGCGCCCGGATCGATCGAACACGCCGGCCGATTTCCGGCCCGTTTCTCCCCGATACGCCCCGCCGTCCGGCATTGCCGGTCGCCGGGGCGTTTTCGATTCCGGACAGGCACACCCCGGATCGGCTGAACGTCTCGCCCATCCGGCGACATCCCATTAATGACAAAATTGTTCCCTTATAGTCCTTTTTATATGGAACAATAAAGACAGTCAAAGGAATCTCCTACCCTACAATTCATGTTCCACACCGTCGAAGACACCGCCGCCCGCCTGCGCGTCCATCCGAAGACCGTCCTGCGGTTCATTCGCGACGGCAAGCTGCGCGCGACGCGGGTCGGCCGTGCATACCGCATCCTCGACGCGGACCTCGCCGCGTTCGCCCGGACGGAGCCGGCCTCGCCCGCGCCGCGTGCGGTGCGTGTCACCAGCATCGTCGACATTCCCGATGCGTCGCAGTCGCTGCACCAGTACCTGTCGCGGTCGCTGCACGCAATGGCGTCAGGCCGCGCATCGTACGTCGACCCCGTGCGAATCGACGTCACGTTCGATCCCGCCTCGAGCGTGGTCAAGATCATCGTGACCGCGACACCGGCGGACACGGCCGCGCTGATGTCGTCGCTCGACATGCTGCTCCAGCAAAGCGGGACATGAGCGCAATCTTCAAGTCGCCCCGCCATGCCCGTGCGATTCGCACCGCGTACGCGGCCGCGCTGTCGCACTGGCCGGCCGGGCATCGGCGCGTCACCGTGCAAACGCGTCATGGCGCGACACACGTGATCGTCTGCGGCCCCGAACACGCGCCGCCGGTCGTGCTGATCCACGGCGCACAGACGACGGCGGCAAGCTGGCAGCATCACGCGGCCGACTGGTCGACGCACTTCCGGCTCTACGCGATCGACGTGATCGGCGAAGCGGGACCGAGCGCGCCGGCGCGGCCGCCGCTCGCAGGCGACGCCTATGCGCAGTGGCTCGACGACGTGCTCGACGGCCTGCAGGTGTCGCGCGCCGCGTTCGTCGGCATCTCGCTCGGTGCGCGAACGGCGCTCGACTTCGCGTTGCGGCGGCCGCCGCGCGTCACCCGGCTCGCGCTGCTCTGCCCGTCCGGCATCGGCAGGCAGAAGCCGTTTCTGTGGTGGGCGCTGCCGCTGATGCTGCTCGGCGATGCCGGGCGTGCATGCGTGCGGCGGCGCGTGCTGGGTCGCCTGCCCCCCGCATCGACGCCGGCCGAACGGGACGCGCTTGCCCTGATGCGCGCCGTCGATCGCGGCTTTCGGCCGCGCATCGAGCCGGTTCCGGTATTCGACGACACCATGCTCCGCACGTTGTCGATGCCCGTGCTGGCGATCGTCGGAGGCCGCGACGTGATGCTCGATTCCCGCGACACGCGGGATCGCCTGACGCGCCTCGTGCCGCACGCGCAGGTGCGGTTTCTTCCCGAGCAGCCTCACTTCATCCGCGGGCAACGCGACACCCTGCGCACTTTTCTCTCATCGACGGACACGCTCGACATGCCCCATCGAATCGTTCAGGCCGCCGGCAGCCGCGTGCTGGTCCGCGATCCTTCCGCCGGCCTCGTGCAACGGGAAAGCGACGCGCTCGATCTCGTCGCGCTCGCGCACGAGCATGAAGCCGACTGGATCGCGGTCGCCGCGGACATGCTGCACGACGACTTCTACCGGCTCGACAGCGGGCTGGCCGGCGCCGTGCTGCAAAAGCTGACCAACTACGGCGTCCGGCTCGGCGTGGTCGGCGACATCGACCGCCGGCTCGCGCGCAGCGAAGCGCTGCGCGCGCTCGTTCGCGAGTGCAATCGCGGAAAATCGGTCTGGTTCGTCCCGAGCGAGGACGACCTGCTACGCAGGCTCGGCGCGTAACGCGCCGCGGGCCGCCCGCGCCTCGCTACGGGCAAAAAAAAGCCCCGAAGGCCGATCGGCGTTCGGGGCTTTTTACGCTGCGCGGCGCAGCGCCGCGTCACACCACGGTGATCGCGAGCGCGCTTTCGCGGTAGTGCTTCGCGGCCTTGTCGGTTTCGCCGAGATGCTCGAACAGACGGGCGAGCGCACGATGCGCCCGCACCTTCAGCGCCTCGTTGTCGGCCAGCTTCAGCGCCGATTCGAGGAACGACTGCGCCTTGCCCCACAGCTGCTGCTGCTGGCAGAGGCGGCCGAGCGCGAACAGCAGGTCGGCATCTTCCGGATGATCCTTCTTCCAGCCTTCGGCCTTCTGGATCAGCGGCAGCGCATCGGCGCCGGCCGTGTCCGGGTAACGGCGCAGCAGGCGTGCATCCCAGTTGTGCGCGAGCGCGTCCTCGACGATGCGGCGCGCTTCGTTGCGGCGATCGAGCGGCACGAGCAGTTCGGCCGCGAGATCGGCGAGACGCGGCGACTGGCGCTCGACCGGCGACAGCGACTGCCACACTTCGAGCAGCGCGTCCGGATCGTGCCGGCGTTCGCGCAGCAGGTTTTCCGCCGCCTGCTGGCGCAGCCGCACGGCCGCGGCCGGATGCAGCGCCTCGCGCTTTTCGAGCGCCTTCGCGAGCTTCAGCACCTCGGCCCAGTTCTTCAGTTGCTGCTGCGCCCGCAGCGCGACCTGCTGCGCATGAATGCGCTTGCCGCCGGCCTGCATGTCGGCCAGCGCGGCGAGCGCGCCGTCGGCGTCGCGGGCGTCCGCGCGCATGTCGGCGGCGGCGAGCAGCCGCGCATCCTGCCATTCGGGCGCGTCGATCTTCGACAGCCAGTCGTCGCGGCGCGTGTACTCGTGCATCCGGTGCGCGGCGGTGGCCGCGACGAGACTCGCGGCGCCCAGGTTCGCGTCGACGGTCAGCGCTTCACGCGCGGCCTTCTCCGCACGCGAGAAGCGGCCCGCGTACAGGTTCGCGATCGCATCGCGCAGCGATGCCTGCGCCTTCTCGTTGCGCGCACGCGCCCGATACGCGGCGACCCGCTGCGGCATGCGCCAGATATTGCGCACGATGCGCAGCAGTGCGTACACGACGATGAACAGCACGACGATGGCGATCACGAACAGGTTCAGCGACACGTCGATCCGGTACGGCGGATAGACGAGCAGCACCTGCCCCGCGTCGAAACGGCCGACGGTGGCGAGCGCCGCGGCGATCGCGAACAGGACCGCGAGCCAGACGATTCCTCGAAGCGTCATCGTTACCCCCGGCTCTTGAACTGCTGAACGGCGGTCAGGCTCGTGTTCAGGTTCGGCACCGCGACCGTCAGCGACGCGCCGTCAACCTGCTTGAGCAGATCCTCGACGGTCTGCGTGTCCTTCGATGCCTGATCGAAATACTTGCCGAGCGATGCCTGTGCGGCGTGCAGGTCGGCCTTCATCGCGCTGTCGTTGCGCGCCAGCAGCGACAGCCGTGCGGTGAGCAGGCGCAGCTTCACGTTCTCGCGCACGAAGTAGCCCTGGTCGGGCGACGCGAGCATCGCGTCCGCGTTGTCGATCCGGCGCACCTGCACGAGCCCCTTCAGTTGCTGGCCGAGGCCGGCCGAGAAGTCGTGCCACCACACCTTCCAGCGCGGCTCGCCGGCGGCGACCGACGACGCGGCGTCGACCGGCGCGGCCTTCGGCGCCGCGTGCGGCACGATCGCCTCGCCGGACAGCGGCAGCGCGTCGATCTTCGCGATCGCGTCGTCGAGCTTGATCGCGAGGCCGGTGAGATCGGCTGCCGGCGCGGCCTTCAGCTTCTCGATGTCCTGCGCGAGCGCCTTGCGCACCGTGACGGCCTGCGCGCTCTGCGACGTCGCGAGACGCGCGTCGGCGTTCTGCAGCGCGATCAGCGCGAGCTGCGTGTTGCCGGTCAGCTGAAGCTGCTGGCTCGCGCTCGACAGCATCTGATCGACTTCCTCGAGCATCCACGCATCGCGGTTGCGCGACAGGTCCTGGTATTGCTGCTGCAGCGCCTGCTGCGCGCTCTGCGCATCGGCCAGCTTGCCGTCGAGCTGCGCGAGCTGCGTGTCGACCTGGTGCGTGCTGGCGAGCGCCTGCTCGGTCTTCATCCGCGTTTCGGCCGTCTGCGCGTCGAGCGCCTTCTGGCGCGCGACGAACGTACCGTCGAGCCGGTCGATCTTGCGGTTCAGCGCGTAGCCGCCGACCCCTGCCGCGCAGCCGAGCACGACGACGACGAACCACAGCACCGCGCTGCCGCCGCGGCGTGCGGGCGGCTCGGGCGCGAGATAAGGGGGGCTGGTCGGCGGTGCGGATGCAGCGGCCGGCTGGGAAGCGACGCTTTTGGAATCGTTGGTATCTGTCATGCGTTTAGTCACCGGTGCGGCTGTCGCCGGTTGGACGGCCTCGTCGGCCATCGTTCGAAACGCGCGGACGATGCGCTCATCGCCCGCGCCGGTCAGCGTAATCCTATCAAAACCCAATGCGCGCGCGGTCTGCTCGATCCGCGGGTGCGGCGTCACGAGCGGCGCATGCTTCAATGCGTCGATCTCGGCATCGTTCAGGTGGGCCCGCGCGAGCTCGTGCAGGTTGCGCACGCCTTCCGAGCTCGTGACGAGCCACGCGTGCGGCTGGCCGTCGAGCAGCGCGTGCACGCGCTCCCACGCGCCGACACGCGGCTCCGGCACGACGCGCCGGTACGCGGCGACGAGCGTGACGTCGGCCCCGGCCTCGCGCAGCCGCTCGGCGAGCCATTCGCGCCCGCCGTCGCCGCGCACGATCAGCACGCGCTTGCCCGCCAGCGCCGGCGCGCCGCCGAACGCGGCCTCGATGCTCGCGAACAGGCTTTCCGAATCGTAATGAGGCACGCCGCCGTCGGCCGGCGCCTGCGGCGCGATCACGCGATGCGCGGGCGCCGCGATGCCGTGACGCTCGAGCGCCGCGACGCTGCCGGGCCCGACCACGCCGACCGGCAGCGCATTCGGCCAGATCGCGCCGTACCGCGCGAGCGCGCGGTCGATCGCGTTCGGCGACACGAAGATCACCAGCGCGTAGTCTGCCAGCGCCGCGAACGCGGCGTCGAGCGGCGCCGGATCGTCGACCGGCGCGAT
The DNA here is from genome assembly GCF_015712265.1 of Burkholderia sp. 9777_1386. Classification (NCBI taxonomy): domain Bacteria; kingdom Pseudomonadati; phylum Pseudomonadota; class Betaproteobacteria; order Burkholderiales; family Burkholderiaceae; genus Burkholderia; species Burkholderia sp. 9777_1386. The sequence continues at coordinate 120,691 of NZ_JACCQB010000013.1, read as the reverse complement.
GTCGATCAGCGGGAATTCGAGCACGTCGCAACCGGCATCGGCCAGTTGCGCCGCAAGCGCGTCGGACTGGCCGTCCGGACGCGTCAGGACAGCGGTGAACGCGCGCGCGCCGCCCGCCATCAGGCGTCGCCCTTGCCGGCGGCCTGCGAGCCCGCGAGCAGCGCCTGGACGATGTCGAGCGCGCCTTGCGCCTCGAGCTCGTCGGACACCGCGCGGCCGAGCGCGAGCGCGTCGGCGACGGTCATGACCGCCCCGCATTCCTCGGCCGTCAGCACGCGCTTGCCGTCGGTGGTCGACACACGGCCCGTCAGGTACAGCTCGCCCGCGCGCCACACCGCGTGCGCGGCAAGCGGCACCTCGCAGCTGCCGCCGAGCGCGCGCGACACCATCCGCTCGGCCTCGACCGCGAGCGCGGTCCGCGGGTCGTGCAGCGGCGCGAGCCACGCGGCGACGTCGTCGCGGTGCGCGGCGATCTCGATGCCGAGCGCGCCCTGGCCCGCTGCCGGCGGACTGGCTTCGACGTCGAGCAGCGCGCGGATCCGCGCTTCGAGGCCGAGGCGTTTCAGGCCGGCGGCCGCGAGGATGATCGCCGCGTAGTCGCCGCGGTCGAGCTTGGCCAGACGCGTGTCGAGGTTGCCGCGCAGCGGCAGCACCTCGAGATGCGGGTAACGCGAACGCAGCATCGCTTCGCGGCGCAGGCTCGACGTGCCGACGACCGCGCCGGCCGGCAGCGCGTCGAGCGACGCGTAGTCGTTCGACACGAACGCATCGCGCGGGTCTTCGCGCTCCATGATCGCGGCGAGCGCGAAGCCGTCGGGCAGCGCCATCGGCACGTCCTTCAGCGAATGCACGGCGAGATCGGCCCGACCGTCGGCCAGCGCGGCCTCGAGTTCCTTCACGAACAGGCCCTTGCCGCCGACCTTCGACAGCGTGCGATCGAGAATCTGATCGCCGCGCGTCGTCATCCCGAGGATTTTCACGTCACAAGCTGGATATAATTTGCGCAGCGCATCACGCACATGTTCGGCTTGCCACATCGCCAGGCGGCTCTCGCGCGAAGCAATCGTCAACGTCGCGGGCGGCTGTGCCTGTTGCGGCCCGGCCGCGGGGGTCTCGGAATTCATTGCTGGAACATCGAAGGACGGGATTGAAGATCGAACAATGGTAGCACGCACGCCCCAGCCCGCCCGGGCCCGGAGCCTGCGCCCGGCCTGCCTCCGTGCGGGTCGCGGCGCCGTTGTGCGGATGTGCCGCACGTAGCTGGTTGCTTGACCGCAGTTCCCGCAGTTTCCGCAGTTCCTTTTGACTCGAGCTTTCCCAAGGAAACCCATCGTGAAGTCTTCCGGATCGGCGCGTACGGCGCGCCGCAATGCTGCCTTGCCCTCCCCCGACGCCCCGACGGGCACCCTCGCCACCGCCGCGAACGGCCGTGCGAAAACGGCAACGAAACCGAAAGACCCGATACGTCAGACAAAACCCGCGACGAAAGCCGCCGGCGCCCCCGCCCGCAAGGCCGTCGCACCGAAGGCCGGCACCCGCACGCGCGACGACAAGGACGGCCCGCTGTTCGAGGACATCCGCTTCCTCGGCCGCCTGCTCGGCGACGTCGTGCGCGAACAGGAAGGCGATACGGTGTTCGACGTGGTCGAGACGATCCGCCAGACCGCGGTCAAGTTCCGCCGCGAGGACGACAGCGAAGCCGCGCAGACGCTCGAGAAGAAGCTGCGCAAGCTGACGCCGGAGCAGACGGTGAGCGTCGTGCGCGCGTTCAGCTATTTCTCGCATCTCGCGAACATCGCGGAAGACCGCCACCACAACCGCCGTCGCCGCATCCACGCGCTGGCCGGGTCCGCGCCGCAGCCCGGCACGGTCGCGTACGCGCTCGACCAGCTGAAAACCACCGGCAACGCGTCGAAGCGCCTGCTGCAGCGCTTCTTCGACGATGCGCTGATCGTGCCGGTGCTGACCGCGCACCCGACCGAAGTGCAGCGCAAGAGCATCCTCGATGCGCAGCACGACATCGCGCGCCTGCTCGCGGAGCGCGACCAGGAGCTGACCGCGCGCGAACGCCAGTACAACGAAGCGATGCTGCGCGCGCGCGTGACCGCGCTGTGGCAGACGCGGATGCTGCGCGATTCGCGCCTGACGGTCGGCGACGAGATCGAGAACGCGCTGTCGTACTACCGCGCGACGTTCCTCGACGAACTGCCCGCGCTGTACGGCGACATCGAGGCCGCGCTCGCCGAGCATGGCCTGTCGGCCCGCGTGCCCGCGTTCTTCCAGATGGGCAGCTGGATCGGCGGCGATCGCGACGGCAACCCGAACGTGACCGCGGCGACGCTCGACGAGGCGATCAACCGCCAGGCCGCGGTGATCCTCGAACATTATCTGGAACAGGTGCACAAGCTGGGCGCCGAGCTGTCGGTGTCGAACCTGCTGGTCGGCGCGAACGACGCGGTGAAGGCGCTCGCGGCCGCATCGCCCGACCAGTCGCCGCACCGCGTCGACGAACCGTATCGCCGCGCGCTGATCGGCATCTACACGCGGCTCGCCGCGAGCGCGCGCGTACGTCTCGGCGAAGGCACGGTGCCGGTGCGCAGCGCGGGCCGCGGCGCGCCGCCCGTGCGTGCGATTCCATACGAGGATTCCGAAGCGTTCGTCGCCGATCTCAAGGTGCTGACCGCGTCGCTCGACGAGCACCACGGCGCGTCGCTCGCCGCGCCGCGCCTCGCGCCGCTCGTGCGCGCGGCCGAAGTGTTCGGCTTCCATCTCGCGAGCATCGACCTGCGCCAGAGTTCCGACATCCACGAGGCGGTGGTCGCCGAACTGTTCGCGCGCGCCGGCGTCGAGACCGACTATGCGGCGCTCGCGGAGGAAGACAAGCTGCGCGTGCTGCTCGCCGCGCTCGCCGATCCGCGCCCGCTGCGCTCGCCGTACCTCGAATACTCGGCGCTCGCGCAGAGCGAGCTGGGCGTGTTCGAGAAGGCGCGCGAGGTCCGCACGCAGTTCGGTGCGCGCGCGGTGCGCAACTACATCATTTCGCATACGGAAACCGTCAGCGACCTCGTCGAGGTGCTGCTGCTGCAGAAGGAGACGGGCCTGCTCGAAGGCACGCTCGGCGTGCCGGGCCGCGACGCGAAGAACAGCCTGATGGTGATCCCGCTGTTCGAGACGATCCCCGACCTGCGCGACGCGTCGCGCATCATGCGCGACTACTTCGCGCTGCCGGGCATCGACGCGTTGATCGCGCATCAGGGCGCCGAACAGGAAGTGATGCTCGGCTACTCGGACAGCAACAAGGACGGCGGCTTCCTCACGTCGAACTGGGAGCTGTATCGCGCGGAACTCGCGCTCGTCGACCTGTTCCGCGAGCGCAAGATCACGCTGCGGCTGTTCCATGGCCGCGGCGGCACGGTCGGCCGCGGGGGCGGCCCGACCTACCAGGCGATCCTGTCGCAGCCGCCGGGCACCGTGAACGGCCAGATCCGCCTGACCGAACAGGGCGAGGTGATCGCGAGCAAGTTCTCGAACCCGTCGATCGGCCGGCGCAACCTCGAGACGGTCGTCGCCGCGACGCTCGAGGCGTCGCTGCTGCCGCAGTCGAACGCACCGGCGCAGTTGCCCGCGTTCGAGGCCGCGATGCAGACGCTGTCCGACTCGGCGATGGCCGCGTACCGCGCGCTCGTCTATGAAACCCCGGGCTTCACCGACTACTTCTTCTCGTCGACGCCGATCACCGAGATCGCCGAGCTGAACATCGGCAGCCGGCCGGCGTCGCGCAAGCTGCAGGACCCGAAGCAGCGCAAGATCGAGGATCTGCGCGCGATTCCGTGGGGCTTCTCGTGGGGCCAGTGCCGGCTGCTGCTGACCGGCTGGTACGGCTTCGGCAGCGCGGTGAGCGCGTATCTCGACGGCGCGCCGGACGCCGCCGAACGCACGAAGCGCGTCACGCTGCTGAAGAAGATGAACAAGACCTGGCCGTTCTTCTCGAACCTGCTGTCGAACATGGACATGGTGCTCGCGAAGACCGATCTCGCGGTCGCGTCGCGTTATGCGCAACTCGTGTCCGATCGCAAGCTGCGCAAGCACGTGTTCGAGCGGATCGTCGCGGAATGGGAACGCACGTCGCAGGCGCTCGCGGAAATCACCGGGCACGAAGGCCGCCTCGCGACCAACCCGCTGCTCGCGCGCTCGATCAAGAACCGCTTCCCGTATCTCGATCCGCTGAATCACCTGCAGGTCGAGCTGATCAAGCGTCACCGCGCGGGCGACACGAACGCGCGGCTGCGCCGCGGGATTCACCTGACGATCAACGGGATCGCGGCCGGCCTGCGCAACACCGGCTGATCCGCGGGCGGCGCGGGCACGCTCCGCGCCGGCCGGGATAACGAAAGCCGCGATACGCGTCGATGCGTATCGCGGCTTTTTTCATGCGACGACAAACGGCGCAGCGTGCGCCGCGCCGCACGCTCAGTGCGCGTCGATCAGCAATGCGTCGTGCTCGAACGAGCCGTCGGCCTGCACCGCGTAGTAGCCGCGCACCTCGTCCGGTGCATGCGCCCACAACGCGCGAATGCCGGCGACGCTGTCGGCCGGCGTGCGAATGCGCGCGACCCACGTGTCGAAATCGATCGGCAGCCGCCAGCGGCTGTGCACCTGCGCGTCGAAACCGGCTGCGCGGAACATCGCGAGCCATTCGTCCGCACGGTAGTCGCGCACGTGCGACGCGTCGCGCAGCACTTCCGCGGCCTGCAGGTACGTATCGAGGAGCGGATGATCGTTGCCCGCGATGTCGATCATCAACACGCGGCCGCCCGGCTTCAGCACGCGACGCACCTCGGCCAGCGCCGCATGCATGTCGTGCCAGTGGTGCGCGCTCATCCGGCTCACGACCCAGTCGAACGTCGCGGTGTCGAACGGCAGCCGCTCGGCCGGCCCCTGCTGCGTGCGGACGTTCGCGAGCCCGCGCTCGCGCGCGGCCGCGTCGACGGTCGCGAGCATCGGCGCGGCGAGATCGTACGCGACCACGTCGCGCACGTGCGGCGCGACCGCGAAGCTCGCGTGACCGGCGCCGCAGCCCAGATCGAGCACCGCGGCGTCGGGCGTCGCGCTCACCGCGTCGGCGAGCGTCTGCAGGTCGGCGCCCGTCGCATGAACCGTGCTCGTCAGATAGGCGGCGGCCGTCGTGCCGAAGGCGTCGGCGACCTGGTCGTGGTGTTTCATCGTTCGCTCCTTTCCTTGATGCAGTCGGCCGGCCCCGGCGCTTCAACGCCCGATCCGGCCCCGTGCATCGCATTGTGGGGGACGCCCGCTGCCCTGCCAGCGCGCGAGCCGCTACAATAGGCCTGCGTGTGTACCAGTACAAGTTAAGCAGTTATTCTGGTATTTGATCCACCTGTCTGATCGTTGCCGCGTTTTCGCCTTCACTTCGCCGTTTCCGCATGAACCAGCCGTCCTCCGCCTCCGTCCCGCCACTCGACGCCACGCCCGCCCGCGCGCTCGGCGAATTCATCCGCGCCCACCGCGAGCGGCTGTCGCCGCAGGCCGTCGGCCTGCCTCCCGGCCCGCGCCGCCGCACGCCGGGGCTGCGGCGCGAGGAAGTCGCGCAACTGTGCGGCGTCAGCCCGACCTGGTACACGTGGATCGAACAGGGCCGACCCGTGTCGGCGTCGGCCGACGCGCTCGCGCGGATCGCCGTCGCGCTGCAACTGTCGAAGGCCGAGCGCGCATACCTGTTCGAGCTGGCCGCGCAGCGCGACCCGGCCGAGCCCGACGTCGCGGGCGGCGACCTGCCGCCGACGCTCGCCGCGACCGTCGCGGCGATCGCGACGCCCGCCTACGTGCTCGACCGCCAATGGAACGCGCTCGCATGGAATGCGCCGGCCGCCGCGCTCTTTTCCGGCTGGCTCGATGGCGAGCACGACCGCAACCTGCTGCGCTTCACGTTCATGGCGCCGGCCGCCCGCACGCTGATCGTCGACTGGGAAACCCGCGCGCGGCGGCTCGCGGCCGAATTCCGCGCCGATGCGATCCGCCACCTGACCGACGCGCCGACGCGCGCGCTGATCGACGCGCTGACGGCCGGCAGCGACGCGTTCGCGCAGTACTGGGCGTCGCAGGACGTGTTCGAGCGCGAAGGCGGGCTGCGTGAATTCGACCATCCGGCCGACGGCCGTCTCGTGTACCAGCAGATCACGCTGAAGCCCGCGCACCGCGAGGACCTGAAGCTGGTCGTGCTGGTGCGCGACTGAGCGCGGCTCAGAAGCTGATCGTCGCGGTAATCGTGTCGCTGTAGTTGCCGGGCGCCGGCGTCGCTTGCGCGGGCACGCGGCCGTACACGGTGATTGCCTGCGCGAACCCGCTGCCGGTGCCGGTCGCCATCGACGTGCCGGCGGTGCCGTCGCCCCATGGCTGCGTGAAGCCGCTGTCCTGATAGAGCTGATAGCTGACCGACCCGCCACCCGCGCGCTGCATCGTGCGAGCGGCGACGTTGCCGCTGCCGCCGCCGTTCAACGCGATCCGGAATGCGTCGCCGTTCGTGCAGCGCGCGCTGATCGAGCCGCTCGCGGTCAGCGCCGACGCCAGCACGCCTGCCGCCGGAAACGCCACGCCGGTCGCGCTGATGATGCAGTTGTTGATGACGGTGGCGGTCGTGGTAACCGTCATCGTGCCGGCCGTCGACTGCGACGCACACGGCGTCGGCAGCACGCCGAGCAGCGAAAAACTGTAGCTGTACGCGGCCTGGTTGCCGCTGAAACTCTGCGTGTAGACGGTGCTGCCGTTGTTCACGGTCGGCACGGTCGGCTGGTTCGGCGCGATGCGACCATAGATGGTCACGTTCGCACTCGCGGACGTGCCGAGCACCGGTTTCGTCAGCGTCACCGATATCGGCGTCGTGCCGCTGCTCACGGCGCCCCAGGCTTGCGAGTAGCCCGCGTCCTGATACAGGTCGTACTGCATCTGGTTCGTCCCGTTGCTCAGGTAGCGCGGACTGGTGCCGCCAAGGTTCACGCACACGAGCACGCCGGTGTTCAGGCTCAGCGTGTCCCACGTGCAGTTCACGGTCATCGTCGCGGTCGTCGTATAGGCCTGTTGCGTGATCGGACTGACCGAGCCGAAGCTCGGCACCGGCGGCGTCACCGTGCACGTATCCGCACGCGCCGACATCCACGGCATGCCGAGTACCGCTGCCAGCAGCAGGTACGCGAGCGCGCGCATCCAGCGGCGCGCCAGGTCGAAGCGGTCATCCGCCATGCGCCTCCCCGAAAAAAACCGTCCGCCCGATCGGGTTCGCGGATCGGGCCGCGCCATCATCGTATCGGTCTGCGCATCGATCGTTCGCACTGTTACTTGATCCATGTCAAATAGGCCGATGGAATCCGTCCGCTCCCCGGACAATGCACGCCAGGTCGGCGTTTTCTCCATTGCGCGCGACCGAACCCGTGGAGTAGTCTTCCACCAACGACAGAGCGGTAACGGCGACCGGCGACAGACCACGCGGCAGGCACTCCGCGGCCGGGCGACCCCTTGAACGGCAGGAGACAATCATAATGACAGATTCCCGACGTCGTGTTTTTTCAGCCATGCTCGCAGCCACGTTCGCATTCGCGCCGGTGCTGCAGCCCGTCACCGTTGCCGCAGTCTATTCGAACGGCACGGCCACCGCGCAATTCAACGTCACGCTCACGATCCAGGCGAACTGCACGATCGCCGCGAACCCGCTTGCATTCGGCACGACCGGCGTACTCGCATCGACGGTCAACCGGCAGACGACGGTCTCCGTCACCTGCACGAACTCGACACCCTACAACGTCGGGCTCGACGCCGGAGCGGTAACCGGCTCGACCGTCGCCAGCCGGCTGATGGGCGGTACCACGGCCGGCAATACCGGCACGACGGTCGGCTACCAGCTCTACCAGGACTCGGGCCACTCGACGATCTGGGGCAACACGCAAGGCACCGACACGGTCGGCGGCACCGGCACCGGTTCCGCGCAGGTGCTGAACGTGTACGGCCAGGTGCCCGCGCAGGCGACGCCGAAGCCCGACACCTACGAGGCCTCGGTCACCGCCACCGTCTATTTCTGACGGGCCGTGCGATTGTTCCCGCGCGCCTTTGCCGCGCTGTGCGTCGGGTGGGCGGCGGCCGTCTCGCATGCCGCCACGCTGCAGATCACGCCCGTGACGATCGAACTGCCGCCATCGGCGGCCGCCGCGAGCATGACGCTCAGCAACCCGGGCGGCCGGCCGATCTACGGCCAGGTCCGCACCTATCGCTGGACGCAGGAAAACGGTACCGACGTGATGACGCCGACCGACGCGCTCGCCGCGTCGCCGCCGCTGCTGCAGATCGACGCGAACGCCGAGCAGTTGATCCGGCTCGTGCGCACGAGCCGCGGCTCGCCGGCCGCCGAGGAGAGCTATCGCGTGCTGATCGACGAACTGCCCGCGCCGGGCACGCCGGTCGACAACGGCGTGACGATCCGGCTGCGCTATTCCGTGCCCGTATTCATCGAGCCCGATGCCGCGCAAGCGTCCCCGCGCCTCGACTGGCGCGTCGAACCCGACGGGACCGGCATGCAGCTCACGGTCGACAATCGCGGCGGACGGCGGGCGCAGATTTCCGCGGTCCGGTTGGTCGATGCGCGAGGCGGCGTCCACGAGATCACGCGCGGGCTGCTCGGCTATGCGCTCGCGAGCAGTACGCGACGCTGGCCGCTCAAGCTCGACGCCGGCACGCGCTTCGTCAAGATCCAGGCGACCGTCAACGCGCAGCCGGTCGAAGCCCGGTTGACGCCGCCCTGAGCCCCCCGAGCAGGATCGCACGACGTTGCCCGTGCCGCCGCCGAGCAAGACCCTCCGGACCGACTGCCCCGTGCGACACGCCGGGCCGGCCCGGCCCACCGCCGCGCCGCTCGCGCTGGCGTTGATACTGGCGCTGCGCGCACTCGCCGCATGCGCGCAGCCGGTACCGCCCACCGCCGTGTCCGACGCCGCGGCGCAAGCCGACGGGTTGTATCTCGACGTGTCGCTCAATGGCGAACCGACGCACCGGATCGCCCGGTTCCGGCAGATCGACGGGCGGCTGTACGCGGCCTCCGCCGACCTGAACGATCTGGGCATCGCGACCGGCGGCCCCGCGAACGCACCGTCGAACACGCTCGTCGCACTCGATACGCTCGCGGGGCTGCACTACGCTTACGACGCCGGCCGGCAAACGCTCGACCTGCGCGTGCCCGACGCACTGCGCATTCCGCACACGTTCGATACGCGCGCGCTCGCCGCCGCGCCGCCGGCCACGTCCGGCCGCGGCTTCGTGCTGAATTACGATGCCTACGCGCAAACCATCGCGCGCGCACCGCTCGCGGTCTGGAGCGAGGCGCGCTATTTCGATCCGGCCGGCGTACTCAGCAGCACCGGCATCGCGTACCTGTACGACGACCGTCGGCGCTACGTGCGCTACGACACGTCATGGACCCGTTCGAATCCCCGCACGCTCACGACGACCCAGATCGGCGACACGATTTCGTCGTCGCTGTCTTGGACGCGCTCGCTGCGCCTGGGCGGCGTGCAGTGGCGCAGCAATTTCGGCCTGCGCCCCGACCTCGTCACGTTTCCGGTGCCCGCGCTGTCCGGCAGCGCGGTCGTGCCGACGTCGGTCGACCTGTACGTGAACAACGTGCGCCAGTTCAGCGGCGACGTGCCGAGCGGGCCGTTCGTGATCAACAGCGTGCCGGGCATCACCGGCGCGGGCAACGCGACGGTCGTCACGCGCGACGCGCTCGGCCGCTCGATCGCGACGTCGATTCCGCTGTACGTCGATACGCGCCTGCTGGCCCCCGGCCTCGTCAGCCATTCGCTCGAAGCCGGTTTCCTGCGCCGCGCGTACGGCACCGATTCGTTCGACTACGCGCGCACACCGGCGGCGAGCGGCTCGCTGCGCTACGGGATCAGCGAGCGGCTGACCGTCGAAGCGCACGGGGAAGCAACGGCCGGCGTCTACAACGCCGGCGCCGGCGTGCTCGCGCGCCTCGGCGAACGCGGCGTGGCGAACGCGTCGCTGGCGCTCAGCGCGCCGGGCAGGACCGGCGTGCAGGCGGGCGTCGGCTACCAGTACGTGACGTCGCGCTTCTCGATCGACGCACAGACGCTGCGCGCATTCGGCGACTACGTCGACCTGGGCAGCCGCGAAGGCGTGCCCGTCTCGCGCGCCACCGATCGCGTGACGGTATCGTTCCCGTTCCTGCGCGCGCAAACGCTGTCGTTCAGCTATCTGGCCCTCAAGTATCCGGGCATCGCCGCGTCGCGGATCGGCTCGATCGCTTATCTCGTCAATCTCGGCGGGCTGACCTCGATCGCGTTCAGCGGCTTCCAGGACTTCCGGCAACGCGACGCGCGCGGCTTCTTCGCGAGCCTGAGCATCGGGCTCGGCGGCAACACGTCCGTCTCCGCGAACGCCGGGCGGCAGAACGGCGAATCGACCTACACGCTCAATGCATCGCGGCCGCCCGACTACGGCGGCGGCTTCGGCTGGAACGTGCAGGCCGGCACCAACGCGGGCACGCGCTACGGGCAGGGTCAGCTGCAGTATCTCGGCCGCGCCGGCCAGGTCACGCTGCTCGCGCAATCGTTCGACGGGCGCAGCAACGCGGCGGTCGACGTCACGGGCGCGTTCGTGCTGATGGACGGCCGGGGGATGACGGCGCGCCGCGTCGACGACGGCTTCGCGCTCGTCTCGACCGACACGGGGCGCGTGCCCGTGCTGCACCAGAACCGGCTGATCGGCGCGACGGACCGGGCCGGCTACCTGCTGGTGCCCGACCTGAATGCGTACCAGAACAATCGCGTCGCGATCGACGGCAGCGCGCTGCCGGCCGACGCGCGGATCGCCGACACGACGCTCGACGTCGTGCCGCAGGCCCGCTCCGGCGTGCTCGCGCACTTCGCCGTCACACGCTACAGCGCCGCGTCGATCGCACTGCGCGCGCCGGACGGCACGCCGCTTCCGCCGGGGCTCGAGGTCCGCCACGTCGAAAGCGGCCAGCGCACGATCGTCGGCTACGACGGCCTGACCTTCGTCGACGGCCTCGTCGCGAACAACCACCTGCAGATCTCCGGCGGCGGCCGCGACTGCACCGTCGAATTCGCGTACCGGCGGCCGGACGACGGCACGCTGCCGCGCATCGGCCCGCTGACCTGCGGCCCGCGGTAGCGCGCGCCGGCCGCCCGCGTCGCGAATGTTAGAATCGCAAGATTCCCTCGGCGGCGCCCAGCCGCCCAACTCCCCTTCGAAGAATCGCCATGACGTCCCAACTGCACAAAAAGGGCGAGGCCTGGTCGGCCCGCTTCTCGGAACCGATGTCGGAGCTGGTCAAGCGCTACACGTCGTCGGTGTTTTTCGACAAGCGCCTCGCGCTCGTCGACATCGCCGGCTCGCTCGCGCACGCGAACATGCTCGCCGCGCAGAAGATCATCAGCGCCGACGACCTGGCCGCGATCGAACGCGGGATGGCGCAGATCAAGGGCGAGATCGAGCGTGGCGAATTCGAATGGCAGCTCGACCTGGAAGACGTCCACCTGAACATCGAGGCGCGCCTGACCGCGCTGATCGGCGATGCCGGCAAGCGCCTGCACACGGGCCGTTCGCGCAACGACCAGGTCGCGACCGACATCCGCCTGTGGCTGCGCGGCGAAATCGACCGCATCGGCGGCCTGCTGAACGACCTGCGCGGCGCGCTGATCGATCTCGCGGAACAGAACGCCGACACGATCATGCCGGGCTTCACGCACCTGCAGGTCGCGCAGCCCGTCACGTTCGGCCACCACCTGCTCGCGTACGTCGAGATGTTCACGCGCGACGCGGAACGCATGCGCGACTGCCGCACCCGCGTGAACCGCCTGCCGCTCGGCGCGGCCGCGCTCGCGGGCACGAGCTACCCGATCGACCGTCACGCGGTCGCGAAGACGCTCGGCTTCGACGGCATCTGCGCGAACTCGCTCGACGCAGTGTCCGATCGCGACTTCGCGATCGAATTCACGGCCGCGTCCGCGCTCGTGATGACGCACGTGTCGCGCTTCTCCGAGGAACTCGTGCTGTGGATGAGCCCGCGCGTCGGCTTCATCGACATCGCCGACCGCTTCTGCACCGGCAGCTCGATCATGCCGCAGAAGAAGAACCCGGACGTGCCCGAGCTCGCACGCGGCAAGACCGGCCGCGTGAACGGCCACCTGATGGCGCTCCTCACGCTGATGAAGGGCCAGCCGCTCGCGTACAACAAAGACAACCAGGAAGACAAGGAACCGCTGTTCGATACGGTCGACACCGTCGCCGACACGCTGCGGATCTTCGCCGAGATGGTTGCCGGCATCACCGTGAAGCCGGACGCGATGCGCGCGGCCGCACTGCAGGGCTTCTCGACCGCCACCGACCTCGCCGACTACCTCGTGAAGCGCGGCCTGCCGTTCCGCGACGCGCACGAAGCGGTCGCGCACGCGGTGAAGATCTGCGACGACCGCGGCATCGACCTCGCCGACCTGACGCTCGACGAAATGAAGCAGGAACTGCCGAACGTCGCGCACCTGATCGGCGACGACGTGTTCGGCTACCTGACGCTCGAGGGTTCGGTCGCGAGCCGCAACCATCCGGGCGGCACCGCGCCCGACCAGGTGCGTGCGGCCGTCAAGGCGGCCCGCGCCGCGCTCGGCAAGTAACGGCCTGCGGTTCCGGACGGACGCCTTCGGCGTCCGTTTTTCATTCGGGCAGCCAGCGCGCCGCCCGTCGCCTTCCCCGCTTCACGGACGCCCCCGATGACCTTTTCCGCCGCGCTCTTCGACATGGACGGCCTGCTCGTCGATTCCGAGCGGACCATCATGAACACGTGGATCGACGTGTCGAATGCGCACGGCGTCGTGCTGACCGAGATCGATTACCTGCAGATCGTCGGCCGTTCGTTCGCCGAAGGCCAGGTGATCCTGGCACGGCTGATCGGCGACCCCGCTACGTTCGACGCGGTGCGCATCCGCGTGCGCGAACAGCTCGCGGCGCCCGAGCCGCATCCGAAGTTTCCGCTGAAACCCGGCGCATTCGCGCTGCTCGACGCGCTCGCGCAGGCCGGCATTCCGTGCGCGGTCGCGTCGTCGTCCGCGGGCGACGTGATCCGCGCGCGGCTCGGCGCGGTCGGCGTGCTGCCGTTCTTCCGCGCGATCGCGGGCGGCGACGAAGTCGCGCGCGGCAAGCCCGACCCGGCCGTCTACCGGCTCGCGGCCGAGCGCCTCGGCGTGCCGGCCCACGCGTGCGTCGCGTTCGAGGACAGCGACTTCGGCGCGCAGTCGGCCGCAGGCGCAGGCGCGGCGGTCGTCACCGTGCCCGATCTGAAGGCGCCGACGCCCGAGATCGTCGCGCTGAGCCTGCACGTGCTTGCGTCGCTCGACGACGCGATCGCGCTCGTGCCGTCGTGGTTCGGGTTGCAAGGCACGTCGCAGCCCGCGTAGGCAGCCCACCGCGCCATGCAAAACGGGCACCCGAGGGTGCCCGTTCCGTCGTGTCGCCCACTCGAAAGCGGCGCGCCGTTACCGGTTGCCGGCCGTCTCCGACAGCCGCTTCATCGTCGCGATGCGCGCGCCGATCAGGTCGACGCGGCCATCCTCGCCGACGAGCGGCGCCGTCGCATCGCGGAACGCCACCCACGCGCGCTGCGCGCGCACGAGCGTCCCGGCCGAATGCGCGGGCATCTTGCGGCGCAGCTTCTGGTAATAGCGGTTCAGGTCGAACAGCGCATGCTCGCACGCGGCATCCTGCACGCACGGTCGCACGCGGCGCACCGCCGGCTCGCGCGGCGCGTTCGCCGGCTTCGTACCGGCCGGCGCGGCCGCCGCAGCCGCACCGCCCTGCGCACCGCTCGTCGCCGCAACCGGCACGGCGGCGGGCGGCGGCGCATAGCGATCGGCCGCCCCGCGCAACGCCAGCGCGCGATCGCGCACCGGCTGCAGCTGCAGGTCGGCGCTCGACATCGCATACGCGGTGCCGCGCGTCGTGTCGTACACGGCCTTCAGCAGCAGCACTTCGTCCTTGCGCCACGTGAGCCAGCGGCGCTGGCTGTCCTGCCAGCCGCGCTTCGCGTCGGCCGGCGCGTCCTTCAACAGGCGCTGGTACGCGCCGTCCATCACTGTCTGCCACTGCTGCTGCGCTTCGCCCATGCACTGGATCTGGCCGGCCGGCGACGACCGGTCGCGCCGCGCGAGACACTGCCGCATCGCGACGTCGATCGGGTCGGCCGCCGCGACTTCCGCATGGGCGACGCCCGCGCCCGCGAGCCCCGCCAATCCTGCCGTCCAGACGACGAGCGCGGCCAGCGCCGCGCGCATCGCCCGGAGTCGTCCGTGCGTCGCCATCAGTCGCGCACGCAGTCGACGAAGTACTCGACGCGGCCGTTCACCTCTTCCGCGACGAGGCCGTGGATGTCGGTGTGGAAGCCCGGGAAGCGCTCGTTGAAGTCGCGCGCGAACCGCAGGTAGTTCACGATCGTCTTGTTGAAGCGCTCGCCCGGAATCAGCAGCGGAATACCCGGCGGGTACGGCGTGAGCAGGATGCTCGTCACGCGGCCTTCGAGCTCGTCGAGCGGCACGCGGTCGATCTTGCGGTGCGCGAGCTTCGCGAACGCGTCCGACGGCTTCATCGCCGGCTCCATGTCCGACAGGTACATCTCCGTCGTCAGGCGGGCGATGTCGTTCGCGCGGTACACGTCGTGGATCTGCGTGCACAGGTCGCGCAGGCCGACACGCTCGTAGCGCGGATGCTGCGCGACGAATTCCGGCAGCACGCGCCACAGCGGCTGGTTGTTGTCGTAGTCGTCCTTGAACTGCTGCAGCTCGGTCACCATCGAGTTCCAGCGGCCCTTCGTGATGCCGATCGTGAACATGATGAAGAACGAGTACAGGCCGGTCTTCTCGACGATGATCCCGTGCTCGGCCAGGTACTTCGTGACGATCGCGGCCGGAATGCCGGTCTCGCCGAACTCGCCGTCGACGTCGAGCCCCGGCGTGATGATCGTCGCCTTGATCGGGTCGAGCATGTTGAAGCCTTCCGCGAGCGGGCCGAAGCCGTGCCAGTGGTCGTTCGGCTTCAGCATCCAGTCCTCGCGCGAACCGATGCCTTCCTCGGACAGGTTGTCCGGGCCCCACACGCTGAAGAACCAGTCGTCGCCGTATTCGGCGTCGACCTTGCGCATCGCGCGACGGAAGTCGATCGCCTCGGCGATCGATTCCTCGACGAGCGCGGTGCCGCCCGGCGGCTCCATCATCGCGGCCGCGACGTCGCACGACGCGATGATCGCGTACTGCGGGCTCGTCGACGTGTGCATCAGGTACGCCTCGTTGAAGCGGTGCTTGTCGAACGTGCGGTTCTCCGAATCCTGCACGACGATCTGCGACGCCTGCGAGATGCCCGCGAGCAGCTTGTGCGTCGAGTGCGTCGCGAACACGAGCGCGCCCGTGCGCGGCCGGCCGTCGCCGATCGCGTGCATGTCGCGGTAGAAATCGTGGAACGTCGCGTGCGGCAGCCACGCTTCGTCGAAGTGCAGCGTGTCGAGCAGGTCGCCGAGCAGGTCCTTGATCATCTCGACGTTGTAGACCACGCCGTCGTACGTGCTTTGCGTGATCGTCAGGATGCGCGGCTTCATGTCCGGGTTCTCGCGCAGCGCCTCGCGCGCGAACGGGTTCGCCTCGATCTTCTTGCGGATGTTCTCCGGCTTGAATTCGTCGCGCGGGATCGGCCCGATGATGCCGAAATGGTTGCGCGTCGGCGTGAGGAACACGGGGATCGCGCCCGTCATCGTGATCGCGTGCAGGATCGACTTGTGGCAGTTGCGGTCGACCAGCACGATGTCGCCGGGCGCGACCGTCGCGTGCCAGACGATCTTGTTCGACGTCGACGTGCCGTTGGTCACGAAGAACAGGTGGTCGGCGCTGAAGATGCGCGCCGCATTGCGTTCGGACGCCGCGACCGGGCCGGTGTGGTCGAGCAGCTGGCCGAGTTCGTCCACCGCGTTGCACACGTCCGCGCGCAGCATGTTCTCGCCGAAGAACTGGTGGAACATCTGGCCGAGCGGGTTCTTCAGGAACGCGACGCCGCCCGAGTGGCCCGGGCAGTGCCACGAGTACGAGCCTTCGTCCGCGTACTTGACGAGCTCCTTGAAGAACGGCGGCGCGAGCGAATCGAGATAAACCTTCGCTTCACGGATGATGTGGCGCGCGACGAATTCCGGCGTGTCCTCGAACATGTGGATGAAGCCGTGCAGTTCGCGCAGGATGTCGTTCGGCAGATGGCGCGACGTGCGCGTCTCGCCGTACAGGAAGATCGGGATGTCCGCGTTGCGGCGGCGCACTTCGGTGACGAACGCGCGCAGCTCGATGATCGCGGTCGCGAGCTCGGGCAGCTCGCCGTCCGGGCCGGTTTCGCCGAGCATGAGTTCGTCGTCGTCGATCGACAGGATGAAGCACGACGCGCGGCTCGATTGCTGCGCGAACGACGTCAGATCGCCGTAGCTCGTGAGGCCGAGGACTTCGACGCCCTCCTTCTCGATCGCTTCGGCCAACGCCCGGATGCCGGAGCCCGAGATGTTCTCGGAGCGGAAATCTTCGTCGATGATGACGACGGGGAAACGAAACTTCATGGGCGATTCTCCAAAAAGAACGACCGCGGCGCGTCACGCGCAGCGGTCACCCGGAAACTGGTGAGACGTTATGCAACCAGATCAGGTTTTCGGCAGCGTGACACCGCGCTGCCCCTGATACTTGCCGCCGCGATCGGCGTACGACACGTCGCACACCTCGTCGCTTTCGAAGAAGAGCACCTGCGCGACGCCTTCGTTCGCGTAGATCTTCGCGGGCAACGGCGTGGTGTTCGAGAATTCCAGCGTGACGTAGCCTTCCCACTCGGGTTCGAACGGCGTCACGTTGACGATGATCCCGCAGCGCGCGTAGGTCGACTTGCCGAGGCAGACGGTGAGCACGGTGCGCGGGATGCGGAAATATTCGACGGTGCGGGCCAGCGCGAACGAGTTCGGCGGGATGATGCACACGTCGCCCTTGAAATCGACAAACGAACCCTCGTCGAAGTTCTTCGGATCGACGATCGTCGAGTTGATGTTGGTGAAGATCTTGAATTCGTCCGCGCAGCGGATGTCGTAGCCGTAGCTCGACGTGCCGTAGCTGACGATCCGGCGGCCGTCCTCGGACGCGCGGACCTGATCGGGCACGAACGGCTCGATCATCTTGTGCTCTTCGGCCATGCGCCGAATCCATTTGTCGGACTTGATGCTCATGCCAGCCTCCGCAGGGCCGTCCCGAGGAGGCTGGCCGTCCCCTCGGGGGACAGCGAACGAAGTGAGCGTTGGGGTCGTTTCATATCAGGGCGCCTGGAAACGCTGCGTGACGGTCAGGGAGGGCCGCTCGCGCAAGGCGGCGGCCGGGAAAGGCGGACATTTTACGCGATCATCGGCTCGCGCACGCGGCGGCCGTCAACGGATCACGCCGCAGGCCAGCGCGGGCCCCGCGCCATGCTGCGCAAACGCCGGGTCGCTCGCGTCGCGATGCACCAGCGCCGCACGGTTCATCGCCGAGCGCACGCCATCGAGGGCCAAATCGGGTGCGACGATGAAGCCGGCCGCGACGCCGTTCGCATCCGCATGGATGTTGCCGAGATCGCCGGCAACGCGCGCGCCGGCGCGCAGCCGGTCGGCGGCCGGCGCGAACACCTGGCCGGCGCTCGAGCCGTCGCCCGCGTTGCAGTCGCCGCGTTCGTGCACCTGCAGCGCGTGATCGCTGTTCGGCGGCAGGCCGACCAGGTTGTAGGTGACCTGCACGCCGTCCGGGCGCTCGACGAACGTCACCGCACCGCGCGCCTGCGAGCCGACCGTCGACTGCAGCTGGGCGTCGGCCCGTTTTTCGTGCGACGAGGAAAAGGAGGTACAGCCGGCCAGCAGGCCCAGCGCGGCGGCGGCCAGCAGCGCGCGCTGCGCGCGGCCGGCGCGCACGCCGTGATGTCGTTGTTTCATTCGATCCTCATGCCGGCTGACGGCCGTTTGACACGGCGGCCGCGCCGGGCGGGTAAAGGGACCCGGGAAAAGTCGCCATGATACCGCGCCTCGCGGCGCCGTAAACAGCGTGAGGCCCCGCCCCGCAAGGGTTTTACGTATTTTGAACAACGATCGACGGGAACTTCGACGTCATGTCGCGCGATCGCTCGGCAATCGCCAGCGCCACCCCGCGCGCGATGTCGCGGTAACGACGCGCGAGCGCGCCGTCCGGCTCGGCCGCGACCGTCGGCGTGCCGCTGTCGGCGCGCTCGCGGATCGCGATGTCGAGCGGCAGGCTGCCGAGCACGTTCACGCCGTAATCCTGCGCCATCCGCTCCGCCCCGCCCGCGCCGAAGATGTGCTCTTCGTGGCCGCAGTTCGAGCAGATGTGGATGCTCATGTTCTCGACGATGCCGAGGATCGGAATCCCGACCTTCTCGAACATCTTCAGCCCCTTCTTCGCGTCCAGCAGCGCGATGTCCTGCGGCGTCGTGACGATCACCGCGCCGGTGACGGGCACGCGCTGCGCGAGCGTGAGCTGGATGTCGCCCGTGCCGGGCGGCATGTCGACGATCAGGTAGTCGAGCTCGCGCCAGTTGGTCTGGCGCAGCAGCTGCTCGAGGGCCGACGTCGCCATCGGGCCGCGCCACACCATCGGGTTGTCTTCCTCGATCAGGAAGCCGATCGAGTTCGCCTGCAGCCCGTGGCCGACCAGCGGGTTCATCGACTGGTTGTCGGGCGACTCGGGGCGCTGGCCGTGGATGCCCAGCATCGTCGGCAGCGACGGGCCGTAGATGTCGGCGTCGAGAATGCCGACCGACGCGCCTTCCGCGGCCAGCGCCAGCGCGAGGTTCACGGCCGTCGTGCTCTTGCCGACGCCGCCCTTGCCCGACGCGACCGCGACGATGTTCTTCACATTCGGCAACAGCTTCACGCCGCGCTGCACCGTATGCGCGACGATCTCCTGCGACACGGCGACGCGCGCGTCGCGCACGCCCGGCACGGCCTGGAGCGCCGCGGCGACGCGTGCACGCACGTCGTCGTGCTGGCTGCGCGCCGGATAACCGAGCACCACGTCGAGCGCCACGACATCGCCGTCGATCGCGACGTTGCGCACGCCCTTGTTCGCCGCGTACGGGCGGCCGGTATTGGGGTCGACGACTGCCGCCAGCGCGGCGTCGACTTGTGCCCGGTCAATGCTCATCGAAACTCCGTGAAAACGTTTTTCTCGCGCGCAAACGTCAAAAAATATCAAATTACGCTGCGAAAATCGGGAAAAGTGAAAGAATCTGTTGCACGCCATTGCGCGAACGCGCGACCCGGCGCACTCTTCGCGTGCGGCACGCTATAGGGCCAAATCGGCCACTAACCGCCTATATTGTAGAGGCTGACGCGTCGCGCTGTCCGAACAGCCACGCTGACGGACAGGGCATGCGACCGCCTCGGCGGCTGCCGCGAGCGCAGGCCGGCCTTCCTTTTTCGGACGGCCCGCGCAGGGAGCCGTAACTGTTGTTTGTCGTCGTTGTCGACTCGTTCAACCAAGAGAGGAATCCAAGATGAACATGAAAATCGCGACTCGCCTGTCCGTATTCGCACTCGCCGGCGCACTGCTGGCAGGCTGCGCCACGCAGCAAGGCAACAATACGGCCGTCGGCACCGGCACGGGTGCGGCGCTGGGCGCGGGGATCGGCGCGCTGGCCGGTGGCGGCAAGGGCGCGGCGATCGGCGCGGGCGTCGGCGCACTGGTCGGTGGCGTGACGGGTTACAACTGGCAAGCGATCAAGAACAAGCTCGCACCGTCGGCAGCGCAGACGGGCACGCAGGTGACCGAGCAGCCGGACGGCTCGCTGAAGCTGAACGTGCCGAGCTCGGTCACGTTCGCGACGAACCAGTACGCGATCACGCCGGCGTTCACGCCGCTGCTGAACGACCTCGCGACGACGCTGAACCAGAACCCGCAAGTGACGGCATCGATCGTCGGCTACACGGACAGCACGGGCTCGGCCCAGCTGAACCAGACGCTGTCGCAGAATCGCGCGCAAAGCGTCGTGAACGCGCTCGTGCAGCGCGGCGTGAACGGCGGCCGCCTGTCGGCGCAAGGCATGGGCGCATCGAACCCGATCGCGGACAACGCGACCGAAGCCGGCCGCGCACAGAACCGCCGCGTCGAGATCTACCTGCGCGCACCGCAACAGCATCAGTAAGCGCGACCACGAGAGGAATCGTGCGGGCAGCCTGCCCGCACAGCCCCGCCTGGCAAGGCTTTGGGCGGGGCCGGTAACAAATCGAAAAAATTTTCGAACTTCTGTCGCAGGCCGTGGTCAGTATTTACGGTACGCGGCTGGTGTTGCCGGCGCGTCACCATTCTCCTCTTGTCGTTGTTGCTCCGGGGCCGTATCCGCCCCGGTTTTTTTTGCCCGGAGAATTCGTGCTGCGCTGCAGCACAACGTCGCCCGGCATGCCGCGTGTGCGGCCTCACCCCTTCCGCCGCCCGGTCCGCGGCGCCGGCCCGCCGCGCTGGCCCGCGCCCCTGCTAGAATCGCAGTTTCCCGTCGTTTTTCCCGCTGTTCTTCTCCAGACCCTATGTCCGCATCCGACCTCACTTCCGTGCAGGCTGCGGCGCCGCAAGGCAGCCGCCAGATCCTCGTTACGTCCGCACTGCCCTATGCCAACGGGCAGATCCACATCGGCCACCTGGTCGAGTACATCCAGACCGACATCTGGGTGCGGGCGCTGCGAATGCATGGCCATGAGGTCTACTACATCGGCGCCGACGATACGCACGGCACGCCGATCATGCTGCGCGCGGAGAAGGAAGGCCTGACCCCGAAGCAGCTGATCGACCGCGTGTGGACCGAGCACAAGCGCGACTTCGACAGCTTCGGCGTGTCGTTCGACAACTTCTACTCGACCGATTCGGACGAGAACCGCGTGCTGAGCGAGAAGATCTATCTCGCGCTGCAGGAAGCCGGCCTGATCGCCGAGCGCGAAATCGAGCAGGCGTACGATCCGGTCAAGGAAATGTTCCTGCCGGACCGCTTCATCAAGGGCGAGTGTCCGAAGTGCCACGCGAAGGACCAGTACGGCGACAACTGCGAAGTGTGCGGCTCGACCTACCTGCCGACCGAACTGCTGAACCCGTATTCGGTCGTGTCCGGCGCGACGCCGGTGCGCAAGACCTCGAAGCACTACTTCTTCCGCCTGTCCGACCCGCGCTGCGAATCGTTCCTGCGCGAATGGGTGAGCGGCCTCGCGCAGCCCGAAGCGACCAACAAGATGCGCGAATGGCTCGGCGACGCGGGCGAAGCCAAGCTCGCCGACTGGGACATCTCGCGTGACGCGCCGTACTTCGGCTTCGAGATCCCGGGCGCGCCCGGCAAGTATTTCTACGTGTGGCTCGATGCGCCGGTCGGCTACTACGCGAGCTTCAAGAACCTGTGCGAGCGCAACGGCATCGATTTCGATGCGTGGATCCGTCCCGGCTCGAAGGCCGAGCAGTACCACTTCATCGGCAAGGACATCCTGTACTTCCACACGCTGTTCTGGCCCGCGATGCTCGAGTTCTCGGGCCACCGCACGCCGACCAACGTGTTCGCGCACGGCTTCCTGACCGTCGACGGCGCGAAGATGTCGAAATCGCGCGGCACGTTCATCACCGCGCAGAGCTACATCGACACCGGCCTGAACCCGGAGTGGCTGCGCTACTACTTCGCCGCGAAGCTGAACGCGACGATGGAAGACATCGACCTGAACCTCGACGACTTCCAGGCGCGCGTGAACAGCGATCTCGTCGGCAAGTATGTGAACATCGCGAGCCGCGCGGCCGGCTTCCTGATCAAGCGTTTCGACGGCCGCGTGCAGGACAGCGCGATGAATCATCCGCTCGTCGCGAAGCTGCGCGATGCGATTCCACAGATCGCCGCGAGCTACGAAGCGCGCGAATACGGCCGCGCGCTGCGCCACACGATGGAGCTCGCGGACGAAGTGAACGCATACGTCGACGGCGCGAAGCCGTGGGATCTCGCGAAGGATCCGGCCAACGCGGTCGCGCTGCACGAAACCTGCAGCGTGAGCCTCGAGGCCTTCCGCCTGCTGTCGCTCGCGCTGAAGCCGGTGATGCCGCGCGTCGCCGCAGCGGTCGAGGCGTTCTTCGGGATCGCGCCGCTCGCGTGGGCCGATGCCGCGAAGCCGCTGTCGTCGGCGCAGCCGATCAAGGCGTACCAGCACCTGATGACGCGCGTCGATGCGAAGCAGATCGAAGCGCTGCTCGCCGCGAACCGCGATTCGCTGCAGGCCGATGCAGCCGGCGCGGCCGCCGGCGGCGCCAATGCTGCGAAGGACGCGAAGAGCAACGCCAAGGCGAACGCGAAGCCGGCCGTCGTGAACGGCGCCGACGACGCGCCGATCTCGATCGACGATTTCGCGAAGATCGACCTGCGCATCGCGAAGATCGTCGCGTGCCAGGCGGTCGAAGGGTCGGACAAGCTGCTGCAGCTCACGCTCGACGTCGGCGAGGAAAAGACCCGCAACGTGTTCTCGGGCATCAAGTCCGCGTACCAGCCCGAGCAGCTCGTCGGCAAGCTGACCGTGATGGTCGCGAATCTCGCGCCGCGCAAGATGAAGTTCGGCCTGTCCGAAGGGATGGTGCTCGCCGCGTCGGCCACCGACGAGAAGGCGGAACCGGGCCTCTACATCCTCGAACCGCACAGCGGCGCGAAGCCCGGCATGCGCGTGAAGTAAGCAGAACGCACTGCTGCCGCCGCAAAAAGCCCCGCACGATGTCGAATCGTGCGGGGCTTTTTTATCGCTGCCCGGTAAGCCGCATCCGCCGTCACCGCTGCCCGAACCAGCGATCGAAGCGCCGCGTGTAGTTCAGGTCGACGCCCTGGAACGTGCCGCCGTACGCGGACACCGACCAGAAGCGCGTCAGGTTGATCGTCGCCTTGAACGCGTTGCTCGCCGATTGCAGCCCCTGCTCGAAGCCGAGCACGAACCGCTCGTTGATCGCCTTCGACACCAGCACGACCTGCGGATCGGTCAGGCCGACTTCGCTACGGCCGACCGACACCTCGTCGAGGCCGAAGGTCTGCGCGACGCGCTTGCCGGTCACGCTGCCGAGCAGCCCGAGCGCCGCCGTCATCGCGCCCTGCTGGCCGACGTTGTTGCCCTGGTCGGTGCCGTGCCCGAACAGCAGCCACGACAGCTTTTCGTTGTCGGTGACGTTCGGCTCCGACACGAGCTTGACGGTCGGCGACTGGATCGTGCCCGTCACCTGCACGCCGGCCTCGACCTCCTGGTTGCGCCGCATCGCGAGAATGTTGACGCCCGGGTTCGATACCGGGCCGTTGAACGTGAAGAAGCCGTTCTCGATCGCGAGCTTGCGGCCGAACGTCGTGTACGTCGAACCTTCGGTCACACGCACGTTGCCGACCGCGCGCAGCGGCACGCCCGGCGCGCTCATCACGGTGATCGTGCCGCGCAGCCCCAGATCCGCGCCGTGCCCCTTGAAGCGGAAGTTGTTGCCGAGCCCGACGTCGATGTTCGCGCGCGGCGCGAGCGATGGCGCCGGCTTGTCCTCGACCGCCTTCGGCTTCGCGACCGCGGTGCCGGTCGGCGTCTCGCCGCGCACCGTGCCGTCCGGCTGCACGATCACGACGTCGTCCGACAGGTGCGGCGCCGATTGCTCGGGCAGGTCGAACAGCGCGCGGTCGACCACGAACTTGCCGTCGATCGACAGCGCGCCGCGCGGCCCGTCGTTCGCGACGGTGGCCTTGCCCGACAGCGACAGCTTGCGATCGGGCGCCGCGAACAGTTCGAGCTTGTCCGCGACGATGCTCGCGGTCAGGTCCGGCGCCTCGCCGTCGAGGCGCACGCGGCCGAGCGCGCGCAGCGTGCCGTCGCCGCCGTGAAATTCGACCTGCTGGAATTCGACGAGGTTGTCCGACAGCTTCACGCGCACGATGCCGTCCTTCAGCTGCACGCCCTGGTCGATCAGCGTCGCGGACAGCTCGTCGCCCGTCAGCGTCCCCGACAGGTTCGGTTTCACCGGCGTGCCGGAAACCGTCAGCTTCAGCGCCGCGCGCCCGCCGAGCAGGTAGCTCGGCCCGAACAGGTTGCCGGTGGTCTTCAGCGCCGGGATGTCGGCATCGATGCGGCCCGACAGCGGACCGTCGTCGACGATGCCGAACACGCCGTCGCGCAACGCGAACGGCACCGTGACGTTCGCGTCGAGCGTGCCGATCCGGCTCGCCTTCGCGAGCGCCGTCACGTTGAGCCGGTTGCCGGGCGCGAAGCTCGCCCGGGCGGACAGATCGGTCAGGCCGAGCGACGCGATGCCGCGCCCGCTCTCGATCGTCACGTCGCCGCCGCGGCGCTTCACCTGCACGTGGCCCGTCGCGTTCGCACCGAGCGAGAAATCCCAGTCGGCATCGAGCACGACGTCGGTCCGCACCGGCGGCCGCTGGCCGGTCAGCGCCTGGCGCACCTCGAGGAAACGCGCGACCGATGCACCGGTCACGGTGCCCGCCGAGCGCATCTGGCCGCGATCGAACACGAACGATTTCAGGTCGATCGCCGCGCCTTCGAGCGTGAACCGCGTCGCGCCGAGCGTCACACGACCGGCGCCGGCCGATATCGTCAACGGCGCCTGCAGCGCGAGCGCCGGCGTGCCGCGATTCGCGAGACGCGTGACGGTGCCGTCCCAGCGCATGCCGTCGCGGTTCTCGACCACGCCGCCGTTCGCCGCGAGCGTCAGGTCGATCACGCGGCCGCTGGCCATCCCGAGCGCCGATGCGTCGAGCGTGTGCTTCGCGCGCGTGCCGTCGAGGTTCGCGCGCAACGACTTCAGCTTGAACGAGCCGAGCGCGATGTCGGCCGCGTCGGCCGTGAACACGAGCGCGCCGTGCGCGCCGTCGCGGATGTCCGCGCGGCCCTGGGCGGTGCCGATCCGGTTCGAGCCGACGACGACGTGCTCGGCCTTGTAGGTCGCCGTCACGTTCGGATGCGCGAAGCTGCCGGTCAGGTCGCCCTGCGCCTGCACGAGCCCTTCGATGCCGAAGCCGAGGCGGTCGAGCTGCGGCGCGTCGACGACGAAGCGCAGCCGGTCGCCGGGTGCGCCGAAGCTGCCGCGCAGGTCGACGTGGTTGCCGGCGATCGACAGGTTCGCGTTGCTCGGCAGGATGCGCGAGCCGGCGAGCTGCACGACGCCGGCGCCGGTCAGCGGCACGCCGTCGTACAGGCTGTCGGCGAGCTTGAAGGTCGCTTTCGTCGAGACCTGCGGCGCGAACGCGCCCGACGCGGTCAGCGTGCCCGACACGCGCGTTTCGCCGCGCTTGGCCGGGGCCTTGGCGGCCTTCGCCGGCGCCTTGCCGCCGCCCGCCTTCGGCGCACTCATCGCGGCGAGCAGCAGCGGATCGAACGCGGTCAGCGTCGCCTTCGCGTCATAGCTCGAGTGCGCGTCGTGGCGGAACACGCCCGTCAGGTCGATGCGTCCCTTGGCCGCAGTCACGCGCGTATCGGTCAGCACGGTCTGCTGCTGCGTGAGCGCGACCTTGGCGCGCGCGCCCAGCGCGAGCTTCGGATCGTTCAGGTTGAAATCGACGGTCGTCACGTCGCCCGCGAGCGTCACGCCGAGCGGGCCGCCGAGGCGCATCGGCCGCAGTTCGGCGACGAACGCGTTCAGGTCGAGGTTCGCGACCTTCAGATCGAAGCGGCCCTTGCCGCCCGTGAGCGTGCCGCCGCCCGTCACGCTGCCGTCGCGGATCAGCTTCAGCGCGAGGCCGTCGATCCGTTGCGCGTGCGCGTCGAGATGCACGGTCGCATGCGCGTCGATCACCGGCAGCAGATGGTCGCCGAGCGTACCGGGTTTCGCGTTGACGATCGACACCGGGCCCGTCACCGCGAAGCCCTTCGCGGGCGCCGAGCCTGCCGGCGCGGTCACCGGTGCGAGTTCGGCGCGCACCGCGAGATCGGCCGCGGGCGCACCGGGCGACAGTGCCTGCGGGTTCACGTGGTCGAACGCGAGCGACGCGCGCGTGAGGGGCACCGTGCCGAATGGCGCGGCCTCGACGTGCGCGCGCCCGTTCAGCTTCATCCCGCTCGCGTCGACGTCGGCGACGAGCGCCTCGAGCGAGCCCGACACGCGGGCCCGCGCGTCGACCGGCTCGTCCGACAGCTTGCCCGCGTAGGTCGCTTCACCGGTCAGCGCGAACGGCTTCACGCCGTCGAGCTTCGCGCGCGCGGTCAGCGCGCCGTACGGCGTATCGACGCCGTCGAGCACGAGTTCATGGTGACGGCCGTCGCTGCGGCCGTTCAGCGCGAGATGGTCGAGCTGCGTCGTCGAGCCGCCTTCGTGAATCGCGAGGCGATCGACGCGCAGGTCGTCGATCCGCACCTGCAGCGGCAGGCTCAGGTCCTGCGGCGTCGTACTCGGTGTCGACGGCCCCGGCGCGATCCGCACGTCGATCGTGCCGGCGCGCAGATAGGCGATGGACAGCCGCCACGGCGCACGCGTCAGTGCCCAGCGGCCGTCGAGCCGGTCGATGCGGACCTCGGTGCCGGTGCCGTCGGGGCTGGTCCACGCGAACCCGCGCAACCGCACGCCGGTCGCGAGCGAGCCGCCTTCGAGCGTGCCCGCGAGCCGTGTCCCGAGCACCTTGCCGGCCACCTGCCACGCGAGTCGCGTCCCGCGCTCGGTCGTCACCGCGCCGGCCACGAGCCCCACTGCCAGCACGACGAGCAGCACGACCGTCGCAAGCGTCCACGCGACGACACGCCACGCACGGCCACGGCGCGGCGCGCGCGGCGGCGTGTCGGGCGCACCGTCGGGCGAATCCGGATCGTGAGGCGGCGGCGTGTCGTTCGGGTCCTTCGTCATGCGGTTCGTCGTGCGGGTCGTCAGGTCGTCAATAGGGCGGCAGGTTCAGAAAGCGATGCCGAGCGTCAGGTACGGGCGCACGCTGTGGTTGCGCAGGCCGTACGCGACGTCGACGTTGATCGGGCCGACCGGGCTGCGCCAGCGCGCACCGACGCCCACGCCCGGGTAGAACACGCGCTCGCCCCACGCATCGGTCGCGGTGCCGATGTCGAAGAACGTCGCAGCGCCCCAGTCGCGGTTGAACCAGTGCTGGTATTCGGCCGTACCCGTCATCAGGTACTTGGTCGGCAGAACGGAGCCGTCGACGCTGTTGCCGATGCTCTGGTAGCCGTAGCCGCGCACCGAGTTCGAGCCGCCGGCGCGGAACAGCAGCGACGCCGGCACGCCGGTCGAGCTGCCGCTCGTAAACACGCCGCCGAGCTCCGCGCGGAACACGAACAGGTCGCGCTTGCCGATCGGCAGGTATTGCTGCCCGCGCGCGTAGCCGCGGATGAAGGTCTCGTCGGCCAGCACGCCCTTGACCGCGAAGCCGGCCTCCGCATGAATCAGGTTGCCCGAGCGCGGAAACAGCGGATCGTCGACGTTGCGGCGGGTCCACGCCCATTGCGGCACGAGCGCGCGGCTCGTGGTCGGCCCCGCGCCGTTCTGGTCGAGCCGATCCTGGTAGTACATCAGCGAATACGAATAGTCGATGAACTGCCCGGTGCGCGTACGCTGCACGCCGACCCGCGCGCTGTAGATGCGGGTGTCCGACACGTTGGTGTTCGTGTACGACGCGAGCACGCTGTTGGTCCAGCCCTTCTCGCCCGGCGGCATCGACAGCTGGACCTGCCCGTACTGCTGGATCTGGTCGAGCCGGCCCGAGACAGTCAGCGGCCACGCGGCGCCGAACGTGTCGAGATACGTATAGGAGCCTTGTACGTGCGGCCCCGTATCGGTGGCGAAGCCGACGCCGCCGCGGATGTTGTTGTACGGGAACTCGCTGACCTTCACGTGCACGGGCGTGCGCTCGGGCTTCGACGTATCGTCGCCGACGTCGATCGCGACGCTCGCGTAGTACGGCGTGTTCTGCAGCTGCCGCTGCAATTCCGCGATCCGCTGCACGTCGTAGATCTCGCCTTCCGACAACGGATTGACGTTCGTGACGATCTTTTCCGGATAACGACGCACGCCGTCGACATCAACCTTGCCGATCGTGAACGTCGGGCCGCTGTCGAACGTGACCGCGAGCGTCGCACGCTGCGTGCGCGGATCGATGCGCGCCTCGGACGACGCGATCTTCGCGCCGAGATAGCGGCGCGCCTGCAGTTGCCGCAGCGCCGCGCCCTTCGCGCTGTCCCAGTCGGACTGCGTGAACGGGTCGCCCGGCTTCATCGAGAACGCGAAACGGGTGGCGGTCTCCTGCTTCGGATCCTCGGTCTCGACCGGCCCCTTGAACGTCAGGTCGACCGTCGACACGACGGTCTGCTTGCCCGGGTCGACGGCGATGCGCACGTCGCGCTTGCCGTCGCGCGTGCGCACGTCGGTGCGCACGACCGGCGAGAAATAGCCGGCCGTCGCGGCCAGGTCGCGCACCTGCTGCGGCGTGGCGGTCACGAGGAAGTCGAACTGGTCGTCGCTGATGTCGTCGCGCTTCGCGAAGCGCGCGATGTCGAGATGGGTCTTGAGGAGCTTGCGGATCGAGCGCGGCGCGTCGATGTCGACGTCGTACTTCGCGTGGGCCGGCACCGCGAAGCACGCGGCCAGGCAACCCGCGAGGGCCGCCCGCGCGACGCGGGCCGCGGCGCCGGCGCGAGCGCGTGCCGCGCGCGGGCCTGCGTCATGCGCCGTGTGTGCTTGCTGGTTCGACTGCCCCGCCAAATATGACCTCGCCGTCCTGGATTGTCACGGTTTCGTGGAAAACCCTGTATTTGACCACAGGGCGCGGGCGTCACAGCCAAACGATTGTGAAAGAGTGCTAGGCACCGGCCCGCGGTTTCGACGCGCGATTGGCGCCGGCTGTTCCCCGTGATGCGGTAAAATCCCGCCATCGCGAATCCGGCGCGTCGTGCGCCGCCCGAAACGGAAGATCCAGCCATGCCGTACCAGTCCGACGTCACGCAGTTCCTGAACCAGCTCAAGCAGCAGAAGCCGACGCTCGAAGAAGAGCAGCGCAAGGGCCGTTCCCTGCTGTGGGACAAGCAGCCGATCGATCTCGAAGAGCGCGCCGAGCAGCAGGAGTCGCGCGTGAAGCAAACGCCGTACGTCTACTACCAGAACTTCTGACGACGTGAGCGCCGCCGACGAGGCCAGCGCCGCCCGGCAGGACGACGCGATCGCCGCGCCCGCGGGCGCCGATTCGACGCCCGACACGGTCGACGGTGTCGCGGCGTTCGCACGCCTGTACGGCGAGCCGCTCTTCAAGCTGCCGCAGGACCTCTACATCCCGCCCGATGCGCTCGAGGTGTTCCTCGAGACGTTCGAAGGCCCGCTCGACCTGCTGCTGTACCTGATCCGCAAGCAGAACTTCAACGTGCTCGACATCCCGATGGCGCAGGTCACCGCGCAATACCTCGGCTACGTCGACCAGATCCGCGCGTCGAACCTCGAGCTCGCGGCCGAGTACCTGCTGATGGCCGCGATGCTGATCGAGATCAAGTCGCGGATGCTGCTGCCGGTCAAGAAGGCCGACACCGGCGAGGAAGCCGAGGACCCGCGCGCCGAACTCGTGCGCCGGCTGCTCGAGTACGAGCAGATGAAGCTCGCCGCGCAGCGGCTCGACCAGCTGCCGCAGCTCGGCCGCGATTTCCTGCGCGCCGAGGTGTACATCGAGCAAAGCGTCACGCCGCGCTTTCCCGACGTGAATTCGGACGACCTGCGCGCCGCGTGGGCCGACGTGCTCAAGCGCGCGAAGCTCGTCCAGCACCACAAAATCTCCCGCGAGGAGCTGTCGGTGCGCGAACACATGAGCCTGATCCTGCGCCGGCTGCAGAACGCGCGCTTCATGGAGTTCGCCGACCTGTTCGACACGTCGCGCGGCGTGCCGGTCGTCGTCGTGAACTTCATCGCGATGCTCGAACTCGCGCGCGAATCGCTGCTCGAGATCACGCAGGCCGAGCCGTTCGCGCCGATCTACGTGCGTCTCGCGTACCTGCCCGCATAAGGGCCGCCCCGTCGCCTCCCGTTCCCGGTTCGCTCCGACGCTCGCCGCTTCGCCGCGGCGGGTGGCCGTCCGGCGCGTATCCGACACGTATCCGGCAAGCCTCGACAAAAAGTGAACGATCGTTCTTTTATCGATGCGTCGCGCGGCCAAATCCTCTACAATCCGCCGACGCCCGATGCGCCGCCCGCGCGCCGGCGTTCTCCGCTTCGACCCCGACGCCGCTGCTGCGGCGCCAACGCGCGCCTGCGCGAGGAACCCGCTACCCGATCATGAAAGTCATCAGCTCGATCCAGGAACTGCGCGACCAGCTGCGCGGACAGAACCGCACGGCGTTCGTGCCGACCATGGGCAACCTGCACGAAGGGCACCTGTCGCTGATGCGCCTCGCGCGCCAGCACGGCGACCCGGTCGTGGCGAGCATCTTCGTCAACCGGCTGCAATTCGGCCCGAACGAGGATTTCGACAAGTACCCGCGCACGCTCCAGGACGATATCGAGAAGCTGCAGCAGGAAAACGTATACGTGCTGTTCGCGCCGACCGAGCGCGACATGTACCCTGAGCCGCAGGAATACCGCGTGCTGCCGCCGGACGATCTCGGCGGGATTCTCGAAGGCGAGTTCCGGCCCGGCTTCTTCGCCGGCGTGTGCACGGTCGTCACGAAACTGATGTCGTGCGTGCAGCCGCGCGTCGCCGTGTTCGGCAAGAAGGATTACCAGCAGTTGATGATCGTGCGCCGCATGTGCCAGCAGCTCGCGCTGCCGGTCGAGATCATCGCGGCCGAGACCGTGCGGGACGAGGACGGCCTCGCGCTGTCGTCGCGCAACCGCTACCTGACGCCCGACGAGCGCAGGGAAGCGCCCGAGCTGGCGAAAACGCTGCAGCGCGTGCGCGACAGCGTGCTCGGCGGCGAGCGCGACCTCGGCAAGCTCGAGCAGCACGCGCACACGCACCTGGCCGAACGCGGCTGGGCGCCCGACTACATCGCGATCCGCCGCCGCGCGAACCTGGTCGCACCGAGCGCCGCCGAACTCGAAGCCGGCGAGCCGCTCGTCGTGCTCGCGGCCGCGAAACTCGGCGCGACGCGCCTCATCGACAACCTGGAAATCTGACGGGCGGCCCGCCCGCGCCTCTCACGACGCATCACGGAGACACCATGCAGCGCCACATGCTCAAATCGAAGATCCACCGCGCGGCGGTCACGCACTGCGAACTGCACTACGAAGGTTCGTGCGCGATCGACGAAGACCTGCTCGAAGCGGCGGGCCTCATCGAAAACGAACGGATCGACATCTGGAACATCAACAACGGCGAGCGTTTCTCGACGTACGCGATCAAGGGCGAGCGCGGCAGCGGGATGATCTCGCTGAACGGCTCGGCCGCGCGCCGCGCGCAGCTCGGCGACCTCGTGATCATCGCGGCGTTCGCGATGGTCGACGAAGCCGAGCTGCAGGCCGGCTGGAAGCCGAAGCTCGTGTTCATCGACGAAGGCAACAAGATCAAGGGCCACCGCGATCACGTGCCGACGCAGAACTGGACGTGACCTGAGCGGCATGCCCGCGTGCCGTGGCGCGCGGTGCAGCGATGCCGCTGGCGACCGAAGGGCCGGATACCGTGCGCGACGGGATCCGGCCCTTTCTCATTGGAGGTCGCATCGGCCGGACGGCCGGGCGTTCAGGACGCTGCCTTGGCGGCCTTCTCGGCCTTCGGCGCGCGGCGTTCGGCCCATTCGACGATCGGCCGCCACTGTTCGAGATCCTTCTCGACGCGGCTTTTCGCGACGTCCCACAGCGTCAGGCCGTGCGCGGCGATCTGCACGTAGTTCTGCGTGTCGCGCACGTAGCCGAGCACCGGCAGGCCGAGCCCCTCGACGAACCGGTGCAGCTGGTCGGACGAGCGCGTGCGCGCGTCGACCCGCATCCCGACGATCCCGACCTCGACGCTGCCCTTGCGCACGGCCTTCTCGCCGGCGAGGCGCTCCAGAAACTGCTGGGTCGCGAGAATATCGAACATCGACGGCTGCAGCGGCACGATCACCTTGTCGGCCAGTTGCAGCGCGACGTTGAGCCGCGTGCCGTGCAGGCCGGCCGGCGTATCGATCACCGCATATTCCAGCCCGCGCGGCGGCTTCGACGGCGCCTCCGGATCGAGTTCCCACGCCTCGATCGCCGGCAAGCCAGCCGGCCGCAGGTCGAGCCACGCATGCGCGGACTGCTGCCGGTCCAGGTCGGCCAGCGCGACCCATGCGCCTTGCGCCGCGAAATAGCCGGCTAGATTGGTGGACAGCGTGCTCTTGCCCACGCCGCCCTTCGGATTCGCCACCACGATGACCGTCATGAATTCCCCCGAAAAAGCCGCGCGGCGCCGGCCGTATGGCAGGCGCCGCTCGATTGCGGATACAGGGAGCGATGATATCGGCAAACGGGGTGTCACCGGAACCGGTCACGCCGAACCGCGTGCCGGTTTCGTCGGCTTTCCGTCAGGTCATGCGCGCTGGAGCGCGGCCTCCCGCGTGCCGAGCGCGAACGCGCCGCCGCCCAGCAGGGCCTGCACGGCCAGCGTGACGGCCCAGAACGCCGGATATTCCCAGCCGCCGTGCGGCGATGCGAAGCTCCAGCCGTTCGGCAGATGCGCGGCGACCGCGCCGAGCATGAACGGCAGCAGCACCAGCGCGGCGATGCGCACGCGGACCCCCGCGAGCAGCGCCAGGCCGCCCGCCAGTTCGACGAACGTGGTCAGGTAGGCGAGCCAGCCCGGCAGGCCGATCGACGCGAAGAACTGCACGGTGCCGGGCAACGTGAAAACAAAGACCTTCTGTGCGACGTGCGCGAGGTACAGCACGCCGAGGGCGACGCGCAGCAGCGTCGCGGCGAAATCGTTCAGGCGGTTGGCGTTCATGACGGATTCCTTCGTGAGTGGATGGGAGTGAATCGCACTCTATTCGAATCGATTCAGCCGATAAACACGCAATCTCGCTTAAATTGATTCCATTTAAGAACGAATTGAATCGCAAAAAAGAGCATGACCGATCATGCCCCGCATCCCGCTCAGTAACCGCTCTTGCCTTGCGTGGCGTCGCCGCCGGACTGGCCACCGCCCGGCGCATACGAATCGCACGCCTGCGCCACCGCCGACACGCCCAGCAGCACCGCGAGCAGGACGCCCCACCACCGTCGAGCCCTCTCGTCGCCCTCCTTCGGGCGGACCTCCGCCCTCCTCTGTTGTACGCGATCGAGCGGAAAAAGCGAGGGCCGGCCTCAACGAAACTCGGCGTACAGCGCGTCGAGGTCGAGGTGCGCGGCGAACGTGTCGGCCAGCCGTTCCAGCGAAGCCTCGCGCAGCGCCGGGTAGTCGATGCGGGCCGCGCCGTCGAGCCCCGCCCACGCGAGCAGCGCCGCGCAGGCGTCGGGCGCGTCGAACAGCCCGTGCACGTAGGTCGCGAGAATCTGGCCGTCGGCCGACAGCGCGCCGTCGGGACGCACGCCCTCCCGCACGCCGTCCCGCGCGGCATCGGCGGCCAGCATCAGCGCGGGCGTCTCGAGCGCCGGCCCGCGCGTGTCGCCCATGTGAATCTCGTAGCCGCGCACGGCGGCCGCGCCCGGCAGCGCGAGTTGCCCGGTCACGTTCTTCAGCGTCTTGTCGGGTTGCAGCGTCGTGTCGAAATCGAGCAGCCCGAGCCCCGGCACGCTGCCGGGTGCGCCTTCGAGGCCGAGCGGATCGTCGAGCGTGCGGCCGAGCATCTGCATGCCGCCGCAGATGCCGATCACCTTGCCGCCGTAGCGCAGATGGCGCCGGATCAGCGCGTCCCAGCCCGCGTCGCGCAGCCACGCGAGGTCGCGCTGCACGCTCTTCGAACCGGGCAGGATCAGCAGGTCGGCGTCGGGCACGGGGCCGCTCTTCCAGTACGTGAATTCGACCTGCGGATGCGCGCGTAGCGGATCGAAATCGGTGTGGTTGCTGATGCGCGGCAGCGCGGGCACCACCACGCGCAGCACGCCGGCATCGCCCCGTGCGGCGGCGCTGCGCGCCTGCGCGGGCAGCATGTCCTCCGCGTCGAGCAGCAGCCCGTGCAGATACGGCAGCACGCCGAACACCGGCTTGCCCATCCGCGCGCGCAGCCAGTCGAGCCCTGGTTCGAGCAGCTTGAGGTCGCCGCGGAAGCGGTTGATCACGAAGCCGCGCACACGTGCGCGCTCGCTGTCCGACAGACATGCGAGCGTGCCGACCAGATGCGCGAACACGCCGCCGCGATCGATGTCGGCGACGAGCACGACCGGGCAGTCGACCCGCTCGGCAAACCCCATGTTCGCGATGTCGCCATCGCGCAGGTTGATCTCGGCCGGACTGCCGGCGCCTTCGACGATCACCGTGTCGTAACCGGCGCGCAGGCGCGCGTACGATTCGAGCACCGCATCGAACGCGACCGGCTTGTAGTCGTGATACGCCCGCGCGTCGAGGTTCATGCGCGCCTTGCCGTGAATGATCACCTGCGCGCCGCGGTCGCTCGTCGGTTTCAGCAGCACCGGATTGAAATCCGTATGCGGCGCAACGCCGGCGGCCAGCGCCTGCAGCGCCTGCGCACGGCCGATCTCGCCGCCATCGGCCGTCACCGCGCTGTTGAGCGCCATGTTCTGCGGCTTGAACGGGGCCACGCGCGCGCCGCCGCGGCGCGCGAGGCGGCACAGGCCCGCGACGAGCGTGCTCTTGCCCGCGTCGGACGTCGTGCCCTGGATCATCAGCGTGCCGCGCGGCCGCGGCTCGGGTGCATTCATCGTGTCAAAGGTCGTCGCGAAGCAAAGGCGGCATTATCGCCCGCGCCGGGTCGTGCGCGCCGTTACAATCACGCGATGATTCCGCACGACCTCACCTTCGTCCTCGGCGGCGCGCGCTCGGGCAAGAGCGCGCATGCCGAGCGGCTCGCCGCCGACAGCGGCCGCCCCGTTACCTACATCGCGACCGCCACCGCCGCCGATGCCGATGCCGAATTCGCGCAGCGCATCGCGCATCACCGCGCGCGCCGGCCGGCCGAATGGGGGTTCGCCGACGCGCCCATCGATCTCGCGGGCACGCTCGCGCGGCTCGACGATCCGCACGCGTGCCTGCTCGTCGACTGCCTGACGCTGTGGCTCACGAACCTGCTGTGCCCCGCCGACGGCGAACCGCTCGACGATGCGCACTACGCGGCGCAGGTCGAGCGGCTCGAGCACGCGTTGCGCGGCGCACGCGCGAAGGTGATCGTCGTCAGCAACGAGATCGGGCTCGGCGTCGTGCCGCTCGGGTCGGTCACGCGCCGCTACGTCGACGAGCTCGGGCGCCTGAACCAGCGCGTCGCCGCGCTCGCGACGCGCGTCACGCTGCTGGTTGCCGGGCTGCCGCTCGACCTCAAGGCGGGAGCCCGGTCATGCTGATGCTGTCGCTGCCGGTCGTCGCGATGCTCGCGGTCGCGGCCGCGATCGTCGACCGCGCCATCGGCGAGCCGGCCGGCTGGCATCCGCTCGTCGCGTTCGGCCGCCTCGCCGCGCGCATCGAAGCCGCGTTGAACACGGGCCGGCGCGGCCGTGTGATCGGCGTCGCCGCGTGGCTCGCGGCGGTCGTGCCGCCGGTGGCCGTCGCGGCATGGCTCGTCGCCGTGCTGCCCTGGCCGTTCGCCGCTGCGCTGCACGTCGCGCTGCTGTGGTTCGCGCTCGGCGCGAAGAGCCTCGCCGAACACGTCGCGCCGATCGCTGCCGCGCTGCT
The DNA here is from genome assembly GCF_015712265.1 of Burkholderia sp. 9777_1386. Taxonomy (NCBI): domain Bacteria; kingdom Pseudomonadati; phylum Pseudomonadota; class Betaproteobacteria; order Burkholderiales; family Burkholderiaceae; genus Burkholderia; species Burkholderia sp. 9777_1386. The sequence goes on along the minus strand of NZ_JACCQB010000013.1, from coordinate 84,868 downwards.
GCGGCGCGACCTCGACGCGGCACGTGCGCTGACCGCGCGCATCGTGTCGCGCGACACCAGCAACGCGGACGAAGGTGCGCTGTCGCGCGCGGCCGTCGAATCGGCGCTCGAAAACGGCAACGACGCGATCTTCGGCGCGCTCTTCTGGTTCGTCGTCGCGGGCGGCCCCGGCGCATTGCTGTTCCGGCTCGCGAACACGCTCGACGCAATGTGGGGCTACCGCACGCCGCGCTTCCTGACCTTCGGCTGGGCCGCCGCGCGCCTCGACGACGCGCTGAACTGGATGCCCGCGCGGCTCACCGCCGCGAGCTACGCGCTGCTCGGCGACACGGCCGCCGCATGGCGCTGCTGGCGCACGCAGGCGCGCCACTGGGACAGCCCGAACGCGGGCCCCGTGATGGCCGCGGGCGCCGGCAGCTTGAACGTGCAGCTCGGCGGCCCGGCCGTCTATCACGGCGAAATCGAGGATCGCCCGGTGCTCGGCACCGGGGCCACGGCCACCGCCCTTCACATCGTCGCCGCGCTGTCGCTCGTCACGCGCACGCTCGCGCTGTGGCTCGCGCTGCTGGTCGCGAGCGGCGCACTCGTCATGGCCACCCATCATGTCTGATTCATCCATCGCGCACGGCGGCAACCTGCATGAAGCCGCCCGCCGCCACGGCATTCCGTACGACGCGTGGCTCGATCTGTCGACCGGCATCAATCCGGTCGGCTACCCGGTGCCCCCCGTGCCGGCCAACGCCTGGCGCCGGCTGCCCGACGACGGCGACGGCCTCGCGGCCTGCGCCGCGCAGTACTACCACGCGCCCGATCCCGCGCACGTGCTGCCGGTCGCCGGCAGCCAGGCCGCGATCCGCGCGTTGCCGGCGTTGCTGCCGGCCGGCGACGCCGGCGTCGCGGCGCTCGCGTACGGCGAATACGCACCCGCGTTCGCGCGCCACGGCCATCGCGTCGTCGCGCTCGACATCCACGCGGATACGCTGCCCGCGACGCTGCGTCACGTCATTGTCGGGAATCCGAACAATCCGACCGCCGAATTCGTGCCGACCGCGCGCCTGCTCGGCTGGCATGCGCAACTGGCGGCACGCGGCGGTACGCTGATCGTCGACGAAGCGTTCGCCGACACGGGCGCCGCCCCATCGCTCGCGCCGCACGCCGATCGTCCGGGGCTCGTCGTGCTGCGCTCGGTCGGCAAGTTCTTCGGGCTCGCCGGGATTCGCGCGGGCTTCGTGCTCGCGTGCCCGACTCAGATCGTCGCGTTGCGCGACACGCTAGGCGCGTGGACGGTCGGCGGCCCCGCGCGCCACGCGGTCGCCGCGGCGTTCGCCGATCGCGCATGGCAAGCTGCCGCCCGCGAGCGGCTCGCGGCCAACGGCGAACGTTTGGCCGCACTGCTGCGCGCGCACGGCTTCGCGGTTCGCGCGACGCCGCTCTTCAGCTGGAGCGACGACCCGCGCGCCTCCGCGCTGCATGCCGCGCTTGCGGCACACGGAATCTGGACGCGGCACTTCCCGGCGCCGTCGAGCGTACGCATCGGCCTGCCGGCGAGCGAAGCCGAATGGCAGCGCCTCGGCGACGCGCTCGCGCATTGCGTGCCGCTGCTGCAGCGGGCCTCGGCATGAGTCCGCGCGTGTTCAGCCGGCTCGTGCCGGCCGCGCTGCTGGCCGCGCTCGCTCACGCACCGCTCGTCCACGCCGACGTCACGACGCGCGACGACGCCGGCAATACGGTCACGTTACCCGCGCCTGCCCAACGCGTGATCAGTCTCGCCCCGCACGCGACCGAACTCGTCTACGCGGCCGGCGGCGGTGCGAAGCTCGTCGGCACCGTCACGTACAGCGACTATCCGCCCGCCGCGCAAGCGGTGCCGCGCGTCGGCGACAACAAGGCGCTCGACCTCGAACGCATCGCCGCGCTGAAGCCCGACCTGATCGTCGTCTGGCGGCACGGCAACGCCGAGCGGCAGACCGACGCGCTGCGCGCGCTGCACATTCCGCTGTTCTTCAGTGAACCGAAGCATCTCGACGACGTGTCGTCGTCGCTGCGCCGGCTCGGCACGCTGCTCGGCACCCAACCGACCGCCGATGCCGCCGCGGCCGCCTTCATGCGCGACATCGCGGCACTACGCGCACGCTACGCGGCACGCCCGCCCGTCTCGATGTTCTTCCAGGTGTGGGACCGCCCGCTGACGACGCTCAACGGCACGCACCTGATCAACGAAGTGTTCGAACTCTGCGGCGGCCGCAACGTATTTGCGTCGCTCAAGCCGCTCGCGCCGACCGTGACCGACGAAGCCGTGCTCGCGGCGAATCCGGAAGCGATCGTGATAACGAGCGCCGGGGCGACCCGTTCGAACGAACCGCTGCCGAGCCTCGCGCGCTGGCGTGCGTGGCCCGCGCTGACGGCCGTGGCGCGCAACAACCTGTTCGCGATCGACGGCGATCTGCTGACGCGGCCGTCGCCGCGCATCGCGCAGGGCGCGGCCGCGCTGTGCGAGGACCTGGATGCCGCGCGTGCGCGGCGGCCGGCGCGCTGATGTCCGGCGGCGGGCGGGTGCATCGCGCGTCGATATCGGATGCGCCGGGCGAGCGCGACGGATCGGTCCTGCGCGGCGTCGGTCATCTGCAGACGCAACCGTGCCTACGCGTCCCAGTGCACGACTTCCGCTGCATGTGCGTCGTCGTCCGCGCGCAGCCAGACGGCCCCGCCCGTCGGCACCGGCCGCGACAGCAGCGTATCGAGCGGCACACGCAATAGATGCGACGCGAATGCGCGGATCACGCCCGCATGCGTGACGACCCATTGCGGGCCGTCGAGCTTCGCCATCGCATCGGCCTGCCGCGCAATCCGCGCGGCGAATCGCGCCACGCTTTCGCCGCCGTGCGCGCACGCATGCATCAGGTCGGCCGCCCATGCATCGAGCGCCGCACGGTCGATATCGTCCCAGCGCTGCATTTCCCACGCGCCGAAATCCATTTCCTGCCAGTCGGCATCGCGCCGCAGCGGCACGTCGAGTGCCCGCGCGAGCCGTTCGGCAATCGACGCGCAACGCGTCAGCGGGCTCGTCCAGACCTGTTCGGGCAACGGCGCGCCGAGTGTCGACAGATGCGTACGCACGGCCTGCGCGCCGCCATCGGCCGATTCGGCGAGCGGCACGTCGCTGCGCCCGTAGCAGATGCCCGGCTCGATGCCGACGGCCGGATGGCGGATCAGGACGATGTCCATCCGAGCACCACGAGATAGATCGCCAATTCGCCCAATTGCTGCGCGAAACCGAGACAGTCGCCCGTATAACCGCCGATCCGCTTCAAGAAGTAGCGGGCCAGCCACGCGCGCACCACGACGAGCGCCACGCATGCGGCAGCGCCCATGCGCCAGTCCGGCCAGAACAGCCACGGCAGTCCGAACACCGCCGCGACGCACGCCGCGCGTGCGCCCATCCGTTGCGCGACCGGCTTCGCCTTGCCTTCGGGCCGCACGTAGTCGAGCGTCATCAGCAGGCTCACGGCCATCGCGCGGCTCGCCGCATGCGCGGCGATCATCGTCCATGCGGCGCGCAGCGGCAGCATCGACGTCAGCGCCTGCCATTTCAGCCCGAGCGCGATCACGAGCGCGACCGCACCGAACGTGCCGATCCGCGAATCGTGCATGATGCGCAGCACGTCGTCGCGCGTGTAGCCGCCGCCGAACGCGTCGCAACTGTCGGCGAGGCCGTCTTCGTGGAAGGCGCCGGTCGCGAGCAGCGTCGCGGCCATCGACAGCCCGACCGCGATCGACGGTGGCAGCGCGCGCAGCGCGACGAGATAGACCAGCGCGCCCCATGCGCCGACGCAAGCGCCGACGAGCGGGAAATAGCGCGCGGCCTGGTCGAGATCGCCGGCCGCATAGCCGATCGAGCGCGGCACGGGCACGCGCGTGAAATAGCCGAGCGCGACGAAGAAGTAGCGCAGTTCGGCCCGCATGCCGCGCGCGCGCTCAGGCGTCACGATTGTCGACACCGGCGGATTCGAAACTCGCCATCTCGCTCAGGAACGCGGCCGCCGCGCGCACCAGCGGCAGCGCGAGCGCGGCGCCCGTGCCTTCGCCGAGCCGCAGGTCGAGCGCGAGCAGCGGCTTCGCGCCGAAATGCTCGAGCATGCGCCGATGGCCGGCCTCGTGCGACGTATGCGAGAACACGCAGTAGTCGCGCACGCCGGGCGCGATGCGCTCGGCGACGAGCAGCGCGGCGGTCGCGATGAAGCCGTCGACGAGGATCGTCATCCGCTCGCTCGCGGCCGCGAGGTACGCGCCCGTCATCATCGCGATCTCGAAGCCGCCGAACGTCGCGAGCACGTCGAGCGGCGCGATCGCATGCGAATGCTTGACGAGCGCGCGGCCGAGCACCGCGCGCTTGTGCGCGAGGCCCTGATCGTCGAGCCCCGTGCCGCGGCCGACGCATGCGTCGATCGGCACGTCGAGCAGACGGCTCATCAGGCACGCGGCCGACGACGTGTTCGCGATCCCCATCTCGCCGAAGCCGATCACGTTCGTGCCGAGCGACGCGTGCAGGCGAACGCGCGCCGCGCCGGCGGCCAGCGCGGCCATCGCCTCGTCGCGCGTCATCGCCGGCTGCGCCGCGAAGTTGCGCGTGCCGCGCGCGACCGGCAGCGACACCAGCCGGTCCGACAGCGGCAGCGGCGACGCGACGCCCGCATCGACGATCTCGAGCGTGCTCTGCGCGACACCCGAAAACGCGTTGATCGCCGCACCGCCGGCCAGGAAGTTCGCGACCATCTGCGCGGTCACCGCCTGCGGATAAGGACTGACGCCCTCGGCCGCGATCCCGTGGTCGCCCGCGAACACGATCGTCGCGGGCCGCTGCACGACCGGCCGCTCGGTGTGCTGGATCAGGCCGATCTGCAGCGCGACCGCCTCGAGCTGACCGAGGCTGCCGGGTGGCTTGGTCTTGTGGTCGATCACATGTTGGAGACGCTTGCGCAGTGCGTCGTCGAGCGGCGCGATCGCGGGCGGGAATTGGGTCGGAGTCGTCATCGAGGAGCCGTGTCGTGCGCGCGGCATGCGCCGCGCATCGGAAAAATCGGAACGGGAAACGTCATTGTCGCGCAGGCCATGCGGGCAGCAGCGCATCGCGGCCGTTCTCGCGGATCAGCACGAGCGGATAGCCGAACGCGTCGCTCGCGCGCTCGGGCGTCAGCACGTCGTGCACGCGGCCGGCCCACGCTTGGCCGCGGCCGTCGAGCAGCAGCGCATGCGTCGCGAAACGCCGCGCGAGATTCAGGTCGTGACACGAAAACACCACCGTGCGCGGGCCTGCCGCGAGCCACGCGGCGAGCGCGGTCAGGCAGTCGATCTGGTGATGCAGGTCGAGATGCGCGAGCGGTTCGTCGAGCAGCATCAGCGGCGCATCCTGGCACAGCGTCGCGGCCAGCGCGACCCGCTGCCGCTCGCCGCCCGACAGCGACATCACGTCGCGCGCCGCGAGCGGGCTCAGGTCGAACGTCGCCAGCGCATCGCGCGCGGCCGCGCGGTCGTCGTCGCGCTCCCAGCCCCAGCTGCCGAGATACGGAAAGCGGTTGAGCAGCACCGTGTCGAACACCGTCGCGCTGAACGCATCGTGCAATTGCTGCGGCATCAGCGCGCGGCGCTGCGCGAGGTGCTCGGGACGCCACGCGGCAAGCGGCCGGCCGTCGATCTCGACGTGTCCGCCAGCGGGCGGCTGCAATCCCGCGAGCGTGGCGAGCAGCGTCGTCTTGCCCGCGCCGTTCGGGCCGGCGACGCACCAGATCTCGCCGGGGCGGAACGCGTGCGTGAAGCGATCGAGCAGCGTGCGCGCGCCGGCCTTCAATGTCAGGTCGACGGCCCTGTAGTGCATGTCGCCGGCGGCGGCGTACGATGTGGCGCCCGTCATCGCATCGGCCTCCTCAGCAACATCCACAGGAACACCGGCACGCCGATCAACGCGGTCATCACGCCGACCGGCAGTTGCGCGGGCGCGATCGCGGTGCGCGCGAGCAGGTCGGCCGCCATCACGCCGCCACCGCCCGCGAGCATCGCGGCCGGCAGCAGCATCCGCTGGTCGTTGCCGAACGCGAGCCGCAGCGCATGCGGCACGACGAGCCCGACGAAGCCGATCGTGCCGGCCGTCGTCACGGCAGCGGCGGCGGCCAGCGACGCGACGAGATAGATCCGCACGCGCAGCCGCGCGACCGGCACGCCGAGCGCCTGCGCGGTCGCGTCGCCGCGCAGCAGCACGTTCAGTTGCGACGCGGCCGGCAGCGCGACGCACGCGCTCAGCAACAGCGCGCCCCACGCGAACCACGGCGCCGTCGCGCCGTTCAGGTCGCCCGTCAGCCAGAAGATGATGCCGCGCAGCCGCGCATCGGGCGCGAGCGACAGCAACAGCGTGACGAGCGCGCCCCATCCCGCCGCGATCACGACGCCGGTGAGCAGCAGCCGCGGCGATGCGTCGCGCGATTCGCCGCGCCACAGCTCGCGTCTGGCGAGACCGAGCACGAGCGCGACCGAGACGAGCGAACCGGCGAACGCGGATGCGTCGACGAGCCACCACGCGCCGCCCGCGATCATCGCGACGAGCGCGAAGCCGGCCGCGCCGCCGGACACGCCCAGCACGTACGGCTCCGCGAGCGGATTGCGCAGCAGCACTTGCAACAACGCGCCGGCCAGCGCGAGCAGCGCGCCGCACGCGAAACCCGCGAGCGCGCGCGGCAGGCGCAGCGTGCGGACGATATCGGCAAACAGGGTATCGCCGCCGTGCGGCACGAGCGACGCGAGTGCCTGCCACGGCGACATCGGCACGCTGCCGATCGACAGCGACGCGACGAACAGCAATGCGACCACGGCGGCCAGCGCGGCCCAGATGACAGTGGCGCGTGCGGCGCTCATGCGGCGCACGGCCGCGCGCCCGACGCACGGCGCATCCGCTTGCAGGGGCCGGCCGGGCGCGACGGGGGCGCGTGGCGGACGATTGGGGTCGGCATCGAAGAACGTTCCGTGAAGCATTGCGCGCCCCGCTTCCCCGCAGGCCGCGCGTCATGGAGCCCGTGCGGGCTCCCCGTCTCGGCCGGTATCCGGGCTGGCGGCGGTCCGGCTCGCCTTCCCGCGCGATGACGCGCAGTGGCCCGCGCCCGCGTGCGACCTGCACGCGAAACGCGCCCGAGCCGGCCTGCGTCATGCGACGCGGCCGCTTACCGTTGCGGGGGCAGCGCAGGTTGACGCGCTCGCGGAGCCCGCACCCTGCTTCCCGTTTAACCGCGCGTCCTGCGCGCGAGCACCGAGGCGGCGCCAGTTTAGGAGCCGGTCGCGCGAGCGTCAAGGAAGCGTCCGGAGACACGCGGGACGCGCCTATTCGCGGCAAGAAGCAGGGGTGTTACGACTGGAAACGTTACAGATGTCGGATTGCGCGTTATTCCGCGCTAAAATGCTGGGTCTTTAGAGGACGCAGCAAATGCTCAACGAACTCGAAACCCTATCTCAAAATATTGGCCGTCTGATTTCGCTGAACAAGCGCTATCACTCGGAACGGCTCGCGCTCGAGGAGCAGGTCGCGCAATTGCGCGCGGAAGCGGACACGGTCCGCGCGGAACTCGCGCAGCTGCGCGACGAACGCAATGCGCTCGCGGCCGAGCGCGACACGCTGTCGGCGAAGATCGACGACGCCCAGGTGAAACTGAACGCGATTCTCGAAAAGCTGCCGCGCTCGAAGAGCGCGGAGCAAGCCGACAACCAGCTCGACCTGCTGGATGCGCAGGCGCGCACGGATGGCGATGACGCGGCCAGCCACGGAGAACATGCATGAGCACCAAGCAGATCGAAGTCTCGATTCTCGGTCAGCCCTATCGGCTCGCCTGTTCGGCCGAGACCGAAGCGGCGCTGCTCGAAGCGGTCGCGCGCGTCGACGCCGAAATGTCGAAAATCCGCTCGAACAGCTCGGTACGCGGCACCGATCGCATCGCGGTGATGGCGGCGCTGTCGCTCGCATCGGAATTGCTGCGGCTGCAAACGAGCGTGCGGCATGGTGAAGCATTTCCGGCGGAGGAAATCCGTCGTACAATGCACCAGATGAACGAACAACTCGGTGCGGTGCTCGCACAGCACGAGACGCAGTAACGTTTCAAACGATGCGTCGATTCCCCTTGATCTCGACGGTCAACGGTGGTCAAATTGGCGCATCGAATCACAGTTCAGTCAGCTTCCCTGCCTGGTTCGCCAAGGTCATATATTCCTTGAACCAATGCCATGTGCACGGTTGCGGAAATTTGTAGCACGGGCGCGCGCGTCACTCTGTCTGATGTACCCGAAGTGCTGCTAACTGCGACCAATTCTGAACCTCAGGTTCAGGATGCCGGCCTAGCGGCCAAGGCGGGGGCCTATCCAACGGCATCGGGAACTTCCGATGCCGTTTCCTTTTGAGGGTCTGTTTGCATGCGGAACGCGCATGCGAATGCCCGAAATCGCTCGTCCCCCGAGGGGACGTCCTTGCGGGGCGCAGGCAAGAAGCGAGGAGCGCCGTTTGGCCGAGCCAAACAAGTGACGAGCGACGCCGCCATACGGGCGATTTCGGGCATTCCCGTGGATTGAATTTTTAGTTTGGGTTGCCACGAGAACGGCCGTCCTCGTGGCAACGCATGCGCGTTCCGCATGCAAACAGACCCTCATGCCCATTCTGCGTCGATTACGATCCATGCAATACTGGCTGATGAAGTCCGAACCGGACGAAGCAAGCATCGACGATCTCGCCAACGCACCGCAGCGCTCGCTGCCGTGGACCGGCGTGCGCAACTATCAGGCGCGCAATTTCATGCGCGACACGATGAAGATCGGCGACGGCGTGCTGTTCTATCACTCGAGCTGCCCCGAGCCGGGCATCGCGGGCCTCGCCGAAGTATCGTCGACGCCCTACCCCGATCCCACGCAGTTCGATCCGAAAAGCCCCTATTACGATCCGAAATCGACGCAGGAAGCGCCACGCTGGCTGCTCGTCGACGTGCGCTTCGTGAAGAAGTCGCCGCTCGTGCCGCTCGCCGCGCTGCGCGAGCACGACGAGCTGGCCGACATGCGCGTGCTCGCCCGCGGCAACCGGCTGTCGATCACGCCGGTCACGCGGGCGGAATGGCGCTTCATCACCGAAAAGTTGATGAAGTAGGCCGCGCGCCAAAGGTCAAATCTGGTCAGTACACGCTGCCGCGACGGAACTCGCGGCCGGTTCGCACGGCCTAAGCAACCGCTGTCGGCCGATCGGGCCGGCTGTCGTTTTTTTCGTCGCGCGGTACGCCCGCGTCGTGCACGCGTGATCCGCGTGTGCGCCCTCGCACAAGGAGTCCAACAATGACCAAGAAATCCGCACTCGCGCTGTCGCTCGCCCTTGCCGCCGCCGTTCCCGTCGCGCTGACGCTCGCGTCGCCCGCCGCGCACGCCCAGACGGCGAACCCGCACTTTCCGGAGCCGGCGGGCGTGCTGTCGCTTTCGTCGCAGGCCAGTGCCGACGTGCCGCAGGACATCATTCACATCACGCTGTTCTACGAGCAGCAGGCCAAGGATCCGGGCAGCCTCACCGCGCAGCTGAACCAGCGCGCGGACGCGGCGCTGTCGCAGGCGAAGGGCGTGTCGGGCGTCACCGCGCATACGGGTGCGTTCTCCGTGTATCCGAGCACCGATCGCGACGGCAAGATCTCCGCATGGCGCGGCCGCACCGAGGTCGCGCTCGAATCGCGCGATTTCGCCGCGGCGTCGAAGCTGGCAGGCCAGTTGTCGAACCTGATGCAGGTCGCGAACGTCGAGTTCTCGTTGTCGCCGGAAGCACAGCGCGCGGCCGAGCAGAAGCTCACGACGGAAGCGATCAAGTCGTTCCGCGCCCGCGCGGACGAAGCCGCGAAGGCATTCGGCTACAGCAGCTACACGATCCGCGACGTGAACGTCGGCAGCGGCCGCAACGTGCAGCCGTACACGCGCATGATGGCGATGGCCGCGGCGCCGATGGACAGCGCGAAGATGAGCGCGCCGATCGCGGTCGAAGGCGGCAAGGCCACCGTGTCGGTCACCGTCAACGGCTCCGTGCAGATGAAGTAACGCGCGTCGCGCAGTTGTCGGAAACGAAAACGCCGGCCCGAGGGCCGGCGTTTTTCATGTACATCCGCGCAGCCGATGCACGCGCCGATCACGCGTGCATCGATACCGCGTCACGTAATCACTTCATGCAGCCGCATTCGCGTTCGCCGCGCGGCGGCGATACGCCCAGACCATCATCGCGATCCCCGCGACGATCATCGGCAGCGACAGCCACTGCCCCATCGACAGGCCGAGCGCCAGCAGACCGAGGAAGTCGTCGGGTTCGCGCGCGAACTCGACCGTGAAGCGCGCGAGGCCATAACCGATCAGGAACAGTGCCGATATCGCGCCCGTCGGCCGCGGCTTGCGCGCGAACAGGAACAGCACGAAGAACAGTGCGATACCTTCGAGCGCGATTTCATAGAGCTGCGAAGGATGGCGCGGCAGCATCTGGTATTGCATGAACACGTCGGCGAGATGCCACTTCTCGACGAGTGCCGGGTGCTTCGGCAGCCATGCCGCATCGTCGCGCATCGCGCCCGGGAACAGCATCGCCCACGGCGCCGTCGGATCGGTCACGCGGCCCCACAGTTCGCCGTTGATGAAGTTGCCGAGCCGCCCCGCCGCGAGCCCGGTCGGCACCATCGGCGCGACGAAATCGGTGACCTGCAGCCAGTGCCGCTTGCGCTGCCACGCGAACAGCATCATCGCGAGCGTCACGCCGAGGAAGCCGCCGTGAAACGACATGCCGCCTTCCCACACCTTGAACACGTCGAGCGGGTGCGAGAAGTAGAAATCGGCCTTGTAGAACAGCACGTAGCCGAGCCGGCCGCCGAGCACGGTGCCCAGCACGCCGTAGAACATCATGTCGTCGATGTCCTTCGCGGTCCAGCCCTGCGCCGCGACGTACGGCAGCTTCAGGCGGATCCGGCCGACGACGATCGCCGCGATGAAGCCGACGAGATACATGAGGCCGTACCAGCGCACGGCCAGCGGCCCGAGATGGATCGCAACGGGGTCGAAATTCGGGTGAATGATCATGGGTTAGCGAAGAAGTTTTCGAATACGGTACGGCCGTCGCACGCGCAGCACCGCGCGTTGGACGGCGCCCGCGCGCCATCGTTCACGTCACGCGGCAAGACCTTGTGCGCGCACGACGTCGATGAAACCGGCGAGCACGGGGCTCACGTCGCCGGTGCGCCACACGAGCCCCGTCTCGACGACCGGCGCAGAGCCGGCGAGCGGCCGGTAGACCACGCCGGTGCGCCGCAGGTTACGCAGCGATTGCGGCACCAGTGCGACGCCCATGCCGGCCGACACGAGGCTGACGATCGTCTGCATCTGGATCGCCTCCTGGCCGATGCGCGGGGTTGCCCCCGCCGCGCCGTAGCAGCCCGTAATGATGTCATAAAAGCCGGGCGCCAAACGGCGCGGAAAGATCACGAGCGGCAACGCGGCGACATCGGCAAGCTGCACGGGCGCGTCCTCGGGCGCATCGGACGCCCCGGCCGGCATCGCGACCACCAGCGGCTCGCGCACGACCGGCAGGTACGACAGCCCGGCCGCGTGACGCGGCGGCACGGGCGGAATGACGAGCCCGGCGTCGATGCGCCCGGCGACGAGTTCGTCGATCTGCACGTCGCTCGTCGCTTCGGCGAGCTGCAACCGCACCTGCGGGTAGCGCGCGCCGAACGCACGCAGCAAAGACGGCAACAGCCCGTAATCGGCGGTCGACACGAATGCGAGCGACAGCGAGCCGGCCTCCCCGCGTGCGAGCCGTCGCGCGAGCGGCGGCAGTGCATCGGCCGACGCCAGCAGCCGGTGCACGTCCGGCAACAACGCCGCGCCGACCGCCGTCAGCGCCACCGAGCGCTTGGTGCGCACGAACAGCGCGACGCCCAACGCGTCCTCGAGCGCGCGGATCGCCTGCGACAGCGGCGGCTGCGTCATCGACAGGCGCTCGGCCGCGCGACCGAAGTGGCGCTCGTCGGCGACGGTCGCGAAATAGCGCCACTGGCGCAGGTCGGGGATCGGATCGGCCATGTTCGACTCATTCGAAAAACGACTTAATAGGCGACAAATAATATATTGGACATCCCAATCGGGAAACTCCATGCTTGTTCGATCCGAACCGGCGCGCCCTTCAGGGTGACGCCCATACAACGATGGAGTCCCCCATGTCGTACAACCGCCGCTCGAAGCACATCACGCAAGGCGTGGCCCGTTCGCCGAACCGCTCGATGTATTACGCCCTCGGCTACCAGAAGGACGATTTCGACAAACCGATGGTCGGCATCGCGAACGGCCACTCGACGATCACGCCGTGCAATTCCGGCCTGCAGCGCCTGTCGGACGCGGCCGTGGATGCCGTGAAGGCGGCCGGCGCGAATCCGCAGATCTTCGGCACGCCGACGATTTCGGACGGCATGTCGATGGGCACCGAAGGGATGAAGTATTCGCTCGTGTCGCGCGAAGTGATCGCCGACTGCATCGAGACCTGCGTGCAGGGCCAGTGGATGGACGGCGTGGTGGTGGTCGGCGGCTGCGACAAGAACATGCCGGGCGGCATGATCGCGCTCGCGCGCCTGAACGTGCCGGGCATCTACGTGTACGGCGGCACGATCCGCCCGGGCAACTGGAAAGGCCGCGACCTGACGATCGTGTCGTCGTTCGAGGCCGTCGGCGAATTCACCGCGGGCCGGATGTCGCAGGAGGATTTCGAAGGCGTCGAGAAGAACGCGTGCCCGACGTCGGGTTCGTGCGGCGGCATGTACACCGCGAACACGATGAGCTCGTCGTTCGAGGCGCTCGGGATGTCGCTGCTGTATTCGTCGACGATGGCGAACCCCGACCAGGAGAAAGTCGATTCGGCCGCCGAATCGGCGCGCGTGCTGGTCGAGGCGGTGAAGCGCGACCTGAAGCCGCGCGACATCATCACGAAGGAATCGATCGAGAACGCGGTGTCGCTGATCATGGCCACCGGCGGCTCGACCAACGCGGTGCTGCACTATCTCGCGATCGCGCACGCGGCCGAGGTCGACTGGACGATCGACGACTTCGAGCGCATCCGCAAGCGCGTGCCGGTGATCTGCGACCTGAAGCCGTCCGGAAAGTACGTCGCGACCGACCTGCACCGGGCCGGCGGGATTCCGCAGGTGCTGAAGATCCTGCTCGATGCGGGGCTGCTGCACGGCGACTGCATGACGATCACCGGCCGCACGATCGCCGACGAGCTGAAGGACGTGCCGAGCGTGCCGCGCGCGGATCAGCACGTGATCTTCCCGATCGACCGCGCGCTGTACAAGGAAGGCCACCTGGCGATCCTGAAGGGCAATCTCGCGGAAGACGGTGCGGTCGCGAAAATCACCGGCCTGAAGAACCCGGTGATCACCGGCCCGGCGCGCGTGTTCGACGACGAGCAGAGCGCGATGGATGCGATCCTCGGCGACCGGATCCGCGCGGGCGACATCCTCGTGCTGCGCTACCTGGGCCCGCAGGGCGGCCCCGGCATGCCGGAAATGCTCGCGCCGACTTCCGCGATCATCGGCAAGGGGCTCGGCGAATCGGTCGGCTTCATCACGGACGGCCGCTTCTCGGGCGGCACCTGGGGCATGGTGGTCGGCCACGTCGCGCCGGAGGCGTTCGTCGGCGGCACGATCGCGCTGGTGCAGGAAGGCGATTCGATCACGATCGACGCGCACCGGCTGCTGCTGCAACTGAACGTCGACGAGCCGGAACTCGCACGCCGCCGCGCCGCGTGGCGGCAACCGGCGCCGCGCTATACGCGCGGGGTGCTCGCCAAATTCGCGGCGCTCGCGCGGCCGGCGAACCAGGGGGCGGTCACGGGCTGAGGCAGGGACACCATCGCATGCGGCCCCGATAAACGGGGGCCGCCTGGGGAACGCGCAAAACCTGCTTCCCCTTTGCTTCTATAATGCGCGGACCATGAAGCCGGCCGTCCCCGCCGGCGGAGAACCGCATGAAACAGACGATATTGCGCGTGCTGCTCGCGATGCTGCTGACCGGCAGCGCGGCGGCGGCGCGTGCCGACCAGGCCGACGGGCTCGCCCTGGCGCAGCGCAGGAACTGCATGGCCTGCCATGCGATCGGCAAGCCGCTGATGGGCCCGGCGTTTCGCGACATCGCCGGCAAGTACGCGGCGCGTGGCGATGCGGTCGATTACCTCGCGCAATCGATCGTGAAAGGCAGCGTCGGCGTGTGGGGCAGCGTGCCGATGCCCGCCAATACGCAACTGACGAGCACCGAAGCGCACACGCTCGCGCAGTGGGTGCTGTCGGTACGCTGAACCGGATAGCGGCGCGGCGCCCCCCCGTCGTGTGCAGGGCGCCGCAAGAAGGCAGCCCTGTAACGACTGGCCAGCGCCTTCCCGGCGGCTTCACAGGCGCTTACCGCACCTGCTCCCCGTTCGCGAACGATGGCCCGTTCAGCCGGAATGACCGGCGCGACGACGGGCGATCTCTTCATCGACCGCATCGCGCACCCAGTCCATCACCTCGGTTTCCAGCGCGAGCGCGACTTCGCGCGTGACCTGGCCGACCAGCCAGGCCGAATGCTCGTGCAGCGCATCGCGACAACGCGCTTCGATGGCCTCGCGCCCGGCCCCGGTCAGATAATTCGTCAGGCGATTGCGCAGCCGTTCGGCGATGTGCTGTGCATCTTCCGGCGTCAGCCCGTCCGCGGCCTGCGCGTCCGGCTGCGGCGCTGCGCTCGGCAGGACCGCCTCCGGCATCGCCGTATCGGGCGCGTGCCCGGCCGCTTCGTGCGCCATCGCGGCGAACGTGGGCTGCGGCAGGTCGTCATTGACCAGCGACGAGCGCAGCGGCGCCATCGTCGCCCCGGCCTCTTCGGCGACCACGCGCTCCGCGGCGCCGGGTTCGGCCGGCGCATCGGTCTCCCCCGCCGCGGCCGGCGTCGCCACGTCGCCCGGCAGCTCGACGGCCGGCACGTGCGGCGTCGGGACGCGTTCGACCACGACGGAATCGGGGTCGGCTTCGGTTTGACGGGAATCGGCCGGCGCGGCAGCGGCGGCGCCCGGTGCGATCACGTCGGTGAGCACCGGAATCGCCGCGCGGTCGTGCGGCGCGGCGGCGGCGGACGCGGACGAACGCGCCGACGCCGGCTTGCCCGGCACCAGCACGTCGGTCAGTGTCGGGATCGAGGATGAATCGGCTTCTGTCACGGGAACACTCCGTCGACGGTTGCGGCTAGCCGCCCTGCTTGTAGTTGTTCAGCGCGTAGCCGCGGTCGCGGTAGAACCGGTAGCGGGCGCGGCCCGCGGCCAGCTCGTCCGGCGCGTTGCCGACCACTTCGAGCAGGCGCTCGAAGCGGGCGAACTGCGCGGGCACGGTCGCGCCGAGGTTCAGCAGCACGTGATGATGCGGCGCGCGATCGAGATCGGCGGCCAGCACGATCGGCGTGCCGGCTGCATGCTCGCTGTCGACGCCGCAATGCGGGATGAAATCGAGCGGCGAGAACGTCCAGAGCCGCTCGTCGAGCGCGCGCAGGCGCGCGGGCTCCGCGAGCACGACGACCGGCTGCCCGGCCTGATAGGCCTTGCGCAGCAGCCGGCACGCGTACGCGAGCGAATCGCCGACGTTCGAGTGGAAATCGATCCGCGTCATGGCCCGCGCACCCGCAGCGTCGTCAGCCCCGCCATCACTGGCCGGCGCGGTCGATCAGGAACTGCGCGAGCAACGGCACCGGACGGCCCGTCGCGCCCTTCGCGGCACCGCCCTTCCACGCGGTGCCCGCGATGTCGAGGTGGGCCCACGGGTAGCTCTCGGTGAAGCGCGACAGGAAGCACGCGGCCGTCACGGCGCCGGCCGGGCGCCCGCCGATGTTCGCGAGATCCGCGAAATTCGACTTCAGCTGATCCTGGTACTCGTCGTCGAGCGGCATGCGCCATGCCGGGTCGTTCGCCTCGCGCGACGCGTCGAGCAGTTCGCCCGCGAGCGCGTCGTTCGTCGAGAACAGCCCGCTGTTGTGGCCGCCCAGCGCGATCACGCAGGCGCCCGTCAGCGTCGCGACGTCGATCACGGCGGCCGGCTTGAAACGCTCGGCGTACGTGAGTGCGTCGCACAGGATCAGGCGGCCTTCGGCGTCGGTGTTCAGCACCTCGATCGTCAGCCCCTTCATGCTGGTGACGATGTCGCCCGGCTTCGTCGCATTGCCGCCCGGCATGTTCTCGCAGGTCGGCACGATCGCGACGACGTTGATCTTCAGGCCCATCTCGGCGACCGCGCGAATCGTGCCGAGCACCGAGCCCGCGCCGCACATGTCGTACTTCATCTCGTCCATGCCCTCGCCCGGCTTCAGCGAGATGCCGCCCGTATCGAACGTGATGCCCTTGCCGACCAGCACGACCGGCGCGGCCTTCGCGGCGGCGCCCTGGTAGTGCAGCACGATGAACTGCGGCGGCTCGACCGACGCGCGCGCGACCGACAGGAACGACCCCATCTTCAGCGCCTGGATCTGCTTGAGCCCGAGGACTTCGGCCTTCAGGCCCCAATCCTTCGCGATCTTCTTCGCGGTGTTGCCGAGATAGGTCGGCGTGCAGACGTTGCCCGGCAGGTTGCCGAGGTCGCGGGTGAGATCCATCCCGTTCGCAAGCGCGACGGCCTGCTTGACCGCGACCTTCGCGGCCTTTTCGTCCGCCGGGTCGACGCTGAACACGACGCGCTTGAGCGTGTGCGACGCCGGTTCCGGCTTGCTCTTCATCTGCGTGAAGCGGTAGGTCTCGTTGCGCAGCGCGAGGATCGCGGCGCGCACG
The DNA here is from genome assembly GCF_015712265.1 of Burkholderia sp. 9777_1386. NCBI lineage: Bacteria > Pseudomonadati > Pseudomonadota > Betaproteobacteria > Burkholderiales > Burkholderiaceae > Burkholderia > Burkholderia sp. 9777_1386. The sequence goes on along the minus strand of NZ_JACCQB010000013.1, from coordinate 68,013 downwards.
CCCCAGTCGGAGCTGCGCTCGTCGACCGGCAGTTGCGCGAGCGAGAACGTGACCTGGACGACCTTGGTCGCCAGCAGCGCGCGCCAGGCGGCCGTCACCGCATCGTTATAGGCTTTCTGATTGAAAGCATCCTGCTTGCCGAGCCCGACCAGCAGCACGCGCGACGCGCCGATGCCCGACACTTCGTGCAGGAACAGCGTCTTGCCGCGCTTGCCGTCCATGTCGCCGGCCTTCACCACGCGCGAGATCAGTCCCTTGGTGGCCGTGTCGATGTCGAGCGCCGCGCCCGACAGGGTCTGCGCCTCGAAGATGCCGAGCACGATGCAGTCGGACTTCCCGGTCAGGAACCCCTTGGCCTCGCCTTTGCTCCAATCACAGCCTTTTATGCTAAAGTCCATCGCGCTTGTCCTCGGATAAAATCTGGGCTAAGGATGAAAGCCGCAATTATCCGCTATTTTTCCCGTGGCGGCGCGAGCGCTCCACCACGCGTGCGCAGCCTCCCGCCCTCTTCTCATCAAGAATGATCTTCGAACGCTCCCTCCAGCGCGAGCTTGCGTATACGGCTGGCGCCGTGTTCATGGTGCTGCTCACGATCATGCTCACGACGATGATGATTCGCATCGTCGGCTACGCCGCGTCCGGCGAAATCGATCCGCGGGACGTGCTCGTGCTGATCGGCCTGACCGTGATCGGCTATCTCGCCGTGATGCTCGTCGTCACGCTGTTCGTGTCGATCCTGTTCGTGCTGACCCGGTGGTACCGGGACTCCGAAATGGTGGTGTGGCTCGCGTCCGGCGTGAGCCTCACGCGCCTCATCAAACCGATCGGCGTGTTCGCCGCGCCGATCATCCTGCTGATCACCTTCTTCGCGTTCGTCGGCTGGCCGTGGTCGAACCAGCAGAGCAAGATGATCAAGGCGCGCTTCCAGCAGCGCGACGAAATCTCGCTGCTCGCGCCGGGCCAGTTCCGCGAATCGGCCGCGAACCATCGCGTGTTCTTCATCGAGAAGATGTCGCCGGACCAGAGCAAGGTCCAGAACGTGTTCGTCACGTCGACGGAAAACGGCAAGGTCAACGTGGTCGTGTCGCAGACGGGCCATACGGAAACCTCGAAGGACGGCGATCGCTTCGTCGTCCTCGAGGACGGCCGCCGCTACGACGGCACGCCCGGCCAGCCGAACTTCAAGATCATGGAGTTCGAGCGCTACGGCGTGAAGATCACGAGCAAGCCCGTCACCAACGTGCAGACCACCAACAGCACGCCCACGCCCGACCTGTTGCGCAACCCGACGCGCGACAACCTCGCGGAATTCGCGTGGCGCGCGGGGCTGCCGCTGATCGCGATCAACCTGATGGTGCTCGGCATCCCGCTCTCGTACCAGAACCCGCGCCGCAGCCGCACGATCAACCTCGTGATGGCCGTGCTGATCTACCTCACGTACTCGAACCTGCTGAACGTCGTGCAGGCGCAGATCGAGCAGGGCAAGATGTCGTTCGGCGTCGGGCTCGTCGGGCTGCACGTCATCGTCGCGGCGATCGTCGCGTTCATTTTCTGGTTGCGCGTGCGCAATCGTCCGTTGTTGACACGCGCGCTGTTCGGCCGCTCGGGAGCATGATCGATGCGGCTCTATGAAAAGTACTTCGCGCGACAGATCTACATCACGTTCATCTTCATCCTGTTCGCGTTCTCGGGTCTGTTCTTCTTCTTCGACCTGATCAGCGAGCTGAACTCGGTCGGGCACGGCAACTACAAGTTCGGCTACGCGGTGCTGCGCGTCGCGCTGCAGACGCCGTCGCGCTTCTACGAGATCATCCCGGTCGCCGCGCTGATCAGCGCGATCTACGTGTTCGCGCAGATGGCCGCGAACTCGGAATTCACGATCTTCCGCGTGTCGGGCCTCGCGACCAACCAGGCGCTGCGCTCGCTGCTGAAGATCGGCGTGCCGCTCGTGATCGTCACCTACCTGATCGGCGAATTCGTCGGCCCGTACGCCGACCAGTTGTCCGAACGCGTGCGGCTGCAGGCGCTCGGCGCATCGGTGTCGTCGAACTTCCAGTCGGGCGTGTGGGTGAAGGACACGCTCGCGGCCCGCGAGAACGGCGAGCAGGTCACGCGCTTCGTCAACGTCGGCAGCCTGTCGCCCGACTCGACGATCAGCAACGTGCGCATCTACGAATTCGACTCGAAATTCCAGCTGCGGAACGTGCGCATCGCGCAGACGGGCCGCTACGAGCCGCCCGGCCACTGGCTGCTGAAGGGCGTCACCGAGACGGAGCTGACGCCGATCAAGCCGATCAGCGGCCAGCCGGCCGATGCGCTGAACCCCGTGTACCGGTCGCAGCAGGTGTCGCTGCCCGAATACCGGCTGCGCTCCGACCTGACGCCGCAGATCCTGTCGGTGCTGCTCGTGTCGCCGGAGCGCATGTCGATCATCAACCTGTTCCGCTACATCCAGCACTTGCGCGAGAACCAGCAGGACACGCAGCGCTACGACATCGCACTGTGGCGCAAGCTGCTGTATCCGTTCGCGGTGTTCGTGATGCTCGTGCTGTCGCTGCCGTTCGCGTACCTGCATACGCGCGCCGGCGTGGTCGGCGTGAAGGTGTTCGGCGGCATCATGCTCGGCATGAGCTTCCAGCTGCTCAACACGCTGTTCTCGCACATCGGCACGCTGAACACGTGGCCCGCGCCGCTCACCGCGGCGACGCCGGGCCTCATCTATCTCGCGCTAGGCCTGTTCGCGCTCAAGTGGGTCGACCGGCACTGAGCGCCGCGTCGCGACGGAGGCTTCGACATGCATTCGCACGGTATCGTCCTGTTCGGCCACGGCGCCCGCGACCCGCGCTGGGCCGAGCCGTTCGAGCGGCTCGCCGCGCGGCTGCGCGGCGCCGGCTCCCCTGCCGCGCAGGTGTCGCTCGCCTTCCTCGAACTGATGACGCCGTCGCTCGGTGACGCCGTGGCCGCGCAAGTCGCGGCCGGCTGCACGCGCATCACCGTGGTGCCCGTATTCTTCGGCCAGGGCGGCCATGTGCGCCGCGACCTGCCGCAGCTCGTCGACGCATGCCGCGCCGCGCATCCGGGCGTCGAGATCCGCTGCGCAACGGCCGTCGGCGAAGACGACGGCGTGCTCGACGCGGTCGCGCGCTATTGCATCGGGCAACTCGGCGGCGACGCGTAGGCCGCGCTTTCCGCGCAGCCAAAGAAAAAGCGCTGGCGGTTGCCAGCGCTTTTTTCGTTTCGGACCGCGTTCGAGCCGCGCTCAGGCGGCATTGCGCACCGGAGCACCCGCCTGCGCCAGCCGTGCGCGTTCGGCGAATGCATCGCCGATCATCAGCAGGCTCGGTTCCGCCGGATCGAGCCACGCCTGCGCGTCGCCGGCCGCCATCTGCGCGAGCGTGAGCGTCAGCGTGCGTTCGCGCGCGGTGCTGCAGGCCTCGACGATCGCCACCGGCGTCGCGGGCGCACGGCCGGCGTCGATCAGTTCCTGCGCGATGCCGGGCGCGCTGTCGCGGCCCATGTAGTAGACGATCGAATCGGCACGCGCGGCTTCGCGGATCTCGTCGCTGCCCGGCGCGCGGCTGTGCGTCGCGAACGCGACGCTGCGCGACACGCCGCGCAACGTGAGCGAACGCTTGAGCGTCGCCGCGCCGGCCAGCGCCGCGGTGATGCCCGGCACGACCTCGTAGTCGATGCCGGCCGCCTCGAGCGCGCGCATTTCCTCTTCGGCGCGGCCGAACAGCATCGGATCGCCACCCTTCAGCCGCACGACGCACGCGTGCTCGCGCGCCGCGTCGACGATCTGCTTGTTGATGAAATGCTGCGCGGTCGAGCGCTGCCCGCAGCGCTTGCCGACCGCGATCTTGCGCGCGTTCGGCGCGTAGTCGAGCATCGCGGGCTCGACGAGCGCGTCGTGCAGCACGACGTCGGCCTGCTCGAGCAGCCGCATGCCGCGCACCGTGATGAGGTCCGCGGCGCCCGGCCCTGCTCCGATCAGATACACCTTGCCCATGTCTGTCGCTTCGTTAGAGTCCTGCCGCGGCGGCCGGTTCGCCGCCGCGCCGATTGACGATTACGCCGAGAACGCGCGGATCATGCCCGCGGCGACCGTGTGGTGGGTCGCCTCGTCGATCAGCACGAACGCGCCCGTACCGGGATGCGCATCGTAGGTGTCGCAGACGATCGGCTTCTGCAGCGTCAGCGCCACGCGGCCGATGTCGTTCATCTTCAGTTCCTGACGGTCGGTCGCGTGCGACAGCGTATGCACGTCGAGCACCTGCTTGACCGCGCCGATCTTCGCGAACACCGTGCTGGTGGTCTGCTTCAGCAGGTACTTGCGCTGCGGCGACAGCGGCGCCTCGTCGAACCAGCACAGGTCGGCCTCGAGCTTCTTGGCCGGCTCGACCGGCTCGGCGGTCGTGACGAGCATGTCGCCGCGCGACACGTCGACGTCCTGTTCGAGACGGATCGTCACGGTCTGACCCGCGAACGCGTGCGCGACCGATGCGGTGCCGCCCGGCACCGGCGCGACGATCTCGGCCACCGTCGCGGTGCGGTTCGACGGCAGCACGACGATCTCGTCGCCGACCTTCACTTCGCCCGACTCGATCCGGCCCATGTAGCCGCGGAAATCGTCGGCCGAGCTGCCGTCCTGGCGCGCGACCCACTGCACCGGGAAGCGCAGCGCGTCATGCGCCTGCGTCTCGACCGGCAGCGATTCGAGCACGTCGAGGAGCGGCTCGCCCGCGTACCACGGCATGCGCTCGCTCGCGCCGACGATGTTGTCGCCCTTGAGCGCCGACACCGGCACGAAGCGCACGTCGGTCAGGCCGAGCTGCTTCGCGAGCGCGACGTACGCGTCGCGGATCTCGTTGAAGCGCGCCTCGCTGTAGTCGACGAGGTCCATCTTGTTGATCGCGACGATCACGTGCTGCAACCCGAGCAGCTTGACGATCGCGCTGTGGCGCTTGGTCTGCGGCAGGAGTTGCACGACGCCGTTCTCGACCGTGATGCGCGTCGCGTCGACCAGGATGATCGCCGCGTGCGCGGTCGACGCGCCCGTCACCATGTTGCGCGTGTACTGCTCGTGGCCCGGCGTGTCGGCGATGATGAACTTGCGCTTCGCGGTCGCGAAGTAGCGGTACGCGACGTCGATCGTGATGCCCTGCTCGCGCTCGGCTTCCAGACCGTCCGTCAGCAGCGCGAGGTCCAGTTCGTCGCCGACCGTGCGCTTGTTCTTCGCGCGCGACAGCGCGGACAGCTGGTCGGACAGCACGGCCTTGCTGTCGTACAGCAGGCGGCCGATCAGCGTGCTCTTGCCGTCGTCGACGCTGCCCGCGGTGATGAAGCGCAACACGCCGAGGTCTTCGGTGTTCTCGATGATGCTCATGATGTGAATGTCCTCGTGTGCTTCAGAAATAACCTTGCTTCTTGCGCTGTTCCATCGCGGCTTCGGAGGCCTGATCGTCCATCCGGGTCGCGCCGCGCTCGGTGATCTCGGTCACCGCCGTCTCGGCGATGATCTTCTCGACGTCGTCCGCGTCGCTCTCGACCGGGCACGTGCAGCTGATGTCGCCGACCGTGCGGAAGCGCACCTGCGCCAGCTCGCTCGTCTCGCCGTCACGCATCGGCGTGAGCGGCGTGACCGGCACGAGCAGCCCGTTGCGGCGCACGATCTCGCGCTGGTGCGCGTAGTAGATCGACGGCAATTCGAGGTTTTCGCGCGCGATGTACTGCCACACGTCGAGCTCGGTCCAGTTCGAGATCGGGAACACGCGCAGGTGCTCGCCCTTGTGCAGGCGGGCGTTGTACAGGCTCCACAGCTCCGGGCGCTGCGCCTTCGGGTCCCACTGGCCGAATTCGTCACGGAACGAGAAGATGCGCTCCTTCGCGCGCGCCTTCTCTTCGTCGCGGCGCGCGCCGCCGATCAGCGCCGTGTAACCGTGCTGCTCGATCGTTTCCAGCAGCGTGACGGCCTGCGCGGCGTTGCGCGAATCGGTTTCGCGGCGCAGCACGACCGTGCCGCGCTTGATCGAATCCTCGACATGGCCGACCACCAGCTCGGCGCCGAGCTCTTGCGCACGACGGTCGCGGAAGTCGATCACTTCCTCGTAGTTGTGGCCCGTGTCGATGTGCACGAGCGGGAACGGCAGCGTCGTCTTGCGGTTCGCGCCGAGGCCGAACGCCTTCAGCGCGAGGTGCAGCACGACGACCGAGTCCTTGCCGCCCGAGAACAGCAGTGCCGGCTTGCTGCATTCGGCAACCAGTTCGCGCAGGATGTGGATCGACTCGGCTTCGAGCCAGTCGAGGTGGCCCATGCGGCTGTCGGCGCCGGTGGGCGGGGCAAAGGCGGATTGCTCGAGCGTCGTGCTCATGATTTCAGTCCTTCTCTTCTGGGTTCGTGCCGCCCGCTGTCGCGGGCGACGCAATATTCAGTTTCTTGTCGGCTTTCAGTGCGCGGCGCCGGCTTCGGCATTCGCGGGAATCGGCGTGATCGTCGTGACGTGCAGCCCGCATTCCTTCGTGTCGCGCGACTCCCACCACCAGCGGCCCGCGCGGCTGTCCTCGCCGGGGCGGATCGCACGCGTACACGGCTCGCAGCCGATGCTCGGGTAGCCGCGCGCATGCAGCGGATTGACCGGCACGTCAAACGCCTTAAGGTACGCCCACACGTCGGCTTCCGTCCAGTCGGCGAGCGGGTTGTACTTCGCGATCCCGCGCGCTTCGTCCTGTTCTTCCTCGTGCAGCTCCGCGCGCGTGACCGACTGCTCGCGGCGCTGGCCCGTCACCCACGCGCCGACGTCGGCCAGCGCACGGTTCAGCGGCTCGACCTTGCGGATGTGGCAGCACGACTTGCGCAGCTCGACGCTCTCGTAGAACGCATTCAGGCCGTGCTCGGCAACGTACCGGTCGACCGCGTCCTGCTGCGGATGGAACTGCTCGATCTCGTAGCCGTAGCGCTCGCGCACCCGGTCGATCATGCCGAGCGTTTCCGCGTGCAGGCGGCCCGTGTTCAGCGAGAAGATGCCGATCGGCACGCCCTTCGACAGGATCGCGTGGGTGAGCAGCATGTCTTCTGCGGCGAGGCTGCTCGCGAACTTCACCTTGTCGTGACGCTCGCCGATCTGCGCGAGCAGCGCGTCGAGGCGCTCGACCTTCGCGGCGAGTTCCGGCGTCAGCGCGGTGGCGGTCGCGGTGCTCATGCGCTCACCTTGGCGTCGGACGCGGCCTCGCGGCGGCGGAACAGCGGCGCCGGCTCGTCGAATGCGCCCTGGTAACGCTGCGTGAATTCGGTGAACGCATTCAGCGCGTCGTGGATGTCCTTGTCGGCACGCACCGCGAACGCGTCGAAGCCGCAACGCGACATGTACAGCAACTGGTCGCGCAGCACGTCGCCGATCGCGCGCAGCTCGCCGGTCCAGCCATGACGCTCGCGCAGCAGGCGCGCGATGCTATAGCCGCGGCCGTCCGCGAAGCGCGGGAAATCCACCGCGATCAGCGAGATCGCGTCGAAGTCGGCCACGAGATCGGCCGGCTCGCTGTCCGGCGCGAGCCACACGCCGAGTTCGTCCTTCGTCTTCGCGGCGACGAGCGCGGCACGCTCGGCCTGCCACAACGCGAACGGCACCAGCACCTTGCCGGCCGGCAACGCGTCGACCGCGGGCAGCGCACCGTCTTCCGCCGCGCGCATGACCTGCCATGCATCGTCGATCACTGCGCGGTTCTTGATAATCGAAGCCATCTGCAAATTCCTTCTACCCCGTTGGTTACGCGTTCACTGCCTGGCGCGCCGCATACACGCGCTCCTTGAACGGCGCGATGCCGATGCGGTCGTACGTGTCGACGAAGCGCTCGCCGTCGAGGCGCGCCTCGACGAACGTATCGATCAGCTTCGCGATCACGTCGGGCACTTCCTCGGCCGAGAACGACGGCCCGATCACGCGGCCGAGGCGCGCGCCGTTCTGGCCCGTGCCCTGCTCGCCGCCGAGCGACACCTGGTACCACTCGGCGCCGTCCTTGTCGACGCCGAGGATGCCGATGTTGCCGACGTGGTGGTGACCGCACGAGTTCATGCAACCGGAAATGTTCAGCGACAGTTCGCCGAGGTCGTACACGTAGTCGAGATCGTCGAAACGCTGCTGGATCGCCAGCGCGATCGGGATCGACTTCGCGTTCGCGAGCGAGCAGAAGTCGCCGCCCGGGCACGCGATGATGTCGGTCAGCAGGCCGATGTTCGGCGTCGCGAAACCGGCCGCCTTCGCCTTTTCCCACAGCGCGAACAGGTCGCGCTTCTTCACGTTCGCGAGAATCAGGTTCTGCTCGTGCGACACGCGCAGCTCGCCGTACGAGTACGCGTCGGCCCAGTCGGCGACCAGATCCATCTGCGCGTCGGTCGCATCGCCCGGCGCCACGCGGTGATCCTTCAGCGACAGCGTGACGGCTGCGTAACCCGGCACCTTGTGCGGCGCGACGTTACGCTCGACCCAGCGCGCGAACGCCTTGTTCTCGAGCAGGTGCTGTTCGAACGACGCGTCGGTGTCGGCCAGCTTCTCGTAGACCGGCGGCTTGAAGTACTGCGACACGCGATCGAGCTCGGCCTGCGTGAGCGTCGACGGGCCGTCCTTCAGGTGCTGCCATTCTTCCTCGACCTGCTGCGCGAACTTCGCCGGCGACAGCGCCTTCACGAGGATCTTGATCCGCGCCTTGTACAGGTTGTCGCGGCGGCCGTAACGGTTGTACACGCGCAGCACGGCTTCGCAGTACGTGAGCAGGTGCTGCCACGGCAGGTCTTCCTTGATCACCGCGCCGATGATCGGCGTACGGCCAAGGCCGCCGCCCGCGAGGATGCTCGCGACCACTTCGCCCTGCGCGTTCTTCTTCAGGTACACGCCGAGGTCGTGGATCTGCACGGCCGCACGGTCACGCTTCGAGCCCGACACCGCGATCTTGAACTTGCGCGGCAGCCACGCGAATTCGGGGTGGAACGTCGACCACTGGCGCAGGATCTCGGCCCACGGGCGCGGATCGATCTCTTCGTCCTGCGCGACGCCGGCGAACTGGTCGGCCGTGATGTTGCGGATGCAGTTGCCCGACGTCTGGATCGCGTGCATCTGCACCGACGCGAGCTTCGCGAGGATCTCGGGCGTCTCTTCGAGCTGCACCCAGTTGAACTGGATGTTCGAGCGCGTCGAGAAATGGCCGTAGCCGCGGTCGTGTTCGCGGGCGATGCGCGCCAGCATCCGGAGCTGGTCGCTGCGCAGGTTGCCGTACGGAATCGCAATGCGGTGCATGTACGCGTGGCGCTGCATGTACAGGCCGTTCTGCAGACGCAGCGGACGGAATTCGTCTTCGCTCAACTCGCCCGACAGCCGGCGGCGCACCTGATCGCGGTACTGCGCGACTCGCTCGTCGACGATCGTCTGGTCGTATTGGTCGTACTGATACATTCGGGGACCCCAGGGTTTTCGTGGTGACCGCGCGACGTCCTAGCCACGTCGCGCCCGAATCTCCGTTCCGCCGCACCGCCGCATCCGCTGCCGGCTGGATTGCTAATGACGAAAACAGATATCCATATTTGAAAAACTCCGGTGAATCGTAATAAACTCGCCTTATATTTCAAACGACTAAAAAATTCTGTTGATATGCGGAAGGGTTATAAATGAACCTGCACCAATTTCGCTTCGTGCGCGAGGCCGTCCGGCAGAATTTCAACCTCACCGAGGCCGCCAAGGCGCTCTACACGTCGCAACCGGGGGTATCGAAGGCGATCATCGAGCTCGAGGACGAGCTGGGCGTCGAGATCTTCACGCGGCACGGCAAGCGCGTGCGCTCGCTCACCGAGCCGGGCCGGATCATCCTCGCGTCGGTCGAGCGGATTCTTCAGGAGGTTGAAAGCCTCAAAAGGGTCGGGAAGGATTATGCGGCGCAGGACCAGGGCAACCTGACCATCGCGGCGACCCACACGCAGGCCCGCTACTCGCTGCCGGCCGCGATCGCCGAGTTCAAGAAGCGCTTCCCGAAGGTGCACCTGTCGATCCTGCAAGGCAGCCCGACGCAGGTGGCCGAGATGGTGATCCACGACCAGGCCGATCTCGCGATCGCGACCGAGGCGATCTCCGACTACAAGGAACTCGTGTCGCTGCCCTGCTTCCAGTGGCACCACGCGGCCGTCGTGCCGGCCGACCACCCGCTGCTCGAACGCAAGCCGGTCACGCTGGACGATCTCGCGCAGTACCCGCTGATCACGTACGACGACGCGTTCGCTGGCCGCAAGAAGATCAACCATGCGTTCGCGCTGCGCGGGCTGTCGCCGGACATCGTGCTCGAGGCGATCGACGCCGACGTGATCAAGACCTATGTCGAGCTCGGCCTCGGCGTCGGCATCATGGCCGACATCGCGTTCAACCCCGAGCGCGACCGCGGCCTGCGGCTGATTCCGGTCGGCCACCTGTTCGGCAGCAACGTGACGCGCGTCGCGCTCAAGCAGGGCGCCTACCTGCGCAGCTATGTGTATACGCTCGTCGAACTGCTGTCGCCGACGCTGAACCGCAAGCTGATCGAGCAGGCGCTCAAGGGCGAAGCCGAATCGTACGAGCTTTGACGGACAGGTATGAACACGGGGGCGCGCATTGCGCCCCTTTTCGTTGCCCGACGGAGATGGAGATTCCCGCATGACGCTTCCCGCCCTGTTGCGCCGCACCCGCCAGGCCGCCGGCGCCGCCCTCGTGCTGGCCTGCGCGGCCGCGCATGCCGACCTGAAGGTCGGCGTCGACCTGTCGTCGACCGGCCCGGCCGCCGCGATCGGCATCACGAGCAAGAACGCGATTCTGATGTGGCCGAAGACGATTGCCGGACAGCCCGTGCAGGTCACGGTGCTCGACGACGCATCCGACCCGGGCGCCGCGGTGCGCAACATCCGCAAGCTGGTCGACGAGGATCACGTCGACGTCGTGGTCGGCCCGAACATCACGCCGGCCGCGCTCGCGGCGCTCGACGCGGTGGCCGCCGCGCAGACGCCGATGATCACGCTGGTCGGCTCCGGCTCGATCGTCGAGCCGCAGGAAGGCGCGCGGACCTGGGCGTTCAAGATGGCGCAGAGCGACCGCGCGATGGCCGACGTGATGACGCGCTACATGGCCAACCACGGCGTGAAGACGGTCGGCTTCATCGGCTTCGCGGACAGCTACGGCGACAGCTGGCTCAACGAATTCACGCGCTTCGCGGACCTGCGCAAGATCCGCGTGATCGCGACCGAGCGCTTCAACCGCACCGACGCGAGCGTCACGGGCCAGGCGCTGAAGCTGATCGCGGCGAAGCCCGACGCGATCCTGATCGCCGGCGCGGGCACGCCGACCGTGCTGCCGCAGCGCACGCTGATCGAGCGCGGCTACAAGGGGCCGATCTACCAGACGCACGGGATCGCGACGCCGGAATTCATCAAGCTTGGCGGCAAGGACGTCGACGGGACGCTGTTCCCGACCCAGCCGGTGGTCGTCGCGCGCACGCTGCCGGCCGACCACCCGGCCCGCCAGGCCGCGCTCGCGTTCGTCGATGCGTACGAGGCGAAGTACGGCGCCGGCACCGTCACGCAGTTCGCGGGCGATGCGGCGGGCGTGTACCCGCGCCTCGCCGACGCGGTCGGCCGCGCGCTGAAAGCCGCGCAGCCCGGCACGCCGGCGTTTCGCGCGGCGCTGCGCCGCGAGCTGGAACGCGCGCATGAGCTGGTCGTACCGAACGGCGTCGTCAACACGAGCGACAAGGATCATGTGGGGCTCGATCAGCGCGCGAGCGTGATGGGGATCGTGAAACAGGGCCGCTTCGTCTACCTGAGCCAGTAATGTGCGTGCCGGGCATCGGCGCAGCTTGCCCGGCATCCGGATTTCCGCCATAATCCGCGTTTCGCCGCGCACCACCGCATGCGCGGCCAGGATCAAGCCCAGGTGGTGAAATTGGTAGACGCAGGGGACTCAAAATCCCCCGCCGCAAGGCGTGCCGGTTCGATTCCGGCCCTGGGCACCAGTATTTCGCAGCGTCACGCGCTGCATCTGTCGAAACCCGCGCAAGCTGCCGCTTCGCGGGTTTTTTTATTTTTGCCGCGCGTTCCGCCCCGCACCGGGCGACCGACGGTGGCCTGCCGCCGATCTCCCTCCCCCGATACGCTCAGACCGTCAACTCGCGGACGAAGTCGAGAAACACCCGCACCTTCGCGGCCACGAGGTTCGACGCGTGGTGGTACGCGTAGAGCGGAAATGTCTCGTCCGTCCACTCCGGCAGCAGCAGGACCAGTTTCCCGTCGGCAACGATGTCCCGCGCGTAGAGTTCCAGCAATTGTGCGATGCCCGCGCCACCGACACACGCGCCGAGCAGGCCGCCCGTATCGTTGACCATCAATCGTCCACCGGCATCGAACGGCACCACTTCCTTGCCCCGATGAAATTCCCATTCGTACGGCCGCCCCGTTACCGGGTCGCGGATCAGCACGCAACGATGCCCGTGCGCGAGATCGCGCGGATGACGCGGTTCGCCGTGACGCTCGACATAGGCCGCCGACGCGCAGGTCAGCACGCGCGTCTCGAGCAGTAGCCGCGCACGGTATGACGACGGCTCGGGCACGCCGAAGCGCACGGCCACGTCGAATCCGTCGGCGACGAGGTCGCCCATCCGGTCGCGCACGCTGATCTCGACGGACAGGTCGGGAAAGCGGTCGAGAAACTCCGCCATCCTCGGCGCCAGCACGTAGTGGCCGAACGTGCCGTCCACGTTGACCCGCAGCCGCCCCCTGACGCGTGCCTTCGATCGGCCGGCGTCGATCGCCGCGTCCTCGATGCCGGCCAGCAGCGGCGCGACCGCCTCGTAGAAGCGCCGTCCTTCGTCGGTCAACGTGATCGCGCGCGCCGTCCGGTTGAAGATCCGGATGCCGACCCGCTCTTCCAGCCGCGCGACGGCACGGCTCACCGCCGGCTGCGTCAGGCCCATCGCCTCCCCGGCACGCGCGAAGGTGCCCGCCTCGATCACCGCCGAGAGCACGCCGATTCCGCTCAGAAGCCTGCTGTCGAATGCCATAAGACATACTTTTAGTCATGTATTGACTGAGCATTATTCATTATTTTTATTGATCGCAGAAGCCTACATTTGTCCCTGTCGCCGGATCGAACGGCATTCATCCATTCATCAGGAGCAGGACATGAACACATCGGAACAGGTCGCCCTCGTCACGGGTTCGTCGCGCGGCATCGGCGCGGAAATTGCCCGCCAACTCGCCCGGGACGGCTTCCGGGTCGTCGTCAACTATGCCGGCAGCGCCGGCCCGGCCCGCGAAGTGGTCGACGCGATCGTCGCCGACGGCGGCCATGCCGTCGCGGTGCAGGCGAACGTCGCCGACCCGGCGGCCGTCGCCGCGCTGTTCGACGCCGCCCGCGACGCATTCGGCGGTCTGGATGTGGTGGTCAATTCCGCGGGCGTGATGAAGCTCGCGACCATCGCCGACTGCGACGATGCGCTCTTCGACGAAACGTTCGCCATCAACGTGAAGGGCACCTTCAACGTCTGCCGCGAAGCGGCAAAGCGGGTGCGCGACGGCGGACGCATCATCAACCTGTCGACCAGCGTGATCGGCATGCGCATGCCGACTTACGGCGTGTACGTCGCCAGCAAGGCAGCGGTCGAAAGCCTCACGCAAGTGCTCGCGCAGGAAATGCGCGGGCGCGGCGTCCGCGTGAATGCCGTCGCGCCGGGACCGGTCGCGACCGAGTTGTTCCTGCAGGGCAAGAGCCCGGAACTCGTCGACCGGCTCGCGAAGCTGAACCCGCTCGAGCGGCTCGGCCAGCCCGACGACATCGCGCGCGTCGTCGCGTTCCTCGCCGGCCCGGACGGTGCGTGGATCAACGGCCAGATCCTGCGCGCCAACGGCGGCATGTGCTGACGGCCGCTCGCTGCCACCCTATCTTTCCGCCAGGAGATCGCTCATGAAGGAAGTCGTCCTCGTCACCGGCGCGTCCAGCGGCTTCGGCTTGCTGACGGCCCAGGCGCTCGCCCGCGCCGGTCACACGGTCTACGCGTCGATGCGCGAGAGCGCCGGGCGCAACGCGCCGCGCGCCGCCGCCGTCGCGGCCTATGCGCAAGAACACGGCGTCGACCTGCGCAGCCTCGAACTCGACGTCGGCGACGATGCGTCGGTCGACGCCGCCATCGAGCGCGTGATCGCCGACCACGGCCGTCTGGACGTCGTCGTCCACAACGCCGGCCACATGGTGTTCGGGCCGGCCGAAGCGTTCACGCCCGAACAGCTTGCGCAGCTTTACGACGTCAACGTCGTGTCGACCCAGCGCGTAAACCGCGCGGCGCTGCCGCACCTGCGCGGCCAGCGCCGCGGCCTGCTCGTCTGGGTATCGTCCTCGTCGGCGCGCGGCGGCACCCCGCCGTTCCTCGCGCCCTACTTCGCCGCAAAGGCCGCGATGGATTCGCTCGCCGTGTCCTACGCCGCCGAACTCGCCCGCTGGGGCATCGAAACGTCGATCGTCGTGCCGGGCGCGTTCACCCGGGGCACGAATCACTTCCTCCATGCGGGCAAGCCGGCCGATACCGCCGTGCAGGCCGCCTACGACGGCGGGCCGTACGCGGGCGTCGCCGATCAGGCGTTGCGGGGCCTCGCCGCGCTCGAACCGGCGGACGCCGACGCGGGCGCCGTCGCCACGGCGATTGCCGAGCTCGTCGCGGCGCCGGCCGGCAAGCGCCCCTACCGCGTGTTCGTCGATCCGTCGCAGGACGGCGCCGAGGAAGTGTTCCGCGTCGGCGATCGCATCCGCCGCGAGATGTTCAGGAACATCGGGCTCGCCGACCTGCTCGCGCCGCGCGCCGGCGGTTGATCCTTCGCGCGCCGGGCCGGCCGGCGCGCGTCACCCGTGCCCGCAGAACCGGAGAATCGCGTCCGCGACCGCCGCCGCGGATTCACGCTGCGGGAAGTGCCCGATTCCGTCGAGCACCTGCCGCTCGTAGCGCCCGGAGAAGAACCGCTCGCGCCCGGCCGAGCTGTCCGGATGATTGCAGGTGTCCGCGCCGCCGTGCAGCACGAGCGTCGGCACCGCCAGCACGGGCGCCGGGTTCAGCCGCGCGTCGTCGTCGGCATAGGCCGGCGTGCCCGGCGCGAAGCCCCAGCGCTGCCGGTACGAATGCAGCACGACGTCGATCCAGTCGGGTCCGTCGAACGCAACGGCCGCCGCGTCGAAATCGCCGTCGCGATACCAGCCCGGCGGCGACCACGTATCCCACATCAGGCGCGCGAACGCACGGCGGTCGTCGCGCAGCGCCTGCTCGCCGCGCGGCGTCGCCATGAACCAGTGATACCAGTAGTTGCGCGCCTGCTGCAGCGACAGCGGCTGAGCGGGATCGTTGGTGCCGTACCCGACCGACAGCATCACGAGGTGCGACGCGACACCGTCGCGCAACCCGCACGCGTTCGCGGCCGCGCGGGCGCCCCAGTCGTGCCCGACCAGCAGCGGCCGCTCGATGCCGAGCGCATCGACGAATTCGAGCAGGTCGCGCCCGAGCGCCGCGAGCTGGCCGCTGCGCGGCACGGACGCGTCGCGAAAGCGCGTCGGCGCGAAGCCGCGCAACGCGGGCGCGAGCACGCGGTAGCCGCGTGCGGCGAGCGCCGCGGCCACCGCTTCCCAGCCGACCGGGCTGTCCGGCCAGCCGTGCAGCAGCACGGCCGCGCGTTCGCCGCGCGGGTTCCATTCCAGATAGGCAATATCGAGCGACGCGGTGGCCGCATGCGCGTAGGTCGTCATCGTGTACTCCGTGAGGTCAGCCTGAACCTACGATGGTAGGCCGGTCTTTCATCACGATTCACGGAGTATCATGATTCATTCCTCATATTTCGCGTCGAATCGATCCATGGAACCGCCGACCGATCCCGCGTCGACCGCGCTCGACATCGCGCTGCTGCGCACCTTTCTCGAAGTCGTCGACCGCCGCGGGTTCGCGCCGGCCGCGGAGCGCCTCGCGCTGACGCCGTCCGCCGTCAGCGGCCACATCAAGCGGCTCGAACAGGCGGCCGGCACCGTGTTGCTGGCGCGCACGACGCGCCGTATCGCGCTCACGCCGGCCGGCGACACGCTGTACGCCTACGCGCGCAACATCGTCGACATGGAGCGGGAGGTGCGCGCGCGGCTGCGCGGCGCGCCGGCGCACGGACCGTTGCGGGTGGGCGCGTCGGAGGACTTCGCCGGCGCGTGGCTGCCGCACGTGTTGCGCACGTTCCGCGACCGCCACCCGCACACGTCGATCGAGCTGAAGGTCGGGATCACCGCGTCGCTGCTGCGCGAGCAGACGCTCGGCCGGCTCGACGTCGTATTCGGCAAGCAGTGCCGGCAGGTCGACGCGCCGGGCGAGCTGCTGTGGGAGGAGCCGCTCGTGTGGGCGTTCGCAGCGGACCGCCCGCTCGACGCAGGCGGCGAAGTGCCGCTCGCGCTGTTTCCGCAGCCGTGCGTCTATCGGGAAGCCGCCGTCGCGGCGCTCGCCGCCGCGCTGCGGCCGTTTCGCGTACTGTTCGAAAGCGGCAGCATGGCCGGTTGCGTGTCGGCCGCGCTCGCCGGCTTCGCGGTCACCGCGCTGGCGCGCAGCCAGCTGCGCGACGGCTTGCGCGAATGCGGGCCGCAGGACGGCTTGCCGGCGCTGCCGGCTGCGCGCTTTCATGCGTTCGCGGCGAAACCGGACGGCCCCGGCGCGGCGTTGATCGAGGCCGTGCGGGACATCGGGCGCGACCGGCGGTTCGCCACACAGCCCGACTGAAGAGCCGCGCGCGCCGGCCTGCCGGTCAGTCGCCGTCCGAACTCGCTGCTTCGCCGGTCCCCGTCAGCGCATCGGCCATCAGTTCCCC
Source organism: Burkholderia sp. 9777_1386 (assembly GCF_015712265.1). Taxonomy (NCBI): domain Bacteria; kingdom Pseudomonadati; phylum Pseudomonadota; class Betaproteobacteria; order Burkholderiales; family Burkholderiaceae; genus Burkholderia; species Burkholderia sp. 9777_1386. Next base: position 51,140 of record NZ_JACCQB010000013.1, on the reverse strand, counting down.
GAACCATTCGATGAACGCATTGAGCCGCCTCGACCGGTGCCGGCGGTGCGGATACACGGCCGACACGTCCATCGGCTCGGCGCGGTGGCCGGGCATCACGTCGACGAGCGCGCCGCTTGCCAGCAGATGCTCGACGTCGAAGCGCGGAATCTGGATCAGCCCCATGCCCGCGATGCAGCTGGCGATATAGGTTTCGGCGTTGTTGACGATCACGCGGCTCGGCAGCGTCAGCACGTGCCGCTGCCCGTCCGCGCAGTATTCCCAGCCGAGTTCGCGCCCCGTCGTCGGCGACGCATAGCCGATCGCCCAGTGCCCGTGCGCGAGCGCGTCCGGATGCTCGGGCACGCCGCACTCGCGCAGGTAGTCGGGGCTCGCGCAGTTGATCAGCGTGAACTGCCCGAGCGGCCGCACGACGAGGCTGCTGTCCGCGAGCCGCCCGACGCGAATCGCGCAATCGACGCCCTCCTGCACGAGGTCGATCGAGCGGTCCGTGGAGCCGAGCGACAGCTGCAGCTTCGGATAGCGGCGAAACAGCGACGGCAGCGCGGGCGCCACGACGCGCCGCGCGATCCGGCTCGGCACGTCGACGTTCAGCCGCCCGACCACGTCGTGGTCGCGGCGCCGAAACAGGCGGTCGAGTTCATCGGCCTCCGCGAGCAGGCGCCGACCGCGCTCCAGCAGCAGCGCGCCGTCGGCAGTCAATTGCACCTGGCGCGTCGTACGGTGCAACAGACGCGTGCCGAGCGCCGTCTCCAGTTGCTGGACGGCCGCCGACACGGTCGCGCGCGGCGCGTCGAGCGCATGCGCGGCCTTGATGAAGCTGCCCATCTCGGCAACCTGCAGGAAGATCCTGACCTGATCCAGCTTGTCCATCGGCGGGAAACCCGGGTTCGAACGACGGTCACCGCCGGCCGCCGCGCATCGCGACCGGCTTCGGCGGCACAGAGAAAACGGGCGCGCGGCCTCGTGGCTGCGCGCCCGTCCATTGTCCACGCAAACGCGCCAGTGCGGTGCGCCGTGCGGCCGCGAGCGGCCCGGTTACTTGGTCGTGTAGCCGCCGTTGATCAGGATCGTCTGGCCGGTGATCCACCAGCCGTCGGTCACCAGATGGCGGATGAACGGGACGACGTCCTCGATGTCGGTCAGCCCCGTCTTGCTGAACGGCGACAGCGCGGCGGCCGTCTTGTGATACGCGACCGCGTCGGCGCCTTCGGCCGGATAGAAGAACGGCGTGTCCATCGGGCCCGGCCCGACGGCCGTCACCGAGATCCCGCGCGCGCCGTACTCCTTCGACGCCGCGCGCGTGAAGTGCTCGACCGGCGCCTTCGACCCTTCGTACGCCGCGTAGAACGGCGTGAACGCGCCGAGCAGCGACGTCACGAGCGTGACGAGCTTGCCGTGATCCTCGAGATGCCGGCCCGCTTCCTTGATGAAGAAGAACGCCGACTTGCTGTTGACCGCGAACATCTCGTCGTACTCGGCCTCGCTGATCTCGGTGAACGGCTTCTTCAGCACCTTGCCGACCGTGTTGATCGCGATGTCGATCTTGCCGAAGCGCTGCTTCGCGTCGTCGAACAGCTTCTCGACCGCGGCGGCCGTCGTCAGGTCCGCCTGGAACGTCGCGGCCTCCGCGCCGGCCGCACGGACCGCCGCGGCGGTCTCCTCGGCCTGCGCCTGCGATGCCGCGCTGTTGTAGTGAATCGCCACCGCCTTCGCGCCGTGGCCCGCCAGGTCCCGGGCGATCAGGCCACCGAGATTCTTTGCCCCGCCTGCGATCAGGACGACCTTGTCTGCGAGCGTATGAGTTGCCACGGTTGACTCCTTTTTTCGTTGGACGAAGCTAGGAGTGTAGGCATCCGCGCCCGCTCGATCAGCCGGCTGCGGCTGGATGGATTATCCAGAAAACCGATCCAATCCGAGCCGCGCAATGTGGCGTGCCGCACCGACGGCGGCGCCGGATTCCGGCATGCCAATGCGCGAGCGCCGGCCGACTCAGCGCGCGTACAGCGCCGCGTCGATCTTGCCGAGCAGCCACTGCATGCCGGACAGGTGCTGCTGATCGTGGCTGCACAGGTAATGGACCAGCCCGCGCACGGTCAGCGAACCGTAGCCGTCGAACTCGCCGGTACGCGCGAACTGTTCGGGCGTGAGGCGCGACAGCAGCGCCAGCGTCTCGCGTCGTGCGTCGCGAATCGCCGCGAGCACGTCGGACGCATACGCGTCGTCGTAGCGCCGCTCGATCGCGAGTGCGTCGCCGTCGAGCGAGACCAGCAGCGGCCGGTCTTCGTCGAGCATGCGTCGCAGCCGTACGTGATAGCCGTCGATCTCGATGTCGCGCACATGGCAGAGTTGCCCGAGCGGCGAGAAATGCTCGCTCGGCATGCCGGACCAGTCGTCGGGGGTCCAGCGCGCATAGCCGTCGGGCACGGCCGCGAAATGCGCTTCGAGCTGACGGGGAAAATCGGCGAGTGCGTCGAGCGTCGTCGGATTCATGCGGGAGACTCCCTGTCGGATAAAGGCGGGCGGCAACCCTGGCACGGGCCTGCCGCCGCCGTTGCGTCACTTCACGCTGAAGCCGTACGCGCCCTGCGTGCGATGCCCGTCGGTCGCGACGGCCACCCACTTCACCGTGTACGCGCCCGTACCGGGCGCCGCGAGCGGCACCGTCATCCGCTTGCGGTTCGACGCGTCGATGCGCGCGCGGCCGTCCGACACCGTCTTGCCGGCGCCGTCGACGACGACGATCGAGCTGAATGCCGGCTCCAGCGGCTCGGTGAAGTCGATCGTGACGGCGGCCGGTGCGGCAGCCAGCGCCGCGCCCGCCGCCGGGTCGCTGTGCGCGAGATGCGCGTGCGCGAACGCGGCCGACGAAACGGTTGCGGCCACGATGACGGCGGCAACGTGTCGGCCGAACGGGAACGAATCGAAAGGCATGGACTTTCCGTGAAGAATGAACGGGGCGCCGCGCACCGCGCAGCGTTCCGGCAGCTTACCAGCGCACGCGCGTTCATGCCGGTCGGGCACCAGTGCTTGATAGAATGCGCGCGCTATGGATCTCGAAAGCATTCTCTACACCCAGGGCTTCGGCTCGCGTCGCCAGTGCCGCGGCCTGATCGAAGCCGGCCGCGTCGCCGTCGCGGGCGCCGCCGCGACCGACCCGGACGCCGCGTTCGACACCGACGGCCTCGTGTTCTCGGTCGACGATGCGGCATGGCCGTTCCATGCGCGTGCGTATCTCGCGCTCAACAAGCCGGCCGGCTACGAGTGTTCGCGCGATCCGCAGCACCATGCGAGCGTGTTCAGCCTGCTGCCCGCGCCGCTCGTCGCGCGCGGCGTGCAGTGCGTCGGCCGGCTCGACCAGGACACGACCGGCCTGCTGCTGCTGTCCGACGACGGCCAGTTCGTGCACGCGTACACGTCGCCGAAGCGCAAGGTGCCGAAGACCTACGTCGCGACCGTGCGCCACCCGCTCGACGACACGCAACTGCACGCGCTGCGCACCGGCGTGCAACTGCACGGCGAGCCGAAGCCGATCGCGGCCGTCGCGGCCGACGCCCGCGCCCCGCACGCGCTCGCGCTGACCGTCCTCGAAGGCAAGTACCACCAGGTCAAGCGGATGGTCGCCGCGGCGAGCAACCGCGTCGAATTGCTGCATCGCGAAAGCATCGGCGGCTTCACGCTGCCGGCCGACCTCGCGCCCGGCGCATGGCGCTGGCTCGACGAAGCCGACCTTGCCGCACTGCGCAATCCCGTCAAAACCCTGTAAGGGAAAATCCGCACGACCGTTCGGTGTCCGGCCGCCTCTTTGCCGCAGGTTCCCCCGCTATACTGAAATCACAAGCTGCAAGAGCAGCGACGCAGGGGAGACATCATGAACATCGACCATTCTTTCGAACTGTCGTCCGTGATGATCGCGTTCGCGGTCATCGGCGTCATCGTGATCGGCGGCCTGCTGGCCGCGATGCATCTGAAGCACAAATATCACCCGAACCTGATCGGCGCGCTGATCGGTGCGCTGCTGTGCTTCCTGCTGATCGAGGCGTTACCGGCGCTCACCTGACGCGCTGCCCGGCGCGAGCGTTTGAAGGAAATCGTCTACGGTCGGATAGCGCAACGTCACGCACAATTCGGCCTTGAGCCGTGCGTTGGACAGGCGCCGCGACTCGCGCATGAACGACAGCAGCGTCGGCTCGAGCAGACGCTCGGCGTCCGCGCGGCTGACGCGCGGCGGCCTCGGCAGGCCGAGCACCTGCGCGACCCGGTCGAAATACTCTCCCATCCGCAGTTCCGTGTCGTCCGACGCGTGCACGACGCGCGCCGGCTTGCCGCGCACGGCCGCACGACGCAGGATCGCCGCGAGATCGTCCGCGTGGATGTGGTTCGTGTATACGTCGTCGGCCGGCTCGAGCGCCGGCGTGCCGCGCTCGAGCCGCGCGACCGGCAGGCGGTTCGCCGCGTAGATGCCGGGGATGCGCACGATGCGCGCGGACAGCACGCCGCGCACCGTCGCCGCACGCAGTTGCCGCTCGGCCGACACGCGCCGGAACGCGCGCGGATTCGCCGGGCGCAGCGGCTGCGTTTCGTCGATGCGCGCGCCGCCGCAGTCGCCGTAGACGCCCGTCGTACTGGCGTAGACGAGCGTCGGCGCGCGAAGACCGTCGGGTACAATACGCGCTGCCCGAACGGGCGCGCCGGCCTGTCGGGCCGCGGTGCGCAGCGTTCGGAGCCGGCCGACCGCCGGGGCCGGCGGTGCCGCCGGTCGACGCGCGGGCATGGACGTTGCGGCAATCAGCGCACGCGTGCGCCGGTCGTCGCGGCCGTCGGATGGCGGCGGCGCGAGATGCAGGATCATGCGGGCGAGGCCCGCGAGACGGCCGAGCGTCGCCGGGCGATCGAGGTCGCCGACGATCGGCGTCGCGCCCGCGGCGCGCAGTTCGTCGCGGCGGGCCGGGTGGCTCGTCAGCGCGAGGATGCGCAGATTGCGGCGCGCGTCACGCCATTGCGCGACGCAGCGCATGCCGACGTCGCCGCAGCCGACGATCAGTACGCGCGGCCGGCGCAGGATTCGTGTCGCGATCATGTTGGTTGCGAAATCAGTAGCCGCCGTTGCGCGACGCGCAGCGGTTTTGCATTGTAGCTGCCGTGCGCGACATGCACGGTCCCCCCATTTTGTTCTAGTTTGGTTCTATGGCATTCAACGTCACTCTCAAGCAAAGCGGCCGGCAATTCCAGGTCGAGTCGGACGAAACCGTGCTGGCGGCCGCGCTGCGCCAGAACGTCCATCTGCCGTACGGCTGCAAGAACGGCGCGTGCGGCTCCTGCAAGGGCCAGATCGTGTCGGGCCAGATCGAACAGGGCCCGCACGCCGCGTCGGCGCTGTCCAACGACGAACGCACGCGCGGCCTGGCGCTGCTGTGCTGCTCGAAGGCGCAATGCGACCTCGAGATCGACGTGCGCGAGATCGCCGGCGTCGACGGCGTGCAGGTCAAGAAGCTGCCGTGCCGGATCGCCGCGCTCGAACGCAAGGCGGACGACGTGATGGTCGTGAAGCTGCAGTTGCCCGCCAACGAACGCCTGCAGTACCTCGCGGGCCAGTACGTCGAATTCATCCTGAAGGACGGCTCGCGCCGCAGCTACTCGATGGCGAACGCGCCGCACGAGGAAGGCCCGATCGAGCTGCACATCCGCCACATGCCGGGCGGCAAGTTCACCGACCACGTGTTCGGTGCGATGAAGGAGCGCGACATCCTGCGCTTCGAAGGCCCGCTCGGCACGTTCTTCCTGCGCGAAGACTCCGACAAGCCGATCGTGCTGCTCGCGTCGGGCACCGGCTTCGCGCCGATCAAGGCGATCATCGAGCATGTGAAGCATTCGGGCATCACGCGCCCGATGACGCTTTACTGGGGCGCGCGCCGCAAGAAGGACATCTACCTCGCCGAGCTCGCCGAGCAGTGGGCGCGCGAGATCCCGAACTTCAAGTACGTGCCGGTGCTTTCCGAGCCGGACGACGCCGACCAGTGGACGGGCCGCACCGGCTTCGTCCATCGCGCGGTGATCGAGGATCTGCCCGACCTGTCCGGCCACCAGGTGTACGCGTGCGGCGCGCCGGTGATGGTCGAATCCGCGCAGCGCGACTTCACGCAGCACCACGCGCTGCCGGCCGACGAGTTCTACGCGGACTCGTTCACGAGCGCCGCCGATCTCGCGCATCCGGTCTGAACACCGGGCGCGACCGCACCCCGCCGTGCGCCGCCGCGTCACATCCGTGGCATCGCGGCGGTTTACAGTGGGGCGCGGGATGCCTTATGCTTGCGCACATGAACCGCTTCCTGTCCGCTCTCCGACGTCGCCGCTCGCCGCTCCGCCCGGATGCCGCCGGCTCGTCACGGACTCGCGCGTAACCCTCCTCCGCTTCACCGGTTACGCACAAGCTGTTCGACCCACCAGCCACGGCCTTCCGTGGCTTTTTTATTGCCCGTTTCCCTTTCAACGCCCGCTGGAGTCTGCTGCCATGCCCCTGAACGATTATCCGATCGACTCGCTGATGTACATCACGAACCGCCCCGACATCGTGTTTACGCACGGCAAGGGTTCGTGGCTCTACGATCACACGGGCAAGCGCTATCTGGACTTCATCCAGGGCTGGGCCGTCAACAGCCTCGGCCACTGCAACGACGGCATCGTCGAGGCGCTGAAGACGCAGGCCGACAAGCTGCTGAACCCGTCGCCCGCGTTCTACAACGAGCCGATGGCGAAGCTCGCGGGCCTGCTCACGCAGCACAGCGTGTTCGACAAGGTGTTCTTCACGAACAGCGGCGCGGAAGCGAACGAAGGCGCGATCAAGCTCGCGCGCAAGTGGGGCCGCAAGTTCAAGAACGGCGCATACGAGATCATCACGTTCGACCACAGCTTCCACGGCCGCACGCTCGCGACGATGTCGGCCAGCGGCAAGCCGGGCTGGGACACGATCTACGCACCGCAGGTGCCGGGCTTCCCGAAGGCCGAGCTGAACAACATCGCGTCGGTCGAGAAGCTGATCACCGACAAGACCGTCGCCGTGATGCTCGAACCGATCCAGGGCGAAGGCGGCGTGATTCCGGCGACGCGCGAATTCATGCAGGCGCTGCGCGCGCTGACGAAGCAGCACAACCTGCTGCTGATCGTCGACGAAGTGCAGAGCGGCTGCGGCCGCGCGGGCACGCTGTTCGCGTACGAGCTGTCCGGCATCGAGCCGGACGTCATGACGCTCGCGAAGGGCATCGGCGGCGGCGCACCGCTCGGCGCGCTGCTGTCGAAGGCGGACGTCGCGGTGTTCGAGGCCGGCGACCAGGGCGGTACGTACAACGGCAACCCGCTGATGACGGCGGTCGGCTATTCGGTGATCTCGCAGCTCGTCGCGCCCGGCTTCCTCGAAGGCGTGCGTGCGCGCAGCGAATACCTGAAGCGCAAGCTGCTCGAACTGTCGGAGGAACGCGGCTTCGAGGGCGAACGCGGCGAAGGCCTGCTGCGCGCGCTGCTACTCGGCAAGGACATCGGCCCGCAGATCGTCGAGAAGGCGCGCGACATGCAGCCCGACGGCCTGCTGCTGAACGCCGCGCGGCCGAACCTGCTGCGCTTCATGCCTGCCCTGAACGTGACGACCGAAGAAATCGACCAGATGATGGCGATGCTGCGGTCGATCCTCGACACGCTGTAAGGAGACCGCCGCGATGGATGCCGCCGCCGATGCTGTCGCTATCCGCCCGTTCGAACGCGCCGACACCGATGCCGTGCTCGCGGTATGGCGCGACGCGTTCCCGCACTACGACGAAGCCGGTGCGCCGCCGCACCGCGATCCGCTGCGATCGATCGAGCTGAAGCTCGCGACCCAGCCGGAACTGTTCTTCGTCGCGACCAGCGGCGCGCGGGTCGTCGGCACGCTGATGGCCGGTTTCGACGGACATCGCGGCTGGCTCTACTCGTTCGGCGTCGCGAACGACGCGCGCCGGCTCGGCGTCGGCCGCGCGCTGATCGCGCATGCGGAAAGCGCGCTCGCCGCGCGCGGCTGCCTGAAGATCAACCTGCAGGTGCTGCCCGGCAACGACGACGCATGCCGCTTCTATGCGGCGCTCGGCTATCGCGTCGAGGAACGCATCTCGTTCGGCAAGACGCTGCCGGCCGCGTAAGACCGCCGCCGGCCGATTCAGCGCGTGATCGGCCCCGCGCCCGGCAGCGGATTGCCGAGCCCGTCGGTCGGCACGGCCTGCTGCTCGAACGCCGCGAAATACGCGGCCCACTGCGATTCGCTCACGCGCACCAGCAGCGCGCCGTCCTGCCACACGTCGTTGTGGTCGTTGTGGTCGTCGCCCGCGCGATGCAGGTAGTGCGGGCCCGTCGAGCCCTGGTTCATGTGCGTGTCGTGGATGCCGTTGCCTTGCGCATAGGTGCGTCCGAACACGACGACGTCGAGGCCCTGCGACTGCGCGGCGCTCACCAGCCGCAGCAGCGACGGGATCGGCTCCGGATGCTCGGTGCCGTCCATCACCGCGCTCGCGCGCCACGCGCCCGTCTCGTTCAGGATGTCGCTGCGCAGGTAGTCGAGCGCGGGCAGCGCGGTCTGCCCCGTCAGATCGGTATAGCCTTCGGCCGCGGCGGCGAGCGTCTGCGTGACCGGATGGTGGAAATCGTAGACGAGCTTGTAGTTCAGCAGGTCGTCCGCGTCGTTGGTGCCGACGTTGATCGCGACATCCCAGTCGCCCGCCGGCAGCGCCAGCGTCAGGTGAACGTGATACTGGATCTCGCTGCCGTGCGGCGAGCCCTTCAGCTTCGCCACCGACGTCACCTTCGCCTTCACGAAACCGTAGTCCAGACTCATGCGTGTTCTCCGTGTCCCGATGGGTCATCGATGCTACGCAGCCCGTGTGTCGGTTTGCCGACGGCCGGCCGCGGTGTCGCCGGCACGCGATGCAGCCTGCGCAGTGCAACAGTCGAATGGAGTCGCCTTTGCGCGCACAGTTCGACGCGAATCGCGCACGACGAAAAAAAACCGTCACGGTTTCCCGTGACGGCTTTTCGACAGCCCGGATGCGCCATGCGCAACCGGGCCCGCGCGTTCGATCGCTTACTCGCCCAGATACGCGGCGCGCACCTTCGGATCGTCGAGCATCTGCTTCGCGTCGCCTTCCATCGTGACCGTGCCCGAATCCATCACGTAGCCGCGGTCGGCCGCCTGCAGCGCGAGGCGTGCGTTCTGCTCGACCAGCAGCACCGTGATGCCCTCCTTCGAGATCTCGCGCACCACTTCGAAGATCTTCTCGACCATGATCGGCGACAGGCCCATCGACGGCTCGTCGAGCAACAGCAGCTTCGGCTTGGAGAGGATCGCGCGCGACATCGCCAGCATCTGCTGCTCGCCGCCCGACAACGTGCCCGCGAGCTGCGTCGCCCGCTCCTTCAGGCGCGGGAAGAAGCCGAACATCCGGTCGACGTCCTTCTTGATCTGCTCGTTGTCGTTGCGCAGGTACGCGCCCATCTGCATGTTCTCGATGATCGACATCCGCGCGAAGATCCCGCGGCCTTCCGGCACCATCGCGAGGCCGCGCTTGAGCAGTTCGTGCGGCGGGATGCCCTTGATCGACTTGCCGTCGTACTCGATGTCGCCCGCCGAGTACGGCTTCAGGCCGGTGATCGCCTTCATCGTCGTGGTCTTGCCGGCGCCGTTCGCACCGATCAGCGTCACGAGCTCGCCCTGACGGACTTCCATGTCAACGCCCTTGACGGCCTGAATGCCGCCGTAGTTGACCTGCAAGCCCTTGATTTTCAACATTGCCGCTGCCATCAGTGCACCCCTGCGCCGAGATATGCCTCAATCACCTTCGGATTCTTCTGCACGTCCTGCGGCAGACCCTCGGCGATCACCTTGCCGTAATCGAGCACCGTCATCCGGTTGCACAACCCCATCACGAGCTTCACGTCGTGCTCGATCAGGAGAATGGTGCGGCCGTCCGAGCGGATCTTGTCGAGCAGGCGCGTGAGTTCGACCTTCTCGGTCGCGTTCATCCCGGCCGCCGGCTCGTCGAGCGCGAGCAGCTTCGGGTCGGTCGCGAGCGCGCGGGCGATTTCGAGACGACGCTGGTGACCGTACGACAGGTTGCGCGACGTGTAGTCCGCGTACTGCAGCACGCCGACGTATTCGAGCAGCTCGATCGCGCGCTCCTTGATCTCGCGCTCTTCCTGACGTTCGGCCGGCGTCTGGAACACCGCGCCCAGCAGACCGTGCTTGGTGCGCACGTGGCGGCCCACCATCACGTTCTCGAGCGCCGTCATCCCGCCGAACAGGCGGATGTTCTGGAACGTGCGCGCGATGCCGGCCTTGGCCACCTGGTGCACGGCCGTCGGCGTGTAGTTCGTGCCGTCCAGCTTGAAGTCGCCGGAGTCCGGCGTGTAGAGGCCCGTGATCACGTTGAAGAACGTCGTCTTGCCGGCCCCGTTCGGGCCGATCAGACCGTAGATCTCGCCTTCGCGGATCTGCAGGCCGACGTCGGACAGTGCCTGCAGCCCGCCGAAGCGCTTGTTCACGCCCGAGACGGACAGTCGGATTTGCTTGTCGCTCATGTGTGTATCCCCTTGTCCGTAGGTTAAGCGCGCACCGGCTTCTTGCTGTTGCGCTTCGCCAGTTTCGCGATCTTGTCCTCATGCTTCGGCGCGGGCCACAGGCCTTCCGAGCGGTACAGCATGATGATCACCATCGCGAGGCCGTACAGCGCCTGACGGATCACTTCGGTATCGACGATGTCGTGACCGAACAGCGCGTGCTGCAGCGGGCTCATCGTCGAGCGCAGGAATTCCGGGAAGATCGCGAGCAGCACCGCGCCCAGGATCACGCCCGGGATGTGGCCCATGCCGCCGAGCACCACGCAGGCGAGCACGACGATCGATTCCCAGAACGTGAACGACTCGGGCGACACGAAGCCCTGGAACGCGCCGAACATCGAGCCCGACAGGCCGCCGAACGAAGCGCCCATCGCGAACGCGAGCAGCTTCACGTTACGGGTGTTGATGCCCATCGCCTTCGCGGCGATTTCGTCTTCGCGGATCGCGGCCCACGCGCGGCCGATACGCGAGTGCTGCAGACGCGTACACACCCAGATCACCAGCAGCGAGCAGAGCACGAACAGGTAGTAGTACATGTACACCGACGGCAGCTGGAAGCCGAACAGCGTATGCGTCTGCGACAGGTTGAAGCCGCCGACGTGCACCGGATCGATGCCCGTGATCCCCTTCGGGCCGTTGGTGATGTTCACCGGACGGTCGAGGTTGTTCATGAAGATCCGGACGATTTCACCGAAGCCGAGCGTGACGATCGCCAGGTAGTCGCCGCGCAGGCGCAGCGTCGGCGCGCCGAGCAGGATCCCGAAGGTCGCCGCCAGCGCCATCGCGATCGGCACGATCAGCAGGAACGGCACGTGCAGGCCGTTCGGCGCGAGCGCCGCGATCCACTCGAACTGCGAGGTCAGGTGCGGCGAGCTCAGCAGCGCCGCCGTGTAGGCGCCCACCGCGTAGAACGCGATGTAGCCCAGGTCGAGCAGGCCGGCGAAGCCGACCACCACGTTCAGGCCCAGCGCGAGCATCACGTACAGCATCGCGAAGTCGAGCACGCGGACCCAGTAGTTGCCGCCGGCCGAGCCGATCACGATCGGCGCGGCGATCACGAGGACGGCAGTGAGGAGGCCGATGACGACGGTCTTGGCGGTGTTGCGCTCTTCGACCAGCGACGTCGACGATTCGATCGGTTGAATGGATGTCATGTTGTTTGCTCCCCTTCCGTTACGCGCGGTCCGCGACACGTTCGCCCAGCAGGCCCGACGGACGGAACACCAGCACGATGATCAGCACGATGAAGGCGAACACGTCCTGGTAGTTGCTGCCGAATACGCCACCCGTGAGGTTGCCGATGTAGCCGGCCCCGAGCTGCTCGATCAGGCCGAGCAGCACGCCGCCGACCATCGCGCCGCCGAGGTTGCCGATCCCGCCGAGCACCGCCGCGGTAAACGCCTTCATGCCGGGGATGAAGCCCATGTAGAAGTGCACGTTGCCGTATTCGGACGCGATCATCACGCCGGCCAGCGCGGCGAGCGCGGAGCCGATCATGAACGTCGCCGAGATCACGAAGTTCGGGTTCACGCCCATCAGGCTTGCCGTATTCGGGCTTTCGGCGATCGCGCGCATCGCGCGGCCGAGCTTGGTCTTGTGCACGAGCAGCAGCAGGCCGCCCATCACGATGAACGCGACCGCGATGATCACGATTTCCGTGACCGAGATCACGGCGCCGGGCGTCGTGTCGGTCGCCTTGATCACGTTGATCGGGTCGGTCGGCAGCAATTGCGGGAACGGCAGCGGGTTGCGCGACCAGATGATCATCGCAGCCGTCTGCAGCAGGATCGACACGCCGATCGCGGTGATCAGCGGCGCGAGACGCGGCGCGCGGCGCAGCGGCCGGTACGCGACGCGTTCGATCGTGAAGCCGACGAACGCACAGACGACCGCGGCGATGCCCAGGCCGATCGTCAGCGTCGCGACGTTGCCGAGTCCGGGAAAGTGGTTCTGCAGCACGGTGATGGCCGACAGCGCAACCATCGCGCCGATCATCAGCACGTCGCCGTGCGCGAAGTTGATGATGCCGAGAATGCCGTACACCATCGTGTATCCCAACGCGATGATGGCGTACACACTGCCGAGCACCAGCCCGTTGAGAACCTGCTGGACGAAAATATCCATTTAAAGCTCCTTGGCCCGTGCTGCCGGAGGACGTTGCGCCCCGCGGGTAAGCGAGGAATCGCGCCTTCTCGGCGACACTGCGGGTACTAGTCGATACCGGTAAGGGTGGATCGTCCCGGCGCGCGCCGCCCGGCCTGTACGGCCGGACCTGCCGCCGGAGCGGATACAAAAACGGCACCGCACTGTTCCGGTGCCGTCATGAGTCCCGTCGCTAAATCGTCACGACATCGAGGACGGTGTTCGTGGCCTCCTTGAAGTCGTGGGGCAGCATGCCGAGACGGCCGTCGTCCGGTTTCCCGGCATCCGTGCCTTGGCCCGTCCGGCGCCGCGCAAGCAGCGCGCCCGGACGGATCGGATTCCGCGCCGCGTCGCCCGGCAGGGCGTTGCGGCAGTCGCGCCCGACTTTCGTCAGGACTGCATCGGAATCCATCGTACGAACCAGACTGCGCGTCACGACACGGTCGGTCGCGGCGGCGCGCTGTTTCGTCGAATCGAATTGAAGGGGGGACAGTGGCTTCGGCACGCTGCCGGCAACGCCGCGATCGTCCGGCATCCGTCGACCGGCGGCTTGCCGCGACGCAGTCTGCATGCCCGCTGCCCGGCCCGTCGTCAGGCCAAGCGCGTTGATGTCCTCGATCGTCAAACCTGCCCCGTTTTCCTTGTCCCTGCCCAGTTGCGCGATACGGCGCGCCGATGGCGCCGCACGTCCGGCTCCGGCGACGCGCACGCCGCTGGCCGATGATGCCGCGATTACCGCAGCGTCCCTGCCCGCCCCGTCGTCGCTCTTTTTGCTGCAGCCGGCAAGCATTGCAACCGGTGCGGCGACGGACACGGCGTAAGCCAACTTCACATGCATTGAATGGTCTCCCGCGCCTTGCCAAAACCCGATTTCAAAGCCATTCCGGCTTGAAAACGGGCGCATTGTAACTCCATTTATAGGACGCCAATAATCCTGATTCGATGGGGTTTTCCTGCATTGCAACCAATTTTGAGAAACGATTGGATGAGGCGGGAGCAACCGGGTTGCACCATCATTGGGAATAATGGTTGCGATTACAATTTCGAGACACCAAAAAAAAGCGCGCCGGGAGGCGCGCTTCGGTGTTCCGCGGGTGCGATGCGGCAATCAGGCGGCGGGCGGCAGGTTCAACCCGCGCGGCAGCGGAAACGACACGTTTTCCTCGATGCCGTCGAGTGCGCGGACGTTGCGCACGCCGAGCTCGCGCAGCCGCGCGATCACGGCCTGGGCGAGCACCTCGGGCGCCGACGCGCCGGCCGTCACGCCGATGCGGCGCTTGCCGGCGACCCACGCCGGATCGATCTGGTCCGGTGCATCGACCATGTACGCGGCCACGCCGCGCTTCTCGGCCACTTCGCGCAGCCGGCTCGAGTTCGAGCTGTTCGGACTACCGACCACGATCACGACATCGCATTGCGGCGCCATGAACTTCACCGCGTCCTGGCGGTTCTGCGTCGCGTAGCAGATGTCCTGCTTCTTCGGCTCGCGGATCTTCGGATACTTCGCCTTCAGCGCGCCGATGATCTCGGCCGCGTCGTCGACGGACAGCGTCGTCTGCGTGACGAGCGCGATGCGCTCGGGATCGGCGAGCTCGAGCTTCTGCACGTCCTCCACACTTTCGACGAGGTGCATGCCACGCTCGACCTGGCCCATCGTGCCTTCGACTTCGGGATGGCCCTTGTGGCCGATCATCACGATGTCGACGCCGTCCTGGCGCATCTTCGCCACTTCGACGTGCACCTTCGTGACGAGCGGGCAGGTAGCGTCGTAAATGCGCAGCCCGCGCACGTCGGCCTCGTCGCGCACGGCCTTCGACACGCCGTGCGCACTGAAGATCACAGTGTTGCCGGCCGGCACTTCCTCGAGTTCCTCGACGAAGATCGCGCCCTTCTTCTTCAGATCCTCGACCACGTACTTGTTGTGGACGATTTCGTGACGCACGTAGATCGGCGCACCGTGCATCGCGATGGCGCGCTCGACGATCTCGATCGCGCGATCGACACCCGCGCAGAAACCGCGCGGCTGGGCCAGCAGGATTTCGGCGTCGGCGGCGACGGTCTGCCCGGACAGCGTATCGGTGGTACTCATGATTACAGGATTCCGATGATTTTCACTTCGAACGTGAGCGCCTGGCCCGCGAGCGGATGATTGAAGTCGAACAGCGCCGAGGTCTCGCTGACTTCCTTCAGCACCCCCGCGTAGCGACCGCCATCCGGTGCGTTGAACTCGATGAGTTCGCCCGGCGTGAAATCGTCGCCGACCATCCCGTTCTCGCGCAGCGTCGACAGCGTCACGCGCTGGAGCATGTCGGGATTGCGGGGGCCGAACCCCTGATCGGGGGCTAGCTGAAAAGTCGAATGGTCGCCGACCCGGAGCCCGAGCAGAATCTGTTCCAGCGACGGCGCCAGTTGCCCCGCGCCCAGCAACAGCGTGGCCGGCTTGTCCGAAAAGGTGTTGACGATGTCGGCGCCGTCGGCCAGTGCCAGCCGGTAATGCAACGTGACGTGGGAACCGGGCTTCACTTCGGATAGATCGATGAGGCTCATGAATTACTCGTTCAGTCGGCGCCCGCTACGGCCGAATGGCCCGGCGCAAAGCCAATATTGTAAGTCACCTGAGCGTGCAAGGCGGAAAGTGCGACGACGTTGCGCACGCCGCCCGCCGCCAATGGAGTTCCGACCATGCTGTCACCCTGCCTCATCGTGCCGCCGGCCGAATGCCGCGACACCGCCGACACGCCGGCCGATCCGCCCGGCCGCGTGATCCCGATCAACCGGCGCAGGCGCCGCCCGGGCGACTGGCGGCCCGAGCGGCCACGCGAGCGATTGCTGGAGCGCGGGCCGGCCGCGCTGACCGACGACGAGCTGATCGCGCTGCTGCTCGGCACCGGCAAGCCCGGTCACGACGTCTTCGTCACCGCCCGCGCACTGGTCGAGCAGTTCGGCACGTTGCGCGGGCTGCTCGAAGCGAGCGCCGACGATTTCGAGGCGTACCCCGGCATCGGCCCCGCACGCTCCGCGCGGCTCGTCGCGGTCACCGAGATCGCGCGGCGCATGCTGGTGGAGAAAGCGGAAGAACGGATGCCGATCGACTCGCCCGGCGCGGTCGAGGATTGCTTGCGACTGAAGATCGGCACGCGCCAGTACGAAGTGTTCATCGCGGTCTATCTGGATGCGCGCAACCGTCTGATCGACATGGAGGAAATCGCGCGCGGCTCGCTCACCCGCATGGCCGTCTATCCGCGCGAGATCGTGCGCCGCGCGATGAAGCACAACGCCGCGGCGCTGATCGTCGCGCACAATCATCCGTCGGGCGCGGTACAGCCGAGCGCGGAAGACCGCCGCCTGACCCGCGTGCTGAAAGACGCGCTCGAGCTCGTCGACGTGCGGCTGCTCGATCACGTCGTCGTCGGGGTCAGCGATACTTTCTCGTTCGCGCGGGCCGGTTGGCTGTAGACTGTGGCGCGGCGGCCCGTCCCAGGGCGCCGCAACGACGAAGCGAAATTGGGTTTGATTTTTCTGAACTTTTTCTGCTAGAATCGTCGTCTGTCTTTTTTCCAACCAGTTCTAGCCATCGAAGGGCCTTGTCTGTAAGGGCTACGGCGTTCTGAGTGCAGCCATGGATCACGTGGCGGTGCGATGGAACCTTCACCGGCGATCGAACCCCGAATTTAGCGTATTAGGAGTGCTCTCATGGCACGCGTATGCCAAGTAACTGGGAAAGCGCCGATGAGCGGCAACAACGTTTCCCACGCCAACAACAAGACGAAGCGTCGCTTCCTCCCGAACCTGCAGAACCGCCGGTTCTGGGTTGAGAGCGAAAACCGCTGGGTGCGCCTGCGCGTCTCGAACGCCGGCCTGCGCCTGATCGACAAGAACGGCATCGATTCCGTGCTCGCTGACCTGCGCGCACGCGGCGAAGCCTAAGCCCAAGGAGCACAATCATGGCAAAAGGCGCCCGCGACAAGATCAAGCTCGAGTCGACCGCTGGTACGGGTCACTTCTACACGACCACGAAGAACAAGCGCAACATGCCGGAAAAGATGGCGATCAAGAAGTTCGATCCCGTCGTCCGCAAGCACGTTGAATACAAAGAAACCAAGATCAAGTAATCTCCGGTTTCTGCCAGCCTGACGGCGACCGAAAAGCCCCGCACATGCGGGGCTTTTTGTTTTGCGCGGTTTTTGCGCGCACGCGTGAGCCCGACGCGGTATGCTCTCCCCTTTCCGCGGCCGCGGTCGACGGAACGCAAGATCAAAAGCGTAACGATGGAGATGCAGCATGAAATTCGACGTGGCGATCGTCGGCAGCGGCCTGGCAGGGCTGTCGGTCGCACTCAATCTGGCCAGCACGCGACGTGTCGCGCTGATCGCGAAACGTTCGATGATGGAGGGGGCGAGCGATAACGCGCAGGGCGGCATCGCGGCGGTCCTCGACTCGGCGGACAGCATCGAGAACCACGTCGACGACACGCTGGTCGCCGGTGGCGGCCTCTGCGACGAAGGCGCGACGCGCTACATCGTCGAGCACGGCCGCGAAGCCATCGAATGGCTGATCTCGCAAGGCGTGCCGTTCACGAAGGACGACGCGGCCGAACTCGGCTTTCACCTGACGCGCGAAGGCGGCCACAGCCATCGCCGGATCATCCATGCGGCCGATGCGACCGGCCATGCGGTGCTCGCGACGCTGTCGGCGCGCGCGCGCCAGCATCCGAACATCACGTTCTTCGAAAATCATCACGCGATCGACCTGATCACGTCGGATCGGCTCGGCCTGCCCGGCCGCCGCTGCCACGGCCTGTATGCACTCGACGTCGACAACGACCGCACGATCACGATCGAGGCGCCGCACACGGTGCTCGCCACCGGCGGCGCCGGCAAGGTCTACCTGTACACGACGAACCCCGACACCGCGACCGGCGACGGCATCGCGATGGCGTGGCGTGCCGGCTGCCGCGTGTCGAACATGGAATTCATCCAGTTCCACCCGACCTGCCTGTTCCATCCGTACGCAAAATCGTTCCTGATTTCGGAAGCCGTGCGCGGCGAAGGCGGCCTGCTGAAGCTGCCTGACGGCACGCGCTTCATGCCGTCGCACGATCCGCGCGCCGAACTCGCGCCGCGCGACATCGTCGCGCGCGCGATCGACTTCGAGATCAAGAAGCGCGGGATCGACTGCGTGTATCTCGACATCAGCCATCAGCCGGAAGCGTTCCTGCGCGAACATTTCCCGACGATCCATGCGCGCTGCCTCGAATTCGGCATCGACATCGCGAAAGAACCGATCCCGGTCGTGCCGGCCGCGCACTATACGTGCGGCGGGGTCGTCACCGATCTCGCCGGACGCACCGACCTCGCCGGCCTGTACGCGGTCGGCGAAACCTCGTACACGGGGCTGCACGGCGCGAACCGGCTCGCGAGCAACTCGCTGCTCGAATGTCTGGTGATCGGCCGCGCGGCAGCCGAGGCGATCGAGGCGGCCGGCTTCGACGCCGACACGCCGGCCGCGCTGCCCGCGTGGGACGAAAGCCGCGTGTCGGACGCGGACGAGGAAGTCGTCGTGGCCCACAACTGGGACGAACTGCGCCGCCTGATGTGGAACTACGTCGGCATCGTGCGCACCGACAAGCGCCTCGAGCGCGCGAAACATCGCCTGTCGCTGCTGCGCGACGAGATCCACGAGTACTACGCGAACTTCCGCGTGACGCGCGATCTGCTCGAACTGCGCAACCTCGTCGACGTGGCAACGCTGATCGTGAAAAGCGCGCACTCGCGCCGCGAAAGCCGCGGGCTGCACTACAGCCGCGACTGGCCGCATACGCTGCCGAAAGCATTGCCGAGCGTGCTCACGCCGCGCGTGCGCCGCTGAGCGGCGCGCCGCCCTTCCGCGGCCGCGGCAGCACAAGAAAAAAGCCGTTGGCGCTTGCGCGCCAACGGCTTTTTGTCTGATCGGATGATGTTCGGTCAGTCGACGATCCGCATCGAATAATCGGTCGCCCGCACATCCTTCGTCAGCGCGCCGATCGAGATGCGATCGACGCCCGTCTCCGCGAACGTGCGGACCGTCTCGAAATTGACGCCGCCCGAGACTTCGAGCACGGCCTTGCCATCCGCCACGCGCACCGCTTCGCGCATCATGTCGAGCGTGAAGTTGTCGAGCAGCACCGACTGCGCCCCGTGCGCGAGCGCCGTGTCGAGCTGCGCGAGCGTCTCGACTTCGACCTGCACGGGCACGCCCGATTTCAGCGCGAACGCCGCATCGAGCGCCTCGCCGACACCGCCTGCCGCCGCGATGTGGTTCTCCTTGATCAGGATGCCGTCGTACAGCGCGAGACGCTGGTTCTCGCCGCCGCCGACCCGGACCGCATACTTCTGCGCGAGCCGCAGCCCCGGCAACGTCTTGCGCGTATCGAGGATCTTCGCGCGCGTGCCTTCGACGCGGTCGACGTAACGGCGCGTCGCCGTCGCGACGCCCGACAGCAACTGCAGGAAGTTCAGCCCGTTGCGCTCGGCCGTCAGCAGCGCGCGTGCCGGCCCTTCGAGTTCGCAGACGGTCGAATCGGCCGTCATCCGGCCGCCTTCGCGATAGCGCCAGCGCACGACGATCGACGGATCGATCCGTCCGATCACGGCCTCGAACCACGGTACGCCGCACAGCACCGCTTCCTCGCGCACGATGATCCGCGCGCGGCGGTGCTCGCCGGCCGGCACGAGCCGCCCGGTCTGGTCGCCGGCACCGACGTCTTCGGCGATCGCATCGGCCACGTTGCGCGCGATCGCTTCGTCGAATGCCGCGCCGTACTGCGCGCGGACGGCGTCGAACAGCGGGGATACGGCGTTGCTCATGCGGCCCCCACGTTCGCGAACAATTGCTGGTCGCGCTGCAGGTCGCCGCTCGCCTGCACGCGCTTCTTGTGCGCAGCCGCGAATTCGAGCATCCGGTCGATCGGCAGACGCGCGCGCTCGCCGATCGCGGGATCGACGAAGATCTCGTTGTGACCGCGTTCGAGCACGTCGGCGAGGTTCGCGAGGCCGTTCATCGCCATCCACGGGCAATGCGCGCAGCTCTTGCAGGTCGCGCTGTTGCCGGCCGTCGGCGCGGCGATGAAGGTCTTGCCGGGCGCGGCAAGCTGCATCTTGTGCAGGATGCCGAGATCGGTCGCGACGATGAAGCGGGTCGCGTCGAACTTGACGGCCGCGTCGATCAGCTGCGTGGTCGAGCCGACGACATCGGCCTGCGCCACGACGTTTTCCGGCGACTCGGGATGGACGAGCACCTTCGCGTCCGGATATTCGGCGCGCAGCAGGTCGAGCTCGATGCCCTTGAACTCGTCGTGGACGAGGCACGAGCCCTGCCACAGCAGCATGTCCGCGCCGGTTTTCTTCTGGATGTAGCTGCCGAGATGGCGGTCCGGCGCCCAGATGATCTTTTCGCCGCGCGCGTGCAGGTCGGCCACGATCTCGAGGCCGATCGACGACGTGACCATCCAGTCCGCGCGCGCCTTCACGGCCGCGCTGGTGTTCGCGTAGACGACGACGGTACGGTCGGGATGCGCATCGCAGAACGCCGAGAATTCGTCGACCGGGCAGCCGAGGTCGAGCGAGCAGGTCGCGTCGAGATCGGGCATCAGGATCCGTTTGTTCGGGCTCAGGATCTTCGCGGTTTCGCCCATGAAGCGCACGCCGGCGACGACCAGCGTCTGCGCGTCGTGATCGCGGCCGAAGCGGGCCATTTCGAGCGAATCCGCCACGCAGCCGCCCGTTTCGTCGGCCAGTTCCTGCAGTTCGGCGTCCACGTAGTAGTGGGCGACCAGCACGGCCTTTTCACGGGCAAGCAACGCCTTGATGCGTGCTTTCAGCGCAGCGCGTTCCTCGGCGGACGGCGCATCGGGCACCTTGGCCCATGCCTGCCCCACGCCGCACACGGTCCCGGCTGCGACGGGCCGGTCGTACTCGACGGGTTTGATCGTCGATTGCATCTCCATATCTCCTGTCGATCAGCGTTGGCGCTTGAGCGCTTACCCTGATCCCATGCTACGCGGTCGATCGGCGTTGGCGCGTTCGCGCCTGCCCCGATCCCATCCCTTTCATTCGCCCCGGGACACCACCCGCCACGACCCCAAGCGTCAGACAAATCCCGGCCCGCCGACGCGCTTCACAAACCGGCGGCCCAAATGAAAAAACCCCGCCAACGCGGGGTTTGTGACGTCCTGAGATTCTAATCGATTTCGAATCAGGCGTAGCGACGCAGGCGCGTCGCGAATTCCTGCAGCGCCTTGATGCCGCTTTGTTCTGCGCGATGACACCAATCCTGCAATTGCGCGAGAAGCTGTTCGCGCGACGCGGTCGAACGATCCCAGATCGCGGCCAGATCCTGGCGCAGCTGGAAGTACGTATGCAGCTTCTGGCTGTTCGCGAAGATTTCTGGCAGCAGCTTCTTCTGCGGCTCGTCGAGACCGTCGGCGTCCTTGTGGAACCACTTGCGGGCACCGCGCATCAACTGGTACTTCTCGCTCGAACCGAGTTCCTTCAGGTGCGCGAGCTCCTGGCGGTACGCACGCTTCACGGCCTTGCCGTAGCTCGCCATCACTTCGTAACGGTTCGACAGCACGGCCTGCAGCGTTTCCTGATCGAGCACCGTCTTCGGCTTGTTCAGGCGCGGCGTCGGCGCGACCTTCTTCACCTTCGCGAGACCGAAGGCCGACATGATGCGGATGTACATCCAGCCGATGTCGAACTCGTACCACTTGTTCGACAGCTTCGCCGACGTCGCGAACGTGTGGTGGTTGTTGTGCAGCTCTTCGCCGCCGATCACGATGCCCCACGGGAACAGGTTCGTGCTCGCGTCGGCCGAGTTGAAGTTGCGATAGCCCCAGAAGTGACCGAAGCCGTTGACGACACCGGCCGCCCAGAACGGGATCCACACCATCTGCACGGCCCAGACGGTCAGGCCGAGCACGCCGAACAGCGCGACGTCGATCACCATCATCAGGCTCACACCGAGGATCGGGTACTTCGAGTAGAGGTTGCGTTCGATCCAGTCGTTCGGCGTGCCGTGGCTGAACTTGCGCATCGTCTCTTCGTTCTTCGCTTCCGCGCGATACAGCTCGGCGCCCTCGAGGAACACCTTCCAGATGCCGCGCGTCTGCGGGCTGTGCGGATCTTCCTCGGTCTCGCACTTCGCATGGTGCTTGCGGTGAATCGCGGCCCACTGGCCGGTCAGCATGCCGGTGGTCATCCACAGCCAGAGACGGAAGAAGTGGCTCGCGATCGGATGCAGCTCCAGCGCGCGGTGCGCCTGGCAGCGATGCAGGTAGACCGTCACACCGATGATCGTGACGTGCGTGACGGCGAGCGCGAACAGCGCGACCTGCCACCACGAAAAATGCAGGAGCCCGTGGGAAAGAAAATCGAGCAGGGAATTCAACAAGGCAGTTACCTGTGATGAGAGCGACGCCGCACCGGCGTCAGAAGAATGAAAGCATACCGCGTGTAGACCAGAATTTTACTTCAACCGTTCCAAGTCTTTGTAAAAAATGAATATTTTCTTGCCCTGACGCAATCCGCGCGGTCCACGGCCGGACTGGGAAAGGCCCGCGATCCGGTTCCGACCGCGGAATCGGTACGATTGACCGCCCGCACCCGCTACGCGGCCGGCGCGCGCCCGTCCAGCGCACCGTTGGCGGCGGCCGAATCGTGCCCGGCCGCCACGCCGGCCGCGGCGAAGCCGTCCGGCAACCCGACCACGCGCACTTCGCGCTGCGGAAACGGAATCGAAATCCCGTGCTCGCTGAAGAGCCGCCAGATGTTGCGGTTCACGCTCGAACGCACGCCCGACGTGCCCTTCGCCGAATCCTCGATCCAGAAGCCGAGCTCCAGGTCGATCCCGTCCGCGCCGAAACTCACGAGGTACGGGGTGGGCGCCGGCTCGGCCAGCACGCGCGGCACGTCCTTCGCCGCGTCGGCGAGCAACGCGAGCGCCTGCTCGACGTCGCTCGTGTACGCCACCTGCACCGCCACCTTCGCATAGCCGCGCGTCAGGTACGACGACTGGTTCTGCACGACGTCGGTGATCAGCTTCTCGTTCGGGATCAGCGTCTCGTTGCCGTCGAGGCCGCGCACGACCGTGTAGCGCGTGCGGATCTGGGTGACCACGCCCTGCAGCCCGCCGACGCTGATCGCATCGCCGAGCCGCAGCGAGCGGTCGAGCAGGATGATGAAGCCCGACACGTAGTTGCTGGCGATCTTCTGCAGCCCGAACCCGAGGCCGACGCCGACCGCGCCGCCGAACACGCCGAGCACCGTCACGTCGATGCCGACGAGCGACAGCCCGATCAGGATCGCCGCGAACACGAGCAGCGCGCGGCCGACCCGCGACAGCACGACCTTCAGGTTCGCGTCGAGCGTGCTCGCGCGCGACAGGCGATCCTCGAGCACCGAGCCGAGCCACATCGCGACCATCAGCGTCACGCACACCCACAGCGCGCCGGAAATCACCGACAGCAGCGTGAGGTGCGCGGTCGCGACGCGGAACTGCACGCTGTCGAGCCAGCCGAGCACGTCGCGCTGGATGCCGAGCACGGTCATCACCATCGCGGCCCACACGACGGTCGACACGATCTTCTCGACGATCGACAGCCATGCGTGCGTGTGGCCGTCACGCGCGAACACGCGCCGCGCGAAGAAGAACAGCACGTAGATCAGCCCGATGCCGAACAGCGGCACGAGCGCGAGCGACAGCAGCGACGTCGACATGAACGGGTCGAACGCGAGCTGCGCACCGCCGACGAACACGCTGCCGAACAGCGGAAACAACGCGCGCTTGAGGCTTTGCGCGCCCGCGCCCGGCGCGCGTCCGGCCGCCCGGCGCCGCGCATCGATCCGGCCGTGCACGAAGCGCGCGGCGACCCACGCGAAACACAGCGCACCGACGAGGATCGCCGCCTGCCAGATCATCACCGGCTGGTGGAAATCGCGAATCACCGAGGCCAGCCGGTGCGACAGCAGGCGGCTCTGCAGGTTCTCCATCGTCCGTCCGGGCGGTCGTTACTGCGCCGCGCGGCGCTCGAGCACCGCGGCGAAGAAGCCGTCGGTCGCGTGACGGTGCGGCCACAGCGACAGATAGTCGCCCGTCTCGAGCTCGATGCGCTGGTCGGCCAGCACCTTCTGCGCCGGCACCAGCACGAAGTCCGGATGGTCGGCCAGGAACTGTTCGACGATGCGCTCGTTCTCGGCATCCAGCACGCTGCAGGTCGCGTAGACGAGCCGGCCGCCCTTCTTCACGAGCCGCGCGGCGCTCGCGAGGATCGACGCCTGCTTCGGCGTCAGTTCGTCGATCGCGGTGCGCGTCTGGCGCCATTTGAGGTCCGGATTGCGACGCAGCGTGCCGAGGCCGCTGCACGGCGCATCGACCAGCACGCGGTCGATCTTGCCGGCGAGGCGCTTGATCTTCGCGTCGTGCTCGCTGTCGATCAGCACCGGGTTCACGTTCGACAGCCCGCTGCGTGCGAGGCGCGGCTTCAGCTTCGCGAGACGCTTCTCCGACACGTCGAACGCATAGAGGCGCCCGGTCGAGCGCATCATCGCGCCGAGGGCGAGCGTCTTGCCGCCCGCGCCCGCGCAGAAATCGACGACCATCTCGCCGCGGCGCGGCGCGACCAGCGAGCACAGCAGCTGGCTGCCTTCGTCCTGGACCTCGATCGCGCCCTCCTCGAACAACTTGAGGCGCGTCAGCGCCGGCTTGCCGACCACGCGCACGCCGAACGGCGCGAACGGCGTCGCGCCCGCATCGATGCCGCTCACGCGCAGCGCTTCGATCACCTGGTCGCGGCTTGCCTTCTGCGCGTTGGCACGCAGGTCGAGCGGCGCCGGGTAGTTCAGCGCGGCGGCGAGCTGCGCGAGCTCCTCGGCATCGAAACGCTCCGACAGCGCCTGGTGAATCCAGTCGGGCAGGTTGGTGCGAATGCGCACCGGCAGGCTCGCCGGATCGATCTTCGACACGTGCTCGAGCCACGCGGACTCGGTGTCGGACAGGAACGGCTTCAGCGCATTGCGGCCGACCGTCTGCATCAGGCCGAGCAGCGTGAGGCGTCGCGCAGGCGTGCCGGTGCCGCTCTCGGCCAGGTGCGAAAACTCCATCTTCCGGCGCAGCACCGCGAACACGGCCTCGGCGATCACGCCGCGCTCCGCATGCCCGAGCTTCGGGTGCGCGCGGAAGAACCGGCTCGTCGTCGCGTCGGCGGGGCCGGCGAACTTCAGCACCTCGGCCAGCAAAGTCTCGGTCTGGCCGATCAGGAATCCGTGCAGCTTCATACGCCCTCACTCGTTTCGGTTTGCGGTTGGTCCGCGAAAATCCAGCGCGCCTCTTCGGGCGCCACCACTGCGCGGCCGTTCTCGAGGCGCAACCGCCCGTCGACGAACCAGCGCACCGCACGCGGATACAGCACGTGCTCGACCGCCAGCACGCGCTGCGCGAGCTCGGCCGCGTCGTCGCCGGCGCGCACGGGCACCGCGCCCTGCGCGACGATCGCCCCGCTGTCGAGCTCGGGAATCACGAAATGCACGCTCGCGCCATGCAGCGCGACCCCGGCGTCGAGCGCCTGCTGGTGCGTGTGGATGCCCTTGAAGCTCGGCAGCAGCGACGGATGGATGTTCAGCAGCCGGCCCTCGTATCGTCTGACGAATGCGGGCGTGAGGATGCGCATGAAGCCGGCGAGGACGACGAGATCGGGCGAGAAGCGGTCGATCTCGGCGGCGAGCGCCGCGTCGAAGCTGTCGCGGCCGTCGAACGACCGGTGGTCGACCACCGCCGTCGCCACCCCGTGCGACGCGGCAAAAGCCAGTCCGGCCGCATCGGGCCGGTTGGCGATCACGGCGGCAATCTCGGCCGGCCAGCGTTCCTGCGCGCACGCGCGGACGATGGCCTCCATGTTGCTGCCGCGACCGGAAATCAGGATCACGAGTTTTTTCATCCGCGAATTTTACCATTCGCCCCCGCGTTTCCCGCCTTCTCGGCCGCCGGCCCGCCCGAACGTTTATAATCTTCTGCTTTGCGGCATCCCACCGCCCATTCCCCCGACGCTGCATCCGCTATCGTGAAAGTCTTCCGCGGCCTGCCCAACGCCGAGAGCCGCGCCCCGTGCGCGCTGACGATCGGCAACTTCGACGGTGTCCATCGCGGCCACCAGGCCCTGCTCGCGCGCGTGCGCGCGGCAGCGGACGCGCGCGGCCTGCCCGTGTGCGTGATGACGTTCGAGCCGCACCCGCGCGAATTCTTCAATCCGGCCGGCGCGCCGCCGCGCATCGCGATGCTGCGCGACAAGCTCGAAGCGCTGCGCGATCACGGTGTCGACCGCGTCGTCGTCGAGCACTTCAACCACACCTTCGCGAGCCAGTCGCCGCAGGCGTTCGTCGAGCGCACGCTGGTGAACGGGCTGCATACGCGCTGGATGATGGTCGGCGACGATTTCTGCTACGGCGCGAAGCGCGCGGGCACCTTCGACACGCTGAAGGCGGCCGGCGAGCAGCACGGCTTCGAGGTCGAGCAGATGGGCACGGTGGCCGGCAGCGACGGCACGCGCATTTCCAGCTCCGGCGTGCGCGCGGCGCTCGCCGCGGGCGATCTCGACGCGGCCGCGCAGGCGCTCGGCCACGGCTACGCGATCAGCGGCCACGTCGCGCACGGGCTGAAGCTCGGCCGCGATCTCGGCTTCCCGACGCTGAACCTGCCGATCGCGCACAAGCGGCCGGCGCTCGCGGGCATCTTCGTCGTGCAGGTGCACGGCCTCGGCCCCGAGCCACTGCCGGGCGTCGCGAGCCTCGGGCTGCGCCCGACCGTCGACGATTCGGGCCGCGTGCTGCTCGAAGTTCACCTGCTCGACTGGCACGGCGATGCGTACGGCAAGCTGATCCGTGTCGAATTCCTGAAGAAGCTGCGCGACGAGGCGAAGTTCGACGATCTCGAGGCGCTGTCGCGCGCGATCGCGCTGGACGTCGCGAATGCGCGCGCGTACTTCATCGAACGCGACCGTGCGCCGGGCAGCCGCGCGACGGGCTTCGCGACGTCGGCTACCGACCGAATTAGCTGATCCGGACGGCGGCGCGCGGGCGCCGCCCCCCTCGCGCCGCCCTCTCGCGCGCATCCCCGATTCACGACGCCCGAGCGTCCCCCGATTGAGATAGCGATCCCATCATGAGCAACAAGAAAGCCGATTCGAAACCGCAGGCCAAGTATCCGGTCAACCTGCTCGACACGCCGTTCCCGATGCGTGGCGACCTGCCCAAGCGCGAGCCGCAGTGGGTCAAGGAGTGGGAAGAGCGCGGCATCTACGACAAGATCCGCGCGGCCAGCCAGGGCCGGCCGAAGTTCATCCTGCACGACGGCCCGCCGTATGCGAACGGCGACATCCACCTCGGCCATGCGGTCAACAAGATCCTGAAGGACATCGTCGTCAAGTCGCGCAACATGGCCGGCTTCGACGCGCCGTACGTGCCGGGCTGGGATTGCCACGGGATGCCGATCGAGATCCAGATCGAGAAGCAGTTCGGCAAGTCGCTGCCGGCGGCCGAAGTGATGAGCAAGGCGCGCGCATACGCGACCGAGCAGATCGAGAAGCAGAAGGTCGGCTTCAAGCGCCTCGGCGTGCTCGGCGACTGGGCGAATCCGTACAAGACGATGAACTTCGTGAACGAGGCGGAAGAAATCCGCGCGCTCGGCAAGATCATCGAGAAGGGCTACGTGTACCGCGGGCTGAAGCCGGTGAACTGGTGCTTCGACTGCGGCTCGGCGCTCGCGGAAGCGGAAGTCGAGTACAAGGACCGCACCGATCCGACGATCGACGTGATGTTCGCGTTCGCGGAACCGGAAAAGACCGCGCAGGCGTTCGGCCTGCCGGCGCTGCCGCGCGCCGACGGCGGCATCGTGATCTGGACCACCACGCCGTGGACGATTCCCGCCAACCAGGCGCTGAACCTCCATCCGGAAATCGTCTACGCGCTGGTCGACACCGAGCGCGGGCTGCTGATCATCGCGGAAGAGCGCGTCGAAGCCTGCATGAGCGACTTCAAGCTGACGGGCCGCATCATCGCGACCACACCCGGCGTGAAGCTCGCGAACCTGCGCTTCCACCACCCGCTCGCATCGGCCCACCCCGGCTACAAGCGCACCGCGCCCGTCTACCTCGGCGACTACGTGACGACCGACACCGGTACCGGCGTCGTGCACTCGTCGCCCGCGTACGGTATCGAGGACTTCATGTCGTGCAAGGCGCACGGGATGACCGATTCCGACTTCATCAACCCGGTGATGGGCGACGGCCGCTATATCGAATCGCTGCCGCTGTTCGGCGGCCTGTCGATCTGGGATGCGAACCCGAAGATCGTCGACGCGCTGAACGCGGCCGGCTCGCTGCTGCGCAGCGAGAAGTACACGCACAGCTACATGCACTGCTGGCGCCACAAGACGCCGATCATCTACCGCGCGACGTCGCAA
Source organism: Burkholderia sp. 9777_1386 (assembly GCF_015712265.1). Lineage (NCBI taxonomy): Bacteria > Pseudomonadati > Pseudomonadota > Betaproteobacteria > Burkholderiales > Burkholderiaceae > Burkholderia > Burkholderia sp. 9777_1386. The sequence goes on along the minus strand of NZ_JACCQB010000013.1, from coordinate 22,877 downwards.
TGGTTCGCCGGCATGGACGTGACGCCGCGAGACGGCGGCAAGACGCTGCGCGAAACGGCGCTCGAAGGCGTCGACGCGACCGCGTTCTACCCGTCGTGGGGCAAGCAGCGCCTGTTCAGCATGATCGCGAACCGTCCGGACTGGACGCTGTCGCGCCAGCGCCAGTGGGGCGTGCCGATGGCGTTCTTCGTGCACAAGGAAACCGGCGAGCTGCACCCGCGCACGCTCGAGCTGCTCGAGGAAGTCGCGAAGCGCGTCGAGCAGTCGGGTATCGAGGCGTGGCAATCGCTCGACCCGCGCGAGCTGATCGGCGACGACGCGAACCTGTACGAAAAGAACCGCGACACACTCGACGTGTGGTTCGACTCGGGCACGACGCACTGGCACGTGCTGCGCGGCTCGCACAAGGATCAGCTGCAGTTCCCGGCCGACTTGTACCTCGAAGGCTCGGACCAGCATCGCGGCTGGTTCCACTCGTCGCTGCTGACGGCCTCGATGATCGATGGCCGCGCGCCGTACAAGGGCCTGCTCACGCACGGCTTCACGGTCGACGGCGAAGGCCGCAAGATGAGCAAGTCGCTCGGCAACGGCATCGACCCGCATGAAGTCGCGAACCGCCTCGGCGCGGAAATCATCCGCCTGTGGATCGCGTCGACCGACTACTCGGGCGAGCTCGCGATTTCCGAGGAAATCCTGAAGCGCGTGACCGAAGGCTATCGCCGCATCCGCAACACGCTGCGCTTCCTGCTCGCGAACCTGTCGGACTTCGACTTCGCGCAGCACGCGGTGCCGGTCGACGAATGGCTCGAGATCGACCGCTATGCGGTCGCGTTCTCGCAGCAACTGCAGACGGAACTGCTCGGCCACTACGAGAAGTACGAATTCCACCCGGTCGTCGCGAAGCTGCAGACGTACTGCTCGGAAGACCTCGGCGGCTTCTACCTCGACGTGCTGAAGGATCGCCTGTACACGAGCGCCGCCGATTCGCGCGCGCGCCGCTCCGCGCAGACCGCGCTGTACCACCTGACGCACGGCTTGCTGCGCGTGCTCGCGCCGTTCCTGTCGTTCACGGCGGAAGAAGCGTGGAAGGTGTTCCAGCCGGCGAGCGACACGATCTTCACGGAGACCTACTATGCGTATCCGGAAGTCGCCGGCTCGGCCGCGCTGATCGACAAGTGGGCGCTGCTGCGCGACGTGCGCGGCAACGTGACGAAGGCGCTCGAGGAAGCGCGCACCGCGAACCGCATCGGTTCGTCGCTGCAGGCCGAAGTCACCGTCCATGCGAGCGGCGCGCGCTACGACGCGCTGACGAGCCTCGGCGACGACCTGAAGTTCGTGCTGATCACGTCGGCCGCGACGGTCGTCAAGGTCGACGACGAAGCGCAGGAAAGCGTCGACGTGGCCGCGTCGAAGTACCAGAAGTGCGAGCGCTGCTGGCACTACCGCGAAGATGTCGGCGCGCACGCCGAGCATCCGACGCTGTGCGGCCGCTGCTTCTCGAACCTGTTTGAAAACGGCGAAATCCGGAGCGCTGCGTAAATATGGCGAAGACCCTGTCGAAACCGGCCAGCGGCGCGCTCGCGCCCTGGCTCGGCATTTCGCTGATCGTGATCCTGTTCGACCAGCTGTCGAAGATCGCGATCCTGAAAACGTTCGCGTACGGCGCGCAGCATGCGCTGACGTCGTTCTTCAACCTCGTGCTGGTGTACAACCGCGGCGCCGCGTTCGGCTTCCTGTCGACCGCGAGCGGCTGGCAGCGCTGGGCGTTCACCGCGCTCGGCGTCGGCGCGACGCTCGTGATCTGCTTCCTGCTGAAGCGCCACGGCCACCAGCGGCTGTTCAGCGTGTCGCTCGCGCTGATCCTCGGCGGCGCGCTCGGCAACGTGATCGACCGGCTGGTCTACGGTCACGTGATCGACTTCCTCGATTTCCATCTCGGCGCGTGGCACTTCCCGGCGTTCAACCTTGCCGATTCCGCGATCACGATCGGCGCGGTGCTGCTGATCTACGACGAGCTGCGGCGCGTGCGCGGTTCGCGCTGAGCGCGCATACTCCGTGTCGACGGCCGGCTTCGCGCCGGCCGTTCCGTTTGACCCCAGGAGGCCTGAGTTGGCACACGCAGAACTCGCAGGAAAACACCTCGTTCTCGGCCTGACGGGCGGCATCGCCTGCTACAAGATCGCCGAGCTCACGCGGCTGCTCGTGAAGGCCGGCGCGACCGTGCAGGTCGCGATGACCGACGCCGCCACCCAGTTCATCACGCCCGTCACGATGCAGGCGCTGTCGGGCCGGCCCGTCTATACGAGCCAGTGGGACGCGCGCATCGACAACAACATGGCGCACATCGACCTGTCGCGCGAAGCCGACGCGATCGTGATCGCGCCCGCGTCGACGGATTTCCTCGCGAAGCTCGCGCACGGGTTCGCGGACGATCTGCTGTCGACGCTGTGCGTCGCGCGCGACTGTCCGCTGCTGGTCGTCCCCGCGATGAACCGCCAGATGTGGCAGAACCCGGCCACGCAACGCAACGCCGCGCAACTGCGCGCGGACGGCGTGTCGGTGCTCGGCCCGGATTCGGGCGCGCAGGCGTGCGGCGAAGTCGGCGACGGCCGCATGCTCGAGCCCGAGGCGATCTATGAGGCGATCGTCGCGCACTTCGCGCCGAAGGTGCTCGCGCACCGGCGCGTGCTGATCACGGCCGGCCCGACGTTCGAACCGCTCGATCCGGTGCGCGGCCTGACGAACCGCTCCAGCGGCAAGATGGGTTTCGCGCTCGCGCGCGCCGCGCAACAGGCCGGCGCCGACGTCCATCTGGTCGCCGGGCCGGTCGCGCTCGACACGCCGTGGGGCGTGTACCGCCAGGACGTGCAGACCGCGCAGCAGATGTACGACGCGGTGATGCATGCGGTCGCCGATGCCGACATCTTCATCGCGGTGGCCGCGGTCGCCGACTGGCGCGTCGACCAGCCGGCCGAGCAGAAGATGAAGAAGACGGCCGACCGCAAGATGCCGGCGCTCGCGTTCGTCGAGAATCCCGACATCCTCGCGTCGGTCGCGGCGCTGCCCGATGCGCCGTTCTGCGTCGGCTTCGCGGCCGAAAGCGGCGACCTCGACGTGCACGGCGACGAGAAGCGCAAGCGCAAGAACGTGCCGCTGCTCGTCGGCAACCTCGGCCCGCTGACGTTCGGCCGCGACGACAACGAAGTCGTGCTGTTCGAGGCCGCCGGCCTCACGCGCCTGCCCCGCGCGCCCAAAGACGAACTCGCGCATGCGCTCGTCGCGGAAATCGCGAAGCGCCTGCCCGACAACCGCCTGATCTGATCACCCGCGCGGCGGCGCGTGCCGCTGCGCCCTTCCCGACCGATTCGACGACCGCATGAAACTCGACCTGAAGATCCTCGACGCGCGCATGCGCGACTACCTGCCCGCCTACGCGACCACCGGCAGCGCGGGCCTCGACCTGCGCGCGTGCCTCGACGCACCGGTCGCGCTGCAGCCGGGCGAGACCACGCTCGTGCCGACGGGCCTCGCGATCCACCTTGCGGACCCCGGCTATGCGGCGCTGATCCTGCCGCGCTCGGGCCTCGGCCACAAGCACGGGATCGTGCTCGGCAACCTCGTCGGCCTGATCGACTCCGACTACCAGGGCCAGTTGATGGTCTCGACATGGAACCGCGGTCAGACCGAGTTCGTGCTGAACCCGTTCGAACGCCTCGCGCAGCTCGTGATCGTGCCGGTCGTGCAGGCGCAGTTCAATATCGTCGACGAATTCACCGAGAGCGATCGCGGCGAAGGCGGCTTCGGCAGCACCGGCCGCCACTGAACCTGAGCCACGCAGCACGAAAAAGGGGCCTCGCGGCCCCTTTTCTTTGGCGCGCACCCGTCACTTGCCGGCTGGTTGCGCGATCCGCGCGGGCACCGGTTCGCGACGCCGCGCCTGCGTGATGCTCGCATAGGCGACCATCGCGACCAGCACGCCCGACAGCACCACCGACGAGCCGACCGTGCCGAGCGCGAGGCCGCCCTTCGCGACCGGCTTCGTCAGCAGGTCGCCGACCGTCGCGCCGAACGGCCGCGTGAGCACGAACGCGGCCCAGAACAGCAGCACGCCGGAGAGGCGCGTGAAGTAGTGCGCGAGCACGATCGCCGCGAGCAGGCCGCCGATCAGCAATGCGCCGCCGCCGAAGCCGAGCCCCGAGCTGTCCGCGAGGAAGTCGCCGAGCGCGGTACCGAGCGTGTTCGAGAACAGGATCGCGATCCAGTAGAGCAGCTCGACCTTGCGTGTACGGATCAGGTCGACCGACAGCGATTCGCCGCTGACGCGCCAGACCGCGAAGATCGCCAGCAGGATCGCGACGAGGATCGACGAGCCGGCCGCATAGCCGAGGCCGAGCGTGCGATCCATGAAATCGGACATCGTCGTGCCGGCCGTGCTCGTCGCGACGATCACCGCCCAGTAGATCGCCGGGCGATAGCGCGTCGTCCTGAGCTGGGCGCCCAGCGTCACGAGAAAGAAACCGAACAGCAGGATCGAGCTGACCGCGTAGCCGACGTTCAGCGTCATCGACAGCAGATCGCCGCCGGTCTCGCCGAGCGTCGTCGCACAGATCTTCATGATCCAGAACGCGAGCGTGATTTCGGGAAGTTTGTTCATTCGAACCCCTTTTTGCAGGAAGCGGCGTGCCGGTGCGGACCGGCACGCATTGCAGACAGGATCGAATGTAGTCGCCGCTCGCTTAACGGAACCTTAGCGACTGGAGAACGGCGTGGGCGGCCGCCCCGGCGCGGTCAGCGCGCGTTCTGGTGCCGGTAATGCAGTGCGTAGGCGAGCGTCAGCAGCACGACGAACACGACGCCGACCACCATCGTCATCCGGAATTCGCGCGTGAAGGCGGTCGTCAGCAGGATCGCCGCGACGAGCCCCGCGCCGAGCAGGCTGCCGAACGGGTGCCCCCACATCCGGAATGCGAGTGCGGGGCCGCGATACTGCGAGCGGAACCGCAAGTGCGTGACGAAGATCATCAGCCACGTGAACAGCGCGCCGAACATCGCGATCGCCATCATCACGGTGAACGCGGTGTCGGGCGCCACCGCGACCAGCACGGCCGCCACCGCGACGCCGCTCGTCGAGATCCACAGCGCCGCGCGCGGCACGCCGTTCGCGCCGAGCCGGCCGAACGCCGCGGGCGCGAGGCGCGCGCGCGACAGGCTGAACATCATCCGCGTCGTCACGTAGAGCTGGCTGTTCATCGCCGACAGCGCCGCGATCAGCAGCACGAAATTGATCACGCCGGCCGCATACGGCACGTGCGTCGCGGCCATCACCTTCACGAACGGGCTTTCGTCGGTGCCGGCCTGCGTCCACGGGACGATCGCGAGCATCAGCGACAGCGTCAGCAGGTAGAACAGCACGAGCCGGAACACGGTCGAGCGGAATGCGCGCGTGACCGCGTGCTGCGGATCGCGCGCTTCGCCGGCCGCGATCGCGACGGCTTCGATGCTCATGTAGCTGAAGATCGCGACGATCACCGCGACCCAGGTGCCCCACGGTCCCTTCGGCATGAAGCCGCCGTGCGCGGTGTAGTTCGCGAAACCGATGCCCGACGCGGCCGGCGCCGCCCACACGAGATAGGCGCCGAGCACGATGAACACGACGATCGCCGCGATCTTCAGCAGCGAGAACGCGTATTCGACCGTGCCGTACAGCGTGACGCTCGCGAGGTTCACCGCGATCAGCAGCGCGGAGAAGCCGATCACCCAGTACCAGCCGGGCACCGCCGGGAACCAGTACTTCATGAACACCGCGATCGCGCTGATCTCGGTGCCGATCGCGAACACGACCGCGAACCAGTACGCATAGCGCACCAGGAAGCCCGCGAGCGGGCCGACGTAATGCTCGGCATACGCGCCGAACGAGCCGGCCGTCGGATGCGCGACGGTCATTTCCGCGAGCGCGCCCATCAGCACCAGCGCGATCAGCGCGCCGATCGCATAGGAAACCAGCACGCTCGGGCCGGCGAGCCCGATCGCGAACCCGCTGCCGAGGAACAGCCCCGTGCCGATCGCGCCGCCGATCGCGATCATCGCCATCTGCCCCGACGTCAGCGCGTGGCGCAACCCTTGTTCGCGCGCGACGATAGCGTCGAACGACCGTTGTTGTTGTGTCACTGCGTTACCACTCCCCTGCACCACCATCGCGCCGCCGGCGCCGGATAAAACGAAACGGCGCGGAGACCTTCCCGCGCCGTTCGCATGAACAACGAATTATCGCTTACTCGACTTCGACCGTCTCTTCGTTCGGCTTGTGCGGCGGATTCGCCAGCTTGTCGAACGACAACTGCACCTTGTCGCTTTCGTCGACGTCGACCGTCACGTGGCCGCCGTTGAGGAGCTTGCCGAACAGCAGTTCGTCGGCCAGCGCACGCCGGATCGTGTCCTGGATCAGCCGCTGCATCGGCCGCGCGCCCATCAGCGGGTCGAAGCCGTGCTTCGCGAGATGCTTGCGCAACGCGTCGGTGAAGAGCGCGTCGACCTTCTTCTCGTGCAGCTGTTCCTCGAGCTGGATCAGGAACTTGTCGACCACGCGCATGATGATCTCCTCATCGAGCGAGCGGAAGCTGATGATCGCATCCAGGCGGTTGCGGAACTCCGGCGTGAACAGGCGCTTGATGTCGGTCATCTCGTCACCCGTTTCGCGGCGCGTCGTGAAACCGATCGTCGCCTTCTGCATCGACTCGGCGCCCGCGTTCGTCGTCATGATGATGATGACGTTGCGGAAATCCGCCTTGCGGCCGTTGTTGTCCGTCAGCGTGCCGTGGTCCATCACCTGCAGCAGCACGTTGAAGATGTCCGGATGCGCCTTCTCGATTTCGTCGAGCAGCAGCACGCAATGCGGCTTCTTCGTGACGGCTTCGGTCAGCAGGCCGCCCTGGTCGAACCCGACGTAGCCCGGCGGCGCGCCGATCAACCGGCTCACCGCGTGACGCTCCATGTATTCCGACATGTCGAAGCGGATCAGCTCGATGCCGAGCGTGAACGCGAGCTGGCGCGCCACTTCGGTCTTGCCGACGCCCGTCGGGCCGGAGAACAGGAACGCGCCGATCGGCTTGTCCATCTTGCCGAGGCCCGCACGCGCCATCTTGATCGAGGCCGCGAGCGCGTCGATCGCCGGATCCTGGCCGAACACGACGCTCTTCAGGTCGCGGTCGAGCGTCTGCAGCTTGCTGCGATCGTCCTGCGACACGCTTTGCGCCGGCACGCGCGCGATCTTCGAGATGATTTCCTCGATCTCGCTCTTGCCGATCGTCTTCTTCTGCTTCGACTTCGGCAGGATGCGCTGCGCGGCGCCCGCCTCGTCGATCACGTCGATCGCCTTGTCCGGCAGGTGACGGTCGGTGATGAAGCGTGCCGACAGCTCGGCCGCGGCCGACAGGGCGCCCGACGAATACTTGACGCCGTGATGCTCCTCGAAGCGCGACTTCAGCCCGCGCAGGATCGCGACCGTCTGCTCGACGCTCGGCTCCGTCACGTCGACCTTCTGGAAGCGCCGCGACAGCGCCGCATCCTTTTCGAAGATGCCGCGATATTCGGTGAACGTCGTCGCGCCGATGCACTTGAGCGTGCCCGACGACAACGCCGGCTTCAGCAGGTTCGACGCATCGAGCGTGCCGCCCGACGCGGCGCCCGCGCCGATCAGCGTATGGATTTCGTCGATGAACAGGATCGCGTGCGGGCGCTCCTTCAGCTCTTTGAGCACCGTCTTCAGGCGCTGCTCGAAATCGCCGCGATACTTGGTGCCCGCGAGCAGCGCGCCCATGTCGAGCGAGTACACCTGCGCGTTCGCGAGGATGTCCGGCACTTCGCCGCGCGTGATCCGATACGCGAGCCCTTCGGCGATCGCGGTCTTGCCGACGCCGGCTTCGCCGACGAGCAGCGGGTTGTTCTTGCGGCGACGGCACAGCACCTGCACGACGCGCTCGACCTCGGGCTCGCGACCGATCAGCGGATCGATGCGGCCGTCCTTCGCCATCTGGTTCAGGTTCTGCGTGAACTGCGCGAGCGGCGTTTCCTTCTGCGCATTCGCGTCTTCGCTTTCCGCGTTCGCGTCGGTCGACTTCGCGGCTTCGCCGTTGTTCGTCTTCGCGATGCCGTGCGAAATGAAGTTCACCACGTCGAGGCGCGTGACGCCCTGCTGCTGCAGGTAGTACACGGCGTGCGAATCCTTCTCGCCGAAGATCGCGACCAGCACGTTCGCGCCGGTGACTTCCTTCTTGCCGTTCGACGTCGACTGGACGTGCATGATCGCGCGCTGGATCACACGCTGGAAACCGAGCGTCGGCTGGGTATCGACATCGTCGGTGCCCGGGACGGTAGGTGTGTTGTCGTGGATGAAATTGCGCAGGTTCTGACGCAGGTCCTCGATGTTGGCCGCGCACGCGCGCAACACCTCGGCTGCCGTCGGATTATCCAGCAGGGCCAGCAGCAGATGCTCGACCGTAATGAACTCATGGCGCGCCTGGCGTGCTTCCATGAACGCCATGTGCAGGCTGACTTCCAATTCCTGGGCAATCATGCTTCCTCCATCACGCACTGCAGCGGATGCCCTGCCTGCCGCGCATGGGTAACGACTTGCTCAACCTTGGTCGACGCGATGTCCCGCGTATAGACCCCACAAACCCCTCGCCCTTCGCGATGGACCTTCAGCATGATCTGCGTGGCCGTCTCGCGATCCTTCTTGAAATACTCCTGGACCACCATCACGACGAACTCCATCGGCGTGAAGTCGTCGTTGAGCAGCACCACCTTGTACATCGAAGGCGGCTTGAGCTTCTGCTGCTTGCGTTCCAGGACGGTACTGTCCTGCTTGTCCGGGATAATCGCCATACACCCATTCTAAACAACTCGGACAGGCCCGCAATCCTGCCATTACCCGACCGACCGGCCGGCGCCCTCCCCGGTATCCCGGAACACGCGCTCGTCTTCGCGCCATACGAAAGCCGGCTGCGGTGCCGGCTTTCACGCATGGCGCGGAACACGAACCGTCAGGGGGAATCGCACCGGAACGTCGTGTCCGCATCCAGTATCCCACAAGCCGGGACGACTCGAACGCGTGTCACTCGAGCCTGGTATATGAGCCGATTATGCGGCTTTTCAAGCCCCCGCGCTTGGCCGCATGCTGCAAAGCAAAGCCGGAAAAACCCTGAAAATGGGTTCTTTACAACGACCCTCTAAACGTCTAAAAATTCCACTTGACACTCCAATAAAGAGCGCCAACAATCAAGCTGGCACTTTTTTCAATTTGCCGGTTGGCGAAACGAAAGAGGCCGAGGTGAGCTTGTGAGGGGGGAACGGCTGCATTTTCCGGTCGTTTAGCTTTTCGAGCGTGCTCGTGGTAAGTAGCAGCGACTGTGTGACAGGGGAAGTAGGAAATGGCAACTGGTATCGTTAAGTGGTTCAACGACGCGAAGGGCTTCGGTTTCATCACTCCCGATGAGGGCGGTGAGGATCTGTTTGCGCACTTCTCGGCTATCACCATGAATGGCTTCAAGACGCTGAAGGAAGGCCAGAAGGTGAGCTTTGACGTCGTCCAAGGGCCGAAGGGCAAGCAAGCGTCGAACATCCAGGCCGTATAAGGCATCGGATATCTGACGAAGAAACCCGGCGCAAATGCGCCGGGTTTCTTTTTTTGTGGCCGGCCAATCGATAATCGATTGGCCGGCCTTTTCGTTCAATCCCGATAATTGAACACGCATTGTCTTGTCACGCATGCAGATCGGATATCGAATCCGCACGTGAAACAGTTTCGCGGCTTCGTTACACGACCTTCAGCGTCCCCATCATCCCGAGATCCTCGTGTTCGAGAATGTGGCAGTGAAACATGCGCTCGCCGGGCATGTCTTGGGTGACCAGAATCGACACGGTTTCACCGCTGCGCACGTTCACGGTATCGCGCCACGCGCGGAACGGTTCGCTCGTGCGCGAACCGGCCGACGCCCGCTCGATCACCTGGAACTGCGTGCCGTGCAGATGGAACGGATGGTCCATGTCCGTCGTATTGCGGATCTCCCAGCGCTCGACGTCGCCGCGCCGGCTCGTCAGCGTCGCACGGTGCGGCGCGTAGGTGTCGCCGTTGATCGTGAAGCGCATGCCCGCCGGCCGGCCGTGCGCCGCGCCCTTCATCATCGCGTCCATGTCCATTTCCTCGCCGAACGCGACCGTCTTGTGCGCCACCGGTTCGCCCAGCGGCGCCACCGCGCGCAACGTGGCAGGCAGCGCGCGGGCCTCGGCGGGCGCGAACGCGACATCGGCCAGCGCCAGCGCCGGATCGGGCGGCAGGCTGCCGTGGCCGTCGTCGTGCGACATCGCCATCTTGCGGCGGTCGTACTCGGCCGCCTGCAGCACCGCGCGCGACGCGCGGTCGCCGGCACGCACCAGCAGTTCCGCGCGCTCGCCCGGCGCGATCAGCAGCGACGTCACGCGCCGCGGCGCGTCGAACAACCCGCCGTCGGTGCCCACGTGCTCGAACGCGCGGCCGTCGTCGAACTTGATGCGCAGGTAGCGCGCGCTGCACGCGTTCCAGACCCGCCAGCGTTCGTCACCCGCGACGTCGATGCGCGGCCGGCGCGCGCCGTTGACCAGCACGAACTGGCCTTCACGGCCGTTCATCCAGTCCATCATGTCGTTCGGCGCAATCGTGCCGTCGCGTGCAAGCTTCAGGTCCGACACGAACAAGTGGCGCTCGGGCCAGCCGGCAAGCGGATCGTCCGCGGCGCGCACGACGAACGGGCCCGCCAGCCCGCGGAACACCTGCTCGGCGGTCATCATGTGCGGATGCGGGTGGTACCAATAGGTACCGGCGCTGCCCTTCGGCAGCGTGAAGCGATACACGCGCGACCCGCCGGGCGCGACGGGATCGGACGGATTGCCGTCCTGGTCGGGCGGCACAGGCAAGCCGTGCCAGTGAATCGTCGACGGCTGCGGCAGCTTGTTGACGAACCTGATCTCGACCGTATCGCCCTCGCGCACGTCGATCAGGGGGCCGACGACGGGGCCTTGCGTGCCCGCGCCGAACTGCCAGAACAAGGTCGGCCGCGCGCCGTGCAGCAGCGGTCGCGCCACCGGTTGAGCAACCAGCGTGGCCCGGAACGTGCCGGGCTCGCGGCTTTCGTTGGCCAGCGTGCGCAACGTCGCGAGCGGCGCGCCGGCCGGCAGCGCGTCGGCGGCCGCCAGCGCGGCCGGCGCGGGCTGGCCGTGCTGCGCGTGCGCCGACATCCCCGACATGCCCGGCATGTCGTCCATCGCATCCATGCCGGCCATGCCCGCGTGACCGGCATGCTGCGCCCACGCGGTGCGCGCGAACAGCGATGCGGCCGCGACACCGACGGCACGCGACAGGAAAGTTCTCCGTCTCATCAATCGATCCTCGTTGTTCATGCAGCGCCGCGCGACAGCCGCGGCGGTCGCGTCATCATAACCGCAGGGCCGGATCGGAAAACGCCGTCGCCGGGCGGGCGGCGATACGCCGCAGCGAGCATCGCCACCGTGCCGGATGCGGCGCCACGCTTGGCATCGCCGAGCGGCGCCTCGCCAGCGGTCGCTCCTCGTCCGCCGTCCCATGCGCGTTGCGCCCGCCCCCACGTTTCCACCCGCTGCATCGACGATCCGCAAACCCGTTGATTTTTCACGATGCGGAACAAGTCACTGCGTTATAAAAATTCGTGGTGCAGGGCACAAATTTCCCGTTTCGCGATGCCGAAAAACGTTCCGCAATACAAAACGATCGAAATAATTATTTGTTTTTAAAAGAGAATTTTTGTTTCGAGAAGCCGTTCTACATGCACCATCCGGGCGGGTCGCGGACGTAGACTTTGTTCCATGCACTGACGCTTCGCCACGACGGTCCGACACGGAACGCGGCGCAGGCAGCCAGTCGGGCCACCGCCGGCCGAGCCGGCAGGCGGCACAACAGAATCGCTCGTCATCAGAAAGGGAGAACGGAAATGAAGGGATTTCGCTTTGGTTCAGCGCTCGGGTCGTTCTACATCCTGCCGGGTAACGGCGGCTGGGAAGCGACGTTCGGCAACGCCCTGCTCGGCGCATTCTCGTGCCCCGAAGTGGCGGCCGACCACATCTCCCGCGGCGACTGCGAGCAACTGTCCGAACTCGACACCGCGACGCTCGAAGTGCCGCACGAAATCGCCGAATGGGAAATCGTCCACGTCTGAATGGCACGCCTGCAACGAAAAACGCCCCGGGCGACCGGGGCGTTTTCATTGGATGTCGGGCGGCGAACGGCTGACCGCGCCGCGTCGACACGCGCATCGGCTCGCGCGAGTGCGCGCCCGGCGTCAGGCGACCGCGTCGACGATGCCGTTCAGCGTCGCGCTCGGGCGCATGGCCTGGCTCGTCAGGTCGACGTTCGGACGGTAGTAGCCGCCGATCGCCTGCGGCTTGCCCTGCGCGGCCGCCAGTTCCTCCAGGATGCGCGCTTCGTTGTCGGACAGCGCCTTCGCCACGCCCTCGAACTGCGCCTTCAGCGCGGCGTCCTCGGTCTGCTCGGCCAATGCCTGCGCCCAGTACAGGCACAGGTAGAAGTGGCTGCCGCGGTTGTCGAGGCCGCCGACCTTGCGCGCCGGCGACTTGTTCTCGTCCAGGAACTTGCCGGTTGCCTGGTCGAGCGTCTTCGCGAGCACGAGCGCCTTCGGGTTCTGGTACGCGTTGCCGAGGTGCTCGAGCGACGCGGCCAGCGCAAGGAATTCGCCGAGCGAATCCCAGCGCAGGAAGCCTTCCTCGACGAACTGCTGCACGTGCTTCGGCGCGGAGCCGCCCGCCCCCGTTTCGAACATCCCGCCGCCGGCCATCAGCGGCACGATCGACAGCATCTTCGCGCTGGTGCCGAGTTCCATGATCGGGAACAGGTCGGTCAGGTAATCGCGCAGCACGTTGCCGGTGACCGAGATCGTGTCCTTGCCCGCGCGGATGCGCTCGAGCGAGAAACGCGTGGCGTCGACCGGCGTCATGATCCGGATGTCGAGGCCGTTCGTGTCGTGATCCTTCAGGTAGCGTTCGACCTTCGCGATGATCTGCGCATCGTGCGCGCGCGCCGGATCGAGCCAGAACACGGCCGGGGCGCCGGTCGCGCGGGCGCGGTTGACCGCGAGCTTGACCCAGTCCTGCACCGGTGCGTCCTTCGTCTGGCACATGCGCCAGATGTCGCCCGCCTCGACCGCGTGCTCGAGCAGCACGTTGCCGGCTTCGTCGGTGACGCGCACGACGCCGTCCGCCGGGATCTGGAACGTCTTGTCGTGCGAACCGTATTCTTCGGCCGCCTGCGCCATCAGGCCGACGTTCGGCACGCTGCCCATCGTGACCGGATCGAACGCGCCGTGCTGCTTGCAGTCCTCGATCACGGCCTGGTACACGCCTGCGTAGCAGCGGTCCGGAATCACGGCCTTCGCGTCGTACAGTTGACCGTCCGGGCCCCACATGCCGCCCGAATCGCGGATCATCGCCGGCATCGATGCATCAACGATCACGTCGCTCGGCACGTGCAGGTTCGTGATGCCCTTGTCCGAGTTGACCATCGCGAGGCGCGGGCGCACCGCGTACTCGGCCTTGACGTCGGCCTCGATCGCTTCGCGCGTGTCGGCCGGCAGGTCCTTCAGGCGCGCGTACAGGTCGCCGATCCCGTTGTTCGGATTGAAGCCGGCCTTCGCCAGCACGTCCGCGTGCTTCGTGAGCGCGTCGCGGTAGAACACCGACACGAAGTGACCGAACAGGATCGGGTCCGAGACCTTCATCATGGTCGCCTTCAGGTGCACCGAGAACAGCACGTCCTGCGCCTTCGCGTCGGCGATCTGCGCTTCGATGAAGCTGCGCAGCGCGTTGCGGCTCATCACCGATGCGTCGATCACTTCACCGGCCTTCACGGCCGTCTTTTCCTTCAGCACCTTCTTCGCGCCGTCGGTCGTCGTGAGTTCGATCTTCACGCTGCCGGCCTCGGCGATCAGCGCCGACTTCTCGCTGCCGTAGAAGTCGCCTTCGCTCATGTGCGCGACGTGGGCCTTCGACGTGGACTTCCACGCGCCCATCTTGTGCGGATGCTTGCGTGCGTAGTTCTTGACCGACAGCGGCGCGCGGCGGTCGGAGTTGCCTTCGCGCAGCACCGGGTTCACCGCGCTGCCCTTGATCTTGTCGTAGCGCGCCTTGACGGCCTTCTCTTCGTCCGTCGACGGATCTTCCGGATAGGCCGGCAGCGCGTAGCCCTGCGCCTGCAGTTCGGCGATCGCGGCCTTCAGCTGCGGCACCGATGCGCTGATGTTCGGCAGCTTGATGATGTTCGCTTCCGGCTTCAGCGTGAGCTGGCCCAGCTCGGCCAGATCGTCGGAACCCTTCTGCTCCGACGGCAGGACGTCTGCGAATGCCGCGATGATGCGGCCGGCGAGCGAGATGTCGCGCGTTTCGACGGCGACGCCGGACGAACGCGTGAAGGCCTTGACGATCGGCAGCAGCGAATAGGTCGCGAGCGCCGGCGCTTCGTCGGTGAGGGTGTAGATGATCTTGGGCGAAGTGGACATGGTGGTCAAAGCATTGCTACGTAATGGTGGGACTGAAGAGCGCCGGCGGTAACCGGCGGGGAGCGACCGGGTCGATCGCGAAAGGGGTGCGCCGGCTCAGCCCGGCGGAGGTGTTGCGAGGGCCGTCATGTTCTACCTTGCAGGGCTTGCGGGCCGCATCGCGGCGCCGCGGCCCGCATGCCGGACCGCCCTGCCAACAAACCTGCCATCCACGAAACGCTCCGGCGCCGGCAGTCAGCGCCGGGGCGGCCGGCAACGTGCCGGCCCACCCCGGAAGGGGTCTTACATGTTCTCGATCAACACTTCGCCGAAGCCGGAGCACGACACCTGCGTCGCGCCTTCCATCAGGCGCGCGAAGTCGTACGTGACGCGCTTCTGCAGGATCGACTTCTCCATCGCGGCGATGATCGTGTCGGCTGCTTCCGTCCAGCCGAGGTGGCGCAGCATCATTTCCGCCGACAGGATCTCGGAACCCGGGTTCACGTAATCCTTGCCCGCGTACTTCGGCGCCGTGCCGTGCGTCGCCTCGAACATCGCGACCGAATCCGACAGGTTCGCGCCCGGCGCGATCCCGATGCCGCCGACCTGCGCGGCCAGCGCATCGGAGATGTAGTCGCCGTTCAGGTTCAGCGTCGCGATCACGTCGTATTCGGCCGGGCGCAGCAGGATCTGCTGCAGGAACGCGTCGGCGATCGAATCCTTGATCACGATCTCGTTACCCGTCTTCGGGTTCTTCACGCGCATCCACGGGCCGCCGTCGATCAGCTCGCCGCCGAATTCCTTCTGCGCGAGCGCGTAGCCGGCGTCACGGAACAGGCCTTCCGTGAACTTCATGATGTTGCCCTTGTGCACCAGCGTGACCGACTTGCGATCGTTGTCGATCGCGTACTGGATCGCCTTGCGCACGAGCCGCTCGGTGCCTTCCGTCGACACGGGCTTCACGCCGATCCCGGAGGTTTCCGGGAAACGGATCTTCTTCACGCCCATCTCGTCCTGCAGGAACTTGATCACCTTCTTCGCCTGCTCGGAGCCCGCGGCCCATTCGATGCCCGCGTAGATGTCTTCCGAGTTCTCGCGGAAGATCACCATGTCGATCTTCTGCGGTTCGCGCACCGGCGACGGCACGCCCTTGAAGTACTGGACGGGGCGCAGGCACACGTAGAGATCGAGCTCCTGGCGCAGCGCGACGTTCAGCGAACGGATGCCACCGCCGACCGGGGTCGTGAGCGGCCCCTTGATCGACACCACGTATTCCTTCAGGACCTGCAGCGTTTCGTCCGGCAGCCACACGTCCGGACCGTACACCTTGGTCGCCTTCTCGCCCGCGAAGATCTCCATCCAGTGGATCTTGCGCTTGCCCTTGTACGCGTGCGCGACCGCCGCGTCGACGACCTTGATCATGACCGGCGTGATATCGAAGCCCGTACCGTCGCCTTCGATATAGGGAATGATCGGCTGATCGGAAACGTTGAGCGAGAAGTCCTTGTTGACGGTGATCTTGTCACCGCCCTCCGGAACCTTGATGTGCTGATACGGCATGATCGACTCCAGTGACGTGGCTGAGCAGGTGATGCTGGTCGAAGCTGCGCGCGCGGCGGGGGCGCGGCATGGCCACCCCGTGACGGCAACAGCGAGCCGCTATTCTAGCGCCCCAACCGGGCACTTCGGCGTGAACCGCGGCACTGCGTATCAAGACCTCACTTATGTCTTATATAAGACAGAGGACTTGCCGTTCCGTATTATGCATTAAGATTCCGCCATTTGCCATAGACCGCCCGCTCCCGCCTCCCGCGGTGCGCCGGGCGGGCGCCCTGCCATGAACCTCATCGCCCTCAACAAGCCGTTCGGCACGATTTGCCAGTTTTCCGCGCACGAGACGCGGCCCTCGCTCGGCGACTGGGTCAAAACGCCCGGCGTGTACGCAGCCGGCCGGCTCGACGCGGACAGCGAGGGGCTGCTGCTGCTCACCGACGACGGCGCGCTGCAGGCGCGCATCGCGGAGCCGCGCCACAAACTGGTGAAGCGCTACTGGGCGCAGGTCGACGGCGCACCCGGGCCGGCCGACCTGAAGGCGCTCGCCCGCGGCGTCGACCTCGGCGACTACGTGACCCGCCCGTGCCGCGCCGAATTCATCGAGCCACCCGACACGCTGTGGCCGCGCAACCCGCCGATCCGCTACCGCGCCGCGATTCCGACCACGTGGATCGAGCTGGCGATCACCGAGGGCAAGAACCGGCAGGTGCGCCGGATGACGGCAGCCGTCGGGTTTCCGACGTTGCGCCTCGTGCGCGTCGGCATCGGCGCACTCGATATATTCGCGCTCGGCATTGCGCCAGGCGAAACAATTGCCCTGCCGCCGCGCGCGCCATGGGACGGTTTCGCGCCCGCCGGATGACGCATCCGGGACGCGCGAATTTTTCGTCATCTTTTTCGTCAACCGCCTGCGGAGATCGTGCGTTAAACCACGCAGATGCCAACCTTAGCTATCCGGCATTGGCAGCCGAACCCGTGTTTGCGTCACGAAAGCGACGTTTTATTCGAATACGATTCGGCGCCCGCAGCGCAAAGAGAAATTTCTCGAAGCGTCTGTCAACCGAAAGGTGGATGGCACCGTTAGACGACATGACTCCTATTGCCGGGTCATTTGGTTAATTAACTAAAGCTGAGGAACACAACATGAACAAACTGATCGCCGCTCTGGTCGCTGGCCTCTTCGCAACGGCTGCTTTCGCACAAGCTTCGGCTCCGGAAGCTGCTCCGGCAGCAGCAGAAGCTGCTTCGGCACCGGCCAAGCACGCTGCCAAGAAGCACCACGCTGCCAAGAAGCACCACAAGGCATCGAAGAAGGCTGCAGCAAGCGACGCAGCAGCACCGGCAGCTGCTTCGAACTAAGTAAGCAAGCTGTAATAACGCAGTCAAGAACACGCAGTCTTGCCGTTCTTACGGCGTTGAAAGGCAGATCACCGCAAGGCGATCTGCCTTTTTCTTTTTTGTGCCCGCCGGCGCGCATCGCGTACCATGCGGGTCTTGTTTTCCAGACAGGAGCCATGCTGTGCACTTCTCCCTGCGCCCGTCGCTCGGCCGCCTTGCGCGTGCCGCCGTGTTTCCCGCCGCGCTCGCCGTCCTCGCGCTCGGCATGCAGGCCGCCGGCGCGCAAGTGCCGTCCGGTGCCAAGCAGCCGAGCGAGTTCCCGCGCGTGAAGCTGCGCGCCGGCATGTACGTGATCGACGCGGCCGTCGCCGCGAACGACGCCGACCGCGAACAGGGGCTGATGTACCGTTCGCAGCTCGCGCCGAACGAAGGCATGCTGTTCGTCTTCAACGAGAACGCCGTGCACTGCTTCTGGATGAAGAACACGCTGATTCCGCTGTCGATCGCGTTCATCCGTGCCGACGGCACGATCACCGACATCGACGAGATGCGCGCGGAAACCACCGACAACCACTGCCCGCGCAACAACGGCGTCTATGCGCTCGAAATGAGCAAGGGCTGGTTCGCCGCGAAGGGCATCAAGCCCGGCATGAAGCTCGACGGCCTGCCGCGGGCCCAGTAACCGCCCCGGCGCGCGCGGCGGCACCGCGCCGCGCACCGACCGAAAGCCGGCCGCCCGTCATTTGTCGTCGGGCGCCGGTTTTTTTTCGCCCGCCGGCGGCGCCCGCCTTGATTCGGCACCCGCTGCCCGCATCTGCAAAAGCCACGGACAAGCGCTATCCTTTAAATCTCGCTAGTTCCAGCCCGGGCCGGCACCCAATCAGACGGCCCGCTTACGATCCGAACCACCAGGAGGTTCACGTGCCCCGCAAAACCCCCATCGAGCGCTATCGAAATATCGGGATCAGCGCTCACATCGATGCCGGCAAGACCACGACGACCGAGCGCATCCTGTTTTACACCGGCGTGAGCCACAAGATCGGTGAAGTGCACGACGGCGCGGCCACGATGGACTGGATGGAGCAGGAGCAGGAACGCGGCATCACGATCACGTCGGCGGCGACCACCGCCTTCTGGAAGGGCATGGCCGGCAACTATCCGGAACACCGGATCAACATCATCGATACGCCCGGGCACGTCGACTTCACGATCGAGGTCGAGCGCTCGATGCGCGTGCTCGACGGTGCGTGCATGGTCTACGACTCGGTCGGCGGCGTGCAGCCGCAATCGGAAACCGTGTGGCGCCAGGCGAACAAGTACAAGGTGCCGCGCATCGCGTTCGTCAACAAGATGGACCGGATCGGCGCCGACTTCTTCCGCGTGCAGAAGCAGATCGGCGAGCGGCTGAAAGGCGTCGCCGTGCCGATCCAGATTCCGATCGGCGCGGAAGACCATTTCCAGGGCGTCGTCGATCTCGTGAAGATGAAGGCGATCGTGTGGGACGACGAAAGCCAGGGCGTGAAGTTCACCTACGAGGACATCCCCGCGAACCTCGTCGAGCTCGCGCACGAATGGCGCGAGAAGATGGTCGAGGCCGCGGCCGAAGCGAGCGAGGAACTGCTCGAGAAGTATCTGCACGACCATGAATCGCTGACCGAGGACGAGATCAAGGCCGCGCTGCGCAAGCGCACGATCGCGAACGAGATCGTGCCGATGCTGTGCGGCAGCGCGTTCAAGAACAAGGGCGTGCAGGCGATGCTCGACGCGGTGATCGACTACCTGCCGTCGCCGGTCGACGTGCCCGCGATCCTCGGCCACGACTTCGCCGATCCGGAAAAGCCGGCGGAACGTCATCCGAGCGATGACGAGCCGTTCTCGTCGCTCGCGTTCAAGATCATGACCGACCCGTTCGTCGGCCAGCTGATCTTCTTCCGCGTGTATTCGGGCGTCGTCGAGTCGGGCGACACGGTGCTCAACGCGACGAAGGACAAGAAGGAGCGGCTCGGCCGGATCCTGCAGATGCACGCGAACGAGCGCAAGGAAATCAAGGAAGTGCGCGCGGGCGACATCGCGGCGGCCGTCGGTCTGAAGGAAGCGACCACCGGCGACACGCTGTGCGATCCGGCCAAGCCGATCATCCTGGAAAAGATGGAATTCCCGGAACCGGTGATCTCGCAGGCCGTCGAGCCGAAGACGAAGGCCGACCAGGAAAAGATGGGCCTCGCGCTGAACCGTCTCGCGCAGGAAGATCCGTCGTTCCGCGTGCAGACCGACGAAGAGTCCGGCCAGACGATCATTTCGGGGATGGGCGAGCTCCACCTCGAAATCCTGGTCGACCGGATGAAGCGCGAGTTCGGCGTCGAGGCGACGGTCGGCAAGCCGCAGGTCGCGTATCGCGAAACGGTGCGCACGACGGCGGCCGACGTCGAAGGCAAGTTCGTCAAGCAGTCGGGCGGGCGCGGCCAGTACGGTCATGCGGTGATCACGCTCGAGCCGAACCCGGGCAAGGGCTACGAGTTCCTCGACGAGATCAAGGGCGGCGTGATTCCGCGCGAGTTCATCCCGGCCGTCGACAAGGGCATCACCGAGACGCTGAAGAGCGGCGTGCTCGCGGGCTACCCGGTCGTCGACGTGAAGGTGCACCTGACGTTCGGTTCGTACCACGACGTCGACTCGAACGAAAATGCGTTCCGGATGGCCGGCTCGATGGCGTTCAAGGAAGCGATGCGCAAGGCGAAGCCGGTGCTGCTCGAGCCGATGATGGCCGTCGAGGTCGAGACGCCCGAGGAGTTCATGGGCAACGTGATGGGCGACCTGTCCAGCCGGCGCGGCATCGTGCAGGGGATGGAGGACATCGCGGGCGGCGGCGGCAAGCTCGTGCGCGCCGAAGTGCCGCTCGCGGAGATGTTCGGCTATTCGACGTCGCTGCGCTCGGCCACGCAGGGCCGCGCGACGTACACGATGGAGTTCAAGCAGTACGCGGAAACGCCGGCCAACGTATCGGAAGGCGTGATCAGCGCGAAGACGAAGTAAGCGCCGTTCGCCCGCGCGCTGTCGCAGGCACGCAAGGCCCGTCCGGTTCCGGACGGGCCTTTTTTTCATCCGGCGCACCACGGCGTGCGCGGCTTTTTGATCGGCACGCCGGACATTTTTTTCGCGTGCCACAATGGATCGCGATTCGTCCGATGGAACCCGCCCGATGCCGCCCACCCCTGCCCTGCGCCGCCTGCTGACTCTCTATGCCGGCCTGATCGCCGCGAACGTCGCCGTCTGGCTGTGGGCGCTCGCGGTGCTGCGCGATCATCCGCTGCTGCTCGGCACCGCGGCGATCGCGTACGGGCTCGGGCTACGTCACGCGGTCGACGCGGATCACATCGCCGCGATCGACGTCGCGACGCGCAAGCTGATGCAGGACGGCCAGCGTCCGGTGAGCGTCGGCCTGTTCTTCTCGCTCGGCCATTCGACGATCGTGATCGCCGCGACGCTCGGCATCGCGCTGACCGCGTTCGCGCTGCGCGACCGGTTCGATGCGTTCCGCGATATCGGCGGCACGATCGGCACGGCGGTATCGGCCACGTTCCTGCTGGTGCTCGCGTGCGTGAACCTGATGATCCTGCGCGACGTGTGGCGACGCTATCGCGGCGTATCCGCGCCCGCGCACGACGGCGCGCATGATCATCGCCCCGCCGGCCTCGTATCGCGGCTGCTGCGCCCGCTGTTCCGGTTCGTGTCGAAGAGCTGGCACATGTACCCGGTCGGCGTGCTGTTCGGGCTCGGTTTCGATACTGCAACCGAAATCGGCCTGCTCGCGATTGCCGCCGCGCAGGCGAGCCAGGGGCTGCCGATCTATACGGTCATGCTGTTTCCCGCGCTGTTCACGGCCGGCATGACGCTGATCGACTCGACCGACAACGTGCTGATGATTCACGCATACGGCTGGGCGATGGACGATCCGCAGCGCAAGCTGCTCTACAACGCGAGCATCACGTTCGTGTCGGCGGCCGTCGCGCTGGCGATCGGCGGGATCGAGGCAGCCGGACTGCTGGCCGATAAGCTGTCGCTGACGGGCCCCGTGCGCGACACGCTCGATGCGCTCGGCGAACGCTTCGGCTCGATCGGCTACGGCATCGTCGCGCTGTTCCTCGTCTGCTGGATCGCGTCGATCCTGTTTCACCGCTGGCAGCGCGCGGCCGACGCGCCGGCGCGCTGAACGACGCCCCGACGTTTCATTCCGGAAACAAAACCCTCCCCAACGACGTTGCATGCGTGGTCACGCGACTGCGCCCGCCTTGCGCCACGGCCCCGCGCGGCCGATGGCACGAATCTCGCAGAGTGGGATGCGCACGGCGGGCCCGCGTGCCGATCCGCGTTCGCGGCTAGCGTCAAGCGCTGGCCAGGAGGTCATCGGCTGACGATAGGACAACGAATCTTTTAAGCCCCCCTGCACCACACGTGAATAGTCGCGCGGCAACGAGGCATCGCGCGCATGGGGAGGCCATGATGCATAAGACGAAACAACCGTTCCGCGCGGCGGGACGGCGCCCTCGTGCAACCTTGCTGGCCGCGGCCGCGTTTGCGTGCTGCTGCTCGTATGCCGTCGCACAAAACACCACGCCCGACACCGCGTCCGCCGCGAACGCCAGCGCGGACACCATCATGACGCTGGTCGAGAATGCCTCGCCGTGCGCCGCCAATCCGGCCGCGTGCGCGGTGCACGTTTATGCCGGCCGGGGCGTCGGCAACAGCGGGGCCGGTGCGAGCGGCAGCGGTAATGGGAATGGAAGCGGCAGCGGCAGCGGTAATGGCAGTGGCAACGGGACCGGTAGCGGCGGAAATAACGGGAACGGGGCCGTCGGACCCGCCGGTGTCGGTGGAACGACAGGTGGAACTTCAGGCAGTACGAGCGGCACCGGCCGCGGAGGCAATGCGTCGGGTAACGGTGGTTCGGGTGGCGGCACTTCCGGTGGTGGTACTTCCGGTGGTGGTACTTCCGGTGGCGGCACCTCAGGTGGCGGCACCTCGGGCGGAGGCACTTCGGGCGGTGGCACTTCAGGCGGCGGCACCTCAGGTGGCGGCAATTCCGGTGGAGGCACCTCAGGTGGCGGCACTTCGGGCGGTGGCACTTCAGGTGGCGGCACCTCAGGTGGCGGTGGGCACGGTGGTGGCGGCGATGGTGATGGCGGTGGTCACGGCCATGGTGGCGGCCACGGCGATGGCGACGGTGACGGCGGTGGTCATGGCCATGGTGGCGGCCACGGCGATGGCGACGGTGATGGCGGCGGTCACGGCCACGGTGGTGGCCATGGTGACGGTGGTCACGGCAACGGTGGCGGCCATGGTGACGGCGGCGGTCACGGCAATGGCGGCGGCCATGGTGACGGCGGCGGTCACGGCAATGGCGGCGGCCATGGTAACGGCGGTGGCGGTGGC